>JAASSS010000024.1 GCA_021767745.1 Pseudomonadota bacterium
CAGTCCCTCGCCCTCGTCGCCCGGATCGCCACCGGCTGGTGCCGCCCTGTCGCCGGACACGTTGAAGAAGGCGATCAGCCTGCGCAGCAGCTCGGCCTCCCGGCCGATGGTCTCGCTGGCAGCCGTACCCTCCTCCACCAGCGCCGCGTTCTGCTGTGTCATCTCGTCCATGCGGGCGACCGCCGTGTTGATCTGCTCGATGCCGCTCGCCTGCTCGCGGCTGGCCGCGCTGATTTCCGAGACCGTGCCCGAGACCTCGCGCACCGTGGAGACGAAACCGGCCAGCGTCTCGCCCGAGGCATTGACCAGCCGCGTGCCGCTCTCGACCTTGGCGACGCTGTCCTTGATCAGGTCGCGGATCTCCCGCGAGGCGGTGGCGCTGCGTCCGGCGAGGTTGCGCACCTCGCTGGCGACCACGGCGAAACCGCGGCCCTGCTCGCCGGCACGCGCTGCCTCGACCGAGGCGTTGAGCGCCAGCAAGTTGGTCTGGAAGGCGATCTCGTCGATCACCCCGATGATGTCGGCGATGCTGCGGCTGGCCTTGCTGATTTCCTCCATCGCCTGCACCGCCTCGCGCACCACCTCGCTGCCGCGCTCGGCGGCCTCGCTGGCATCGCTGGACAGCTGGTTGGCGCGCTCGGCATTTTCCGCCGTCTGCTGCACCATCGCCGTGATCTGCTCGATGCTGGCGGAGGTCTCCTCCAGGCTCGCCGCCTGCGCCTCGGTGCGCTCGTTCAGGTTGGCATTGCCGGCGAGGTTGCTCGCCGCGGCGGTGTTCATCGAGTCGGCGGCGCGCTTGATCTTGCGGACCACCTCGGTGAGCTTGTCCACCGTGGCGTTGGCGTCTTCTTTCATCTGCGCGAAGGCGCCCTGGTAGTCGGCCTCGATGCGCTCGCCGAGTTCGCCCGTCGCGATCGCGCCCAGTACCCGGCGGGTGTCGTCGATGATCTGCTCGCAGCCGCCGACCAGTTCGTTGATGCTCTCGCTGAGGGTCTGGAAGAACCCGGACTTGCCGGCGAGCGAGACTCGGCCGGAGAGGTCGCCGGCGCGGGCGGCATCCACCACTGCCTGCACCTCGCGCTCCACTTCCAGCTCCTGCGTGCGCTCGAACCACTCGACGACCACGCCTTGGGGATTGCCCTCGTTCATGATCGGCGTGGCGATGAACTTGAAGTCGTGTCCGGCGAGCTTCAGCTGCGAACTCAGCTTGCCCGTCATCTGCGCCGCCATCGCCCGCTGATGTGCCGGGTTCTTGTGGAAGGCGTCCATATTCTTGCCGACCAGCTCGCGGGCCCGGAAGTCCGGCAGTTCCCGGCGGATGTCGGCCTCGGCGCGGCTGAAGGTAGCCACCAGCGCCGGGTTGGCGTAGACGATGTTGTAGTCGGCATCGGCGATCAGCACGTTGGCGCTGGCCACATCGAGCGCCTGGCGAATGCGAAAGCCCTGCGCCGCCTGGGCCTGCAGCTGATCCACGTTGGCCTGCAGTCGTTCGCGCATGCGATGCAGCGCCCGCAGCAGCCGGCTGCCCTCGTCCCGGCCCTCGCGCACCGGGATCTCCACGTCCAGATCGCCCGCAGCGATGCTCTCGGCGACCCGAACCGCGGCGACGACGGCATTGCCGACGTAGCTCTTGACGATCACGGCGCCGACTACCTGCATCAGCAGCACGATGCCGGCGATCCACGGGTTGGTGGTGAGAGCGAAGTAGGCCAACGCCAGCATGCCCGGCAGGATGGCCAGGGCGACCTGTACGTTGAGTGACATGCGTCCCAGGATCTTGTTCATTATGGTTTTCCGCTCTTGGCGTGGCGGGTCGTTACCCGGGTAGATGGGAATCCTGCGGGTGCAGGAGGCTCGCCGCGACCGAGGCCGCGCTGGCCTGCTGGCCGATCAGGGCGTTGAGTTCGAGCAGCACGATCATCTTGCCGTCCACCGGCACCAGACCCTGCAGGCAGGCGGCATCGATCTGGCCGCCGAACTCGGGTGGCGGCTGGATGCCCTCGCGCCGCAGCCGGTAGACATCGGAGACGGCATCGACGACCAGACCGACCACGCGCTCGCAGGCCTCGTCCGGCCGCACGATGATGATCACGGTGGTAGGCCCGAACTGCGCCGGCAGCTCGAACTGCCGGCGCAGATCCAGCACCGGCACGACCGCGCCGCGCAGGTTGATCACGCCGAGCACATGAGCGGGCGTGTTCGGAATCGGCGTGACCTCCCGATAGCCCTGGATGGACTGCACGGCGAGGATCGGCACGCCGTATTCCTCCTTGCCGAGCACGAAGGTCAGGTACTGGTCGCCCTCGCCGGTCACCGCCGTCAGCCCGGGGGCCGTGTCGGGTGCGGGGGCTCGTTCGCTCAGGGACATGATTCGCTCCGCGGATTCAGGCGAGGGCGGCCGGCGCCAGCGGCCGAGTCGGCTGACAGCGCAGCGACGACAGCGCCTGGACGTCCAGGATCAGCGCGACCCGGCCGTCGCCGAGAATGGTCGCCCCGGCGATGCCGGGGACGTGCCGGTAGTTGTGCTGCAGGCTCTTGATGACCACCTGCTGCTGACTCAGCAGATCGTTCACGGCCAGACCGATGCGCTGGCCGTCGGATTCGACGATCATCAGCATCTGCGCCGGCTCGGGCTGCGCCTCACGGCAGTCCAGCAGTCGCGCCAGACGCACCACCGGCACGTATTCGTCACGCACGCGGCAGACCTCTCCGTTCTGCACCGGCGCCCGCAGCTGGGCGTCGCGCAGCTGGATGGTCTCCAGGATCGCCAGCAGCGGCACGACGTAGATCTGGCTGCCCACGCGGATCAGCTGGCCATCGAGGATGGCCAGCGTCAGCGGCAGGCGGATGGTGAAGGAGGTACCGACGCCCGGACTCGACTGCACCTCGATGCGTCCGCCGAGGCTGACGATGTTGCGGCTGACCACGTCCATGCCGACGCCACGGCCGGAGACATCGCTCACCTGCTCGGCGGTGGAGAAGCCGGGATGGAAGATCAGCTGGTGCAGCTGGGTCTCGTCCGGCGTCTCCTGCGGCTCGATCAGGCCGCGCTCGCGAGCCTTGGCGAGAATGCGCTCGCCATCGAGCCCGTTGCCGTCGTCGCTGATGCGGATGATGACGTTGCCCGCCTCGTGGAAGGCGCTCAGATGCAGCAGCCCGGTCGGCGCCTTGCCCTTGGCCTCACGCACCGCGGGCGCCTCGATCCCGTGATCGAGCGCGTTGCGCACCAGGTGCACCAGCGGGTCGGCCAGCTGCTCGAGGACCGTCTTGTCGAGCTCGGTGTGTTCGCCGGAAAAGCGCAGCTCCACCTGCCGGTCGAGCTTGGCGGACAGATCGTGCACCAGCCGCGGCAGGCGATTGAAGGTGAAACTGATCGGCAGCATGCGGATCTGCATCACCCGCTCCTGCAACTCGCGCGTGTGCCGCTCCAGCTGCAGCAGCCCGTCGCGCATGCCGCTCTTGCCGTCCTCTTCGAGCGCACCGCCGAAGGTCTGCAGCATCGACTGGGTGATCACCAGCTCACCGACCAGATTCAGCAGCGCATCGATCTTCTCGGTGCTTACGCGCATGAAGTTGCTGCTACGGCCCGCCACGCTCGCCGGTGCCGCGGCTGCGGCCCGCGGCGCCGGGGGCGTGGCCGTCTCGTGCGCCGGCCCGACCGGATCGGCGGCGCCATCGGCCGCGTTGCCGGTCGCGGCAGCCGGGGCCATCGCCTCGCCCGTCGCCGATGAATCCAGTTCGGCGAGTGCCGACCGGAGCGCCGTGGCATCCAGGGCTTCGAGCCGCAGCTCACACTGCTCGGTCACCCAGTCGAACAGCTCCTCGATCTGGGCCTGTGACACCTCGCCCCGCAGCACGCCCTGCCAGCCGAGGTGGCACTGGGCCGGGTCCAGCGCCTCCAGCGATGGCACCTGCGTCAGGTCCGCCCGCAGGTGCAGCTCGCCGAGGCCGCCGAGCGCGCGCAGGATGCGGGCCGGATCATTGCCCTGCTGCCAGATATCGGGGTGCGGCAGAAACTGCAGGCGCCAGCCGCCGGCATCCTCGCCCGCCGGCGCCGCCTCGTCCCCGACGGTGGCCTGCGGGCCGGCAGGGCCGGCGGGGCCGGCCGGTGCGGCATCGGTGCCGGGCACGACGGCCAGAACGGCCTCCAGCGCCTCCCGCACCGGGGCAGCCGAGGCCAGCGCCGCGGTGGCATCATCCTCCACGGCGCCGGCCAGCAGCGCTCGCAGGGCGTCGACGGCCTGCAGCAGCACCCGCACGACGGCAGCATCGGCCTGCCGGCGGCCGCTGCGCAGCTGATCGAGCAGGGTTTCCATCACGTGCGTGAACTCGGCCACCGGATCAAGGCCGAAGGTCGCCGCTCCACCCTTGATCGAGTGAGCGGCGCGGAAGATGACGTTGAGCTCCTCGCCCGCCGCCGGCCCCTGCTCGAGGCGCAGCAGACCCTGCTCGAGCACGTCCAGATTCTCCGAGCTCTCCTCCAGGAAGATCTGCAGGATCTGGCGCAGCTCCTCGTCCATGCTCAGCCCAGCACCTGCGAGATCGTGGTCAGCAACCGCTCGGGGTCGAAGGGCTTGACGATCCAGCCGGTGGCGCCGGCGGCCTTGGCCCGTTGCTTGGCCTCCGCGCTGCTCTCGGTGGTGAGCATCAGCATCGGCACGTAGCGCAGCTCTGGCAGCCGGCGCAGCGCCTCGACCAGGGCGATGCCATCCATACGGGGCATGTGCACGTCGCTCAGCACCAGGTCGACCGGCTGCTGGCGCGCCAGGCCGAGCGCGGCTACGCCATCTTCCGCCTGGAAGACCTCATGCCCGCCGCGCTGCAGGGCAAACCAGACCATCTGACGCATCGACGGCGAGTCGTCGACGGCGAGGATGCGCGCCATGGAAGATCCTTCACTCGAAGCTTGTCGAGCAAGGCTATCGGCGCCGCGGCGGCGAATCTGAAGATGAAAAAAGGGGCCACCCGGGCCCCTTCGTTCGGTGTCGTCGATTGCTCAGGCGGTAGCGGCGGGCCGGGCCGACCGGCGGACATCGGCGGCAGGCTCCAGTGCCTCGGCGATGGCATCCTCCACCCGCTCCAGCCAGATGAACTCCAGCCGCTCGCGCGCGTTCTCGGGGATGTCGTCGTAGTCCTTGCGGTTGCGCGCCGGCAGCATCACCCGGCGGATACCCGCGCGCGCCGCGGCCAGCACCTTCTCCTTGATGCCGCCGACCGGCAGCACCAGCCCGCGCAGGGTGATCTCGCCGGTCATGGCCGTGTCCGCGCGCACCGTGCGATCGGTAAGCAGCGAGACCAGCGCCGTGAACATCGCCACGCCGGCACTCGGCCCGTCCTTGGGGATGGCCCCGGCCGGCACGTGCACGTGGATGTCCTGACGATCGAACGGCTCGCCGTCCACGCCGAACTCGGCGGCATGCGCCTTGATCAGCGTCAGCGCCGCCTGCGCGCTCTCCTTCATGACCTCGCCGAGCTGACCGGTGAGGATGAGCCTGCCACTGCCCGGCGAACGGGTGGCCTCGATGAACAGGATGTCGCCGCCGACCGGTGTCCAGGCAAGGCCGGTGGCCACGCCCGGCTCACTGGTGCGCATCGCCAGTTCGCTCTCGTAGCGCACCGGGCCGAGAATTTCGGCAAGGGACTCCACGTCCACCACGCGCCGCTCGATTTCACCGCTGGCGATGCGCACCGCGACGTAGCGGCAAATGGCGCCGATTTCCCGCTCCAGGTTGCGCAGCCCGGCCTCGCGCGTGTAGTCGGCGACGATGCGGCGCAGTGCCTCGCGCGTGAGCGTCAGCTGGTCCTCGTCGAGACCGGCGTTGCGGCGCTGACGGGCCACCAGATAGCGCTCGGCGATCTCGACCTTCTGCTCCTCGGTGTAGCCGGGCAGTTCGATCACCTCCATGCGGTCCCGCAGCGGTCCGGGGATGTTGTCGAGCACGTTGGCGGTGGCGATGAACATCACCCGCGACAGGTCGAAGGGCACGCCGAGATAGTTATCGCGGAAGGTGTCGTTCTGCTCCGGATCGAGCACCTCCAGCAGCGCCGAGGCCGGATCGCCGTGGAAGCCGCCGGCGCCGAGCTTGTCCATCTCATCCAGCATGATCACCGGATTGTTGGTACCGGCCTTGCGGATCGCCTGGATGATGTTGCCCGGCAGCGAGCCGATGTAGGTGCGCCGATGGCCGCGGATCTCGGCCTCGTCGTGCACGCCGCCAAGGCTCACCCGCTGGAACTGCCGCCCCATCGCGCGGGCGATGCTCTGGCCGAGCGAGGTCTTGCCCACGCCGGGCGGGCCGACGAAGCACAGGATCGGGCTCTTGCCGGCCGGATTGAGCTTGCGCACGGCCAGATGCTCGAGGATGCGCCGCTTGACCTTCTCCAGGTCGAAGTGATCCTCATCCAGCACCTGGCGGGCCTGCTCGATCTCCAGCGCCTCCTCGCTGCCCTTGCTCCAGGGCAACTCGATCAGCCAGTCCAGATACGTGCGGATGATCGAATGTTCACCCGCGCCCTCCGGCATGCGTTCGAGGCGGCGCAGCTCCTTGTCCGCCTCCTTGCGCACCTCCTCGGGCATGCCGGCGGCCTCGATCGCCTCGCGCAGCTCATCGATCTCCGCACCGCGATCCTCGCCCTCGCCGAGCTCGTGCTGGATCGTGCGCAGCTGTTCGCGCAGCAGGATCTCGCGCTGGCGCTCGTCGATCTTCTCCCGGGTCTGCTCGCTGATCTGGCGCGACAGCCGCAGCACCTCCAGCCGGTGACCGAGCAGCTCGGATACCTGCTCCAGCCGCGCACCGACATCCAGCAGCGCCAGCATGCGCTGCTTTTCCTCGACCGACAGGTCCAGATAGCCCGCGACCAGATCGGCCAGCGCACCGGGCGCTTCCACCGAACGCACGGCGTTGATGATCTCGCTGGGGGCCTCCGGCAACAGCTGCAGCGCCTCTACCGCCTGCTGTTTCAGGTGATAGGCCCGCGCCTCGACCTGCACGGCGTTGCCGACCCTGTCGCGCAGTCGCTCCACGCGGGCGAGCAGGAAGGGCTGGCCGGGGATGAAGTCGAGGATGCGAAACCGCTCCTCGCCCTGGCAGACCAGATGGTGCTTGTCGCCCTGGCCGGAGACGAGCCGCATCACCGAGCCCACGGTGCCGACCTCGTGCAGATCCTGCGGACCGGGCTCGTCGAGCTCCGGATCGCGCTGCAGCACGAAGCCGATGCGGCGGTGGTTGCGTGCCGCCTCCTGGGCGGCGGCGATCGAAGCCTGGCGGCCGACGGTGATCGGCATCACCAGCCCGGGAAAGAGCACGGTGGCCCGCAGGGGCAGGATGATGAGCACGTCGTCCGGCAGCCGCGAGCCGGGCGACTGCACGATTTCCGAGGATGCCCGATCGGTCTGAGTCGTGGTGTCGTTCATGGCCTTCTCATCGAACGGGACGGCAGTGCGCCCGTCTGCTGGCGGGCGGCGCCGTCGGTGGCGTGCGGACCGGCGGTGCGCCGGCGAACACGGATGATGCGTTCGAAGATAGGGCGTAAAGCCCGCTTTTAAAGCCGCCGGCGAGGCGCTCAGGCCGCGCCGTCCTGCTCCCGGCTCAGCGCCAGCGGCTCCTTGAACACCAGCGTACGGTAGGGGAATGGAATCTCGATGCCGGCCTCGTCCAGCGCGCCCTTGATGGCCGTGACCACCTCATCGCGCGAGCGGCGGATCTCGACCGGCCGCGCCCCGGTCCACCAGGCCACCTCGATATCGATGCTGCTGGCGCCGAAGGCCTGGGTGAAGATCTGCACCGGCTCGTCCTGATTGACGCTCTCGCAGCTGCGCACGGCCTGCTCGATCACCTGCTTGGCCGCCGGCACCTGCTCGCCATAGGCGACGCCGGCCATGACGGTGACCCGCCGGATGCTGCGGTCGGTCAGCACGTCCACCGGGTTCTTGAACAGCGTCGAGTTCGGCACCACGACCAGCTCGCCGCTCATGCGGCGGATCAGCGTATTGCGCACGGTGACGTTCAAGACCTGGCCGACGATGCCCTGGCATTCGATGTAGTCGCCGTTCTCGAAGGGAAAGCGCCACAGCAGCAGCACGCCGGCGAAGAAGTTCTCGAAGATGTCCTTGAAGGCGAGACCGATGGCGATCGACAGCAGGCCAAGGCCGCCGATCGCCCGCGCCGGCGTCAGCCCCGGAAAGACCACCAGCGCCACGACCAGCACACCCGCCGCCCAGATGGCCATGCGGAACAGACGCGAGATCAGGTCCTGTAGCGAGCCGCGAAGATCCGAGCGTGCCAACGCCTTGGCAAGTACGCGCGAGGCGAGGGCAGCGACGATCCACGTCAGCCCGAGCAGGATCGTTCCGGCGACCAGGAAAGGCAGGTGTGAGACGAGGTCGACCCAAAGCGCGCTGAGCGTCTCCTGCAGCAGCGGCGCGATGTCGGCGAAGCTCTCCGCCTGCGGTGCCGGCGCGCCGGCATCGTCGGCAGCCGGCGCCTCGGTGGACGGCTGCCCTCCAGGCAGCATGGCCGCCGGCACCTGCCACAGCGTCGCCATCAATCGCCGATCCGCAATTCGTCGACGACGTCCAGCACACCGCTCATCGCCCAGGCGTCACGCCGGGCGAACGCTGCCTGGGCCGGCGTCTCCACCAGGCCGGCCAGCGTGATGACGCCGTTGCTGACCCTCGCGCCGATCTGCGCTTCCGGCACCAGCGGATCGAGCTCCAGAATCAGGCGCAGCGAATCGGCCAGCCCACCGTCCAGATCCACCTCCGGCGACCCCACGGCCAGGTCGTTCTGCACCCGCGCGACGGCAGGGCACCACCAGGTCAGCGCCTCGGCCAGGCGGGCATGCGCCATGCTCTCCAACTCGCCGCTCAGCCGCACCACGCCGTCGGCCTCGGCGCCGACCACGATCCTGCCGGCGCTGGCATCACGCGCGCCGCGCCAGTCCTGCGGCGCACCCTCGGCCGCCAGCCCGCAGCGGGCGAGATTGCGTTCGTTCGCGAGCTGGCGCAGCACCTGCTCGGCCGTGGCATCGGGCGGCAGCGTCTCGGTGCGCCGGCGGCGCAGGCGATCTGCCACGCGACACTGATCCGCCGCCTCCAGGGCCACCGAGCGCGCCACACGCAGCGCCTCGACATCGGCCACCTCGCCTTCCAGGACGACTTCGCCGGCCATGCCGGTGATCTTTACGGCGGCATCATGCAGATCCACCCGCCGGTCGTGTTCCAGCGCGGCCCGGATCGCCCGCGCCACCTGCTGCGCCTGTTCTTCAGCCATGGTTCTCCGTCTTGCGGTCGCGGCGCCAATGCACCCGGGCCGGTTCGATCCGTGGCGCCGCCGTCAAGTTCACCGGCTCAGCCGAAGATGGACAGCGGCATCTGCATCGAGACGAGGTAGTTCGGCCGGTTGACGATCTCGCTGATGGACAGGTCGCCGGCGACGCTGCAGAGCATGTAGGCGCACTCGGCCCGCAGACCGTGCCGGGACTGCAGGCAATCGATCATGCGCCGCACGGCATCACGCGCCGCCTCGCGCAGGTCGCTGCCCATGCCGACGGTGGCGTGATAGCCGACCGGGTCGGGCGCCTTCGCGCACGGCGGCAGGGAGTACTCCGGCGCGCTGATGCCCCGATCGCTGAGGCTGAAGCGCATCACCACGCCCATCGGCGCCTCGACGGCGGTACCGCAGACCTCGCCATCGCCCTGGGCGGCGTGCGTATCGCCGACCGAGAGCAGCGCATCGGGCACCTGGATCGGCAGGTACAGGGTCGTGCTGGCCACCAGGTGACGGATGTCCATGTTGCCGCCCGAGGCATGGGGCGGAATCACGTCGTGGCGACCCGGACGTGCCGGTGCCAGCCCCATCGTGCCGGCGAACGGACGCAGCGGCAGGATCAGACCGTCGGCGAAGTCGATGCTGCCATCGCGCAGGCGGGAGATGTTCAGGCGCGGCTCGGGAAACTCGTCCGCCAGCAGGCCGAAGCCGGGAATCAGAGCCGTCCAGCCCCAGCAACCCGGCATGAAGTCAAGTATCTCTACCACCAGGGTCTGACCGGGGCGGGCGCCAGCGATGGCGATGGGGCCGGTGGTTGCGTTGACCACGGCCGGGGTCAGCCGCTCGATGTCGGCCGCGACCGAATTTCGGTTGAGCACCCCGCCGGAGGCATCGATACAGTCGACGAACACCTCATCGCCGGGTGCCACCTCGAGGATCGGCGGCAGGCTATTGTCCCAGCCGACGTGAAGATGGCCATCCAGCCGCGACTGCTGTACCACGTGCCGGCAAAAGCTGCGCCCCTCGATCATCACCCCTCCTTGCGCTGTGTCCAGCAGGATCCTGGCGACACGACGGCGGATCCGGTCGCTGCACCCTGTCTAGCTAGGGACCGATCTCATCGCCGGCAGTTCGGCTTGCGTCCCTGCGCCTGCGCCTGGCGGTAGAGCGTCATGGAATCGCTGGTGAGCGATTGCAGCTGCTGGATGCGGCGTTCGCCGGACGGATGGGTGGAAAGAAATTCCGGCGGCGCATTGCCACCGGCCTGCTGCATGTTGCGCCACAGGTCCACGGCGGCACTCGGATCGAAACCGGCGCGGGCCATCAGCTCCTGGCCGATCTGGTCGGCCTCGCTCTCCTGCAGCCGCCCGTAAGGCAGCAGCACGCCCACCTGCGCGCCCAGACCCAGCGCCGCCATGCCGAGCTGACGGCCGAGCCCCGGCCCGCCGGCGATCTGGTTGACCACGTCGAGGCCGACCTGGGTCACCATCTGCTGCGAGACACGCTCGTTGGAATGGCTGGCCAGCACGTGACCGATCTCGTGGCCGATCACCGCGGCCAGCTGATCCTGCGTCTGCGCCACTTCCAGCAGCCCGGTGAACACGCCGATGTTGCCTCCGGGCAGGGCAAAGGCGTTGGCTGCCTCGTTCTCGAACACCGTCACGTCCCAGCTGCCGCCGCCGGCGGGCGGGCCGACCACCTCGACGATGGCGTCGGCGACGCACTTGACGTAACGATTCACGCGCGGATCGGTGTTGATCTGTTCCTGCTCGCGCATCTGCGCGTAGGCCTGCTCACCCATTTCCGCCAGCTGCGGCTCGGAGAGCAGCTGCAATTGCGAGCGCCCGGTCGGCGAGGTGGCACAGGCAGCCAGCCACAGCGGCAGGGAAAGACAGAGCAGCGAGGCGGCAATGGGGCGCAGACGCTGCCGGGGGCGGCGGTGGGTCACGGTGACTCCTGGTAAAGTCCAGTCGGGCTTGGCCGCGGAGCGGCGCGGTTCGGCAAATGATGCCACGGTTGTCATAATGCCCAGACTTGCCGATGGCTGACACCACCTCCGCGCGCCGCCATGCCCATCCGATCCTCTGCGCGCCCCGGCTGGCGCCTGCGCCGCCAGCGGCGTGTCCTCGACGCCCTGATCCCCGCTCGTCGGACGGTGCCGCTGTTCCAATCGCAGCCGCCTCCGGTCCGCCTCGTCCGCGAGGCGCTCGCCCTGGCCTGCTGGGCGCCCAATCATCACCTGACCGAGCCCTGGCGGTTCTACCTGCTCGGGCCCGCGGCGCGCGAGCGCGTGATTGCGCTGAATGCCACGCTGATCGAGGCGGCCAAGGGCGCCGGCGCGGCAGAGAAGAAGCGCCAGCGCTGGCGGCAGATGCCGGGCTGGCTGCTGGTCACCAGCCATCGCGGGCGCGATGCGGTGACCGATGAGGAAAACTTCGCGGCGTGCTGCTGCGCGATGCAGAACTGCGCGCTGGCGCTGTGGGCTCGCGGCATCGGCATGAAATGGACGACCGGCGAGGTCACCCGTCATCCGGACTTTCTGCCCCGGCTCGGGGTGGATCCGGCGGCCGAGCGGCTGGTGGGCCTGTTCTGGTACGGCTATCCCGCGACGGTGCCCAAGGCCCAGCCGCGCCGGGCGCTGGACGCCGTGCTGACGGAACTGCCCTAGGCGCTGGCGCCGACCGGCAGCGGCTGGGCAAGCCGCCGGTCGGCGCGCCACGACATCAGAAGCGGTAGCCGACGCCGATCATGCCGACCCACGGGTCGATGTCGACATCCACATCCAGATGCCCGGCTCCGGCCGTCGCCAGCTCCGCCTCGGTATCGATGTCGATATACCAGAGCGCGACATTGGCCAGCCAGCGCTCGCCGATCGGCACGTCCAGCCCGACCTGCGCGGCCAGACCCCAGCTGTCATCCAGCTCCAGATCGGTGGAGCCCACGGCCGCCTCCAGATCCCGGTCGGCGTCCTCGTCGAAGAACGTGGTGTAGTTCAGGCCGATGCCGGCATAGGGCTGCATGGGCACGTCGGCAGGCATCGCCGGGTAGTACTGCACGCTCAGCGTCGGCGGCAGATGCTTGATGGAACCGACCTCGTCCACGCCCGCCGCTTCCAGCGCCCCGTCGGCATCCAGATCGTGCTTGAACGGTGTCGCCAGCACCAGCTCCACGCCGATGCGGTCGGTCACCATGTAGGCGGCGGTCAACCCGAGGGCATAGCCATCGCCCACCTCGACCTCGCCGCCGATGATCGGCCGGACCTCGCCGCTGTCGTCGTTTGGCCAGACGGCCGCCGGCCCCGCGCGCAGAAGCACATCGCCCTGCTCCCAGGCCAGCGCGGCGCCGGCCACGCCGAGCATCGCCAGGCCGGCGCCCCATTGCATGCACCGCCTCGTGTCCATCGCTCTCTCCCGCGTCTGTTCGCCGCCCGTTGCGACAGGCAAACGTTAGACGGGGGCGGGAACCGGCGGCTTGATCGACGTCACGGAATGGTCATGCGGCGCTCAGTCGATACGATACGTTCCCAGCAGGCGGTTCATTGCGATCACGTGCGGCTCGGCCCGCTCCAGGAATTGCCACAGCGTGAGCCCGCCCGGCAGCGTCAGCTCCCGGTCCAGCGCCAGCACCCAGAAGAAATAGTGATGGGCGCCGTGGCCTGCCGGTGGCTGCGGTCCACCGTAGCCGCTGTCGCCGAAATCGTTGGCTCCCACGGTCCCCACGCGGCAGCCCTCCTCCAGCGCCGTCGTGCTGGCCGGCAGGTTGTAGAGCACCCAGTGCGCGAAGCCGTAGCGGGCGTCCTTCACCAGCGGGGCGTCCGGATCGTGGCAGATCACGGCATAGCCCTGCGCCTTCGCCGGCGGATGCTCCCAGGCGAGCGGCGGCGAGAGGTTCTCACCGTTCTTGACGTGGCGCTTGGGAATGGCGGCGCCGTGCTCGAAGGCGGTGCTGGTCAGTTGCATGTCCGACAATGCAAACGGCATGAGCTCTCTCCTCTTCTGGTAATGGCCGATGGCCGGCCCGTCGCGCCGACAGCGACGAGCCTGCCATCGCCGGCGGTCACGTGCTCAGACGGCCAGCAGAATCCCGCTCACCACGCCCAGCGCCAGCAGGCCCAGAAGCCACGCATTGCGGGCGCGATGGCCGGCCCCGCGGGCCGGCATCGCGCCAGCGGTCCGTTCCAGCCAGTCCCGCAGCAGGGCCTCGTTGCGGCGGTTGACCTTCCAGTAGAAGTCGAACAGATCGCCCAGCACCGGAATGACGCCGATACCGAAGTCGATGCCGATGTTCGCGAGCATCCGCAACTGCAGACGTCGCGGCGCACCGAGACGCCAGCCTTCCCACAACAGTCGCGCCGAGAGCACCGCGCCCAACGCATCGCCGCCGACCGGCAGCAGACCGAGCAGCCCGTCGAGACCGATCCGCCGGTTCAGGACCGGTATGCGGATGGCATCGTCCAGCAGCCAGGCCAGCCGATCCATGCGCGTGATGGCATCGCGTCGGCGCTGGCGCTCCGCGGCGGAAAGTGCTTCATCCATGAGGTTCGGTCTCGGCTGGAATGGCCACGCTCGACGCGGCGGGCACGTCCGTAGTAGAGGCGCATCGGGCCTGGAAGTTCATGGCAGTGCCTCGTGCCGGGGAACCTGCGGCGGCCGACGCTGCCCCAATGGCCGATCCGGGCCGTCAGGGCCCGTTCCCAGCAAGAGGCACGCATGGCAGAGACCACCACCGATCACGCCACCATCCGCAAATGGGCCGAGGACAAGGGCGGCAGGCCCGCCGCCGTGCGGCGCACCCACACGCAGGATGATGCGGGTATCGTCCGCATCATGTTCCCCGAGGCGCCGAACTCCGACCACGACGCGCTGGAGGAGATCTCCTGGGACGAGTTCTTCGCCGAGTTCGACGAGCGCCGGCTGGCGCTGCTCTACGAGCCGGACAGCATGTTCTCCAAGCTCATCAGCCGCGACGAGGGCTGAGCGCCCGGCCGGCCGGCACGCCGGCCGTAGCGCCCCCCACCGGCACGATCGGCGGCGGCCACGGGCACGAAAAAGGCGCCTTCGAGGCGCCTTTATAGCGCAAGCCCAGGCGCGGCAACCTCGGGCTTGCGGACGGGAATGTGGTGGAGCCGATGGGAGTCGAACCCACGACCTTCGCATTGCGAACGCGACGCTCTCCCAACTGAGCTACGGCCCCAGACGTTCGGCGGACCAAGTCTGCGCCGTGTCAGGCCGGCGATTCTACACCGTGGCCCCGGCCGGTCAAAGCGTCCGGCGCAGGAACGGAGCATTGCGAGGACGCAGCGGCCAGCCCGGCGGCAGGCCCTCGCTCGCCGCGGGGCCGGCCTCACTCCGCCGCTGCATCGTAGCCCGTCAGCTCGACGTAGCCATGACCGGCCACCGGCCGCCCGGCCACGGTGCCCGTGGTCGTCACGGCACCTTCCCAATAGCGCACCGCCAGATCCAGTTCCTGCCCGGCCAGCAGCGGGCGCACGGTCAGCCGGGCCGCGGCCGGGCCCACCGTGAGCCGCCAGCCGGCCGGATAGCGCACGCCGGTGGCGGGGCTGCGCCAGTGATCGGTCACCGCGAGCTGCACCTCGTCGGCGGCCAGCACGCGATAGCTGCCATCCGGCCGCACCCAGACGCCGTAGTCGAACGGGTTGGCCGCCCCGTCCGCGCGGCGGATGCGGCAGAACATGAGATCGGCACCGTCGTCGAGCTGCAGCGCGAACCAGTCCCAGCCGATGCGCTGCGCGCCGAGGGCGGTCGTGCTCCACTCCCGATCCATCCACGCCAGCCCCTGCACAGCGAACTGCGCCTGCCCCAGCCGCAGCGTGCCGCGTGCCCGCAGCCGGGTGTAGGAGTAGTAGTAGGACGCATCGCCCGGCGCCGCGCCCTTGCGGCTGAGACCACGCTCGCCCTGCAGCACCGGCGGCCGGTCGTTCTCCAGCCGCAGATCGATGCCGAGCCCATCCTGCGCGGCCTGCAACTGCAGCGGGAAGGGTGACCCGGACACCCGCGAGGCGGCGGGCAGCGCCCGTGCCTGCCAGTCACGCAGCCACACACGGAAGGGCTCGGCCTGCGCGCCGGCCAGCCCGAGCACCGGGCGCTCGAAGCGCTCGATAGCCTCGAAGCGGCGCCCGGCCACGTCCGTGATCGCCAGGTGCGCCATATAGACCTGATGCGTCGCGAAGGCCGAGGCCTGCCCCGCCGCCGCCGAGGGCGGCGCCAGCGAGACACGAAAGAAGGTGAGCTCGAAACCGAACCGGCGCCCGTCCGCCGCCACGAGGTTGCCGGTGTAATACCACCACTCACTGCCGAAGGCCGGATGCGGGCCATGATCGCGCGGAAACTGCAGCGCGGCCGGTGCCTGCGCGCGGGCGTAGCCGGTCAGGTCGAGCGTCTGACCGAGTCGGCTGAGGTCGATCTGCCCGCCCTCGCCCGAACCCGCCGACGGCCCACCGAGCGCGCCGCCGAACGAGCCCGGACCGTCGCCGAACGCCAGCACCAGTCCGACCGCGAGGGCCAGCGCCGTCAGGCCGAGCGCCGCGCCGCGCCTGCACACGCTGCGCCGGTTCATTCGCTGCGCAGCGCCAGTGCCGGCCGGATGCGCGCCGCCCGCCATGCCGGCAGCACCGCCGCCACCAGAGCCGCCAGCAACGCCAGCAGCAGCGTCTGCAGCAGCACCGGCGCCGGCAGCGCGAACGCGATGGTCCAGCCGAAGGCACGGCGATTGATCTCGCCGGTGAGCACGGCAGCCAGCGCGAGCCCGGTCGGCAGCGCAAATCCGCCGGCCAGCAGGCCGAGCAGTACGGTCTGCAGGGTCACCGTGCCGCCGATCTGCGCCGGCGTCATGCCCAGCGCCCGCAGTGTCGCCAGCTCCCGCAGCCGCTCCAGCTGTAGTGCCATCAGCGCGCCGACGATGCCCACCAGACTGATCACCAGCGTCAGCACGCGCAGCACGGCGGTCACGGCGAAGGTCTGGTCGAAGACCTGCAGCGAAAACTGCAGGATGTCCCGCGTGGGCTGCACCGCCAGCGGGCGCTCCGGCGTGGCCAGCGCACGCGCCGCGGCGAGCACCGACGCCGTGGAGGCGGCCGGCCGCACGTAGACGCCGATGCCGTTGTAGCCGGGCGCCGCGGCCAGCGCCGCCAGCACCGGCGCCGCCACCAGCAGTCGCCCCTGATCCGAGCCGTAGTCGCGGTAGATACCGACCACCTCCAGCGTCTGCGGGCCGGCCCGGCCGGTCACCACGACCGTATCGCCGGGTGCAAGGTCCCGGCGCAGGGCCAGCGGCTCGCTGGCCAGCGCGGCCGGCGGGCGGCGGGCGGAGTCGGCCAGCGCGGCGAAGGCGGCATCCGCCTGTCCGGCCAGCAGCGCGAAGCTGTCCCGCACCGGCGGTGCCAGCGTGATGCCGGTGACGTTGACCTCGCCGCCGGGCCCCGGCAGGCGCACGTTGCGTATGCCCACCACCGCCGCCACCTCGGCGCGCGCCGCCAGGGCCTCGGCCACCGCCTCGTCCACGTAGGCCCCCCGGGGCGCCGCAGTACCCGGCGAGACGTAGAAGTCGGCGCTGAGCGTCTGCGTCAGCCACGTCTCCACGCTGAGCCGGAAGCTGTGGATCATGATCGCCACCCCCATCGCCGTCGCCAGCGCCAGGGTCAGCGCGGCGGTGGCCAGTCCCGTGCGGCTGAGACTCGCACCCACCCCCCGCACCGCGAGCCGCAGCGCGGGCAGGCGGTTCACCGGCAGCAACCGGGCGAGGCCGCGGCTGGCATGCCAGCTGAGCCACGGCACCCACAGGCTCATCGCCAGCACCAGGGCCACCAGCGCGCCGTAGGCCGGCAGCAGCGAGGTGCCCGGCCACGCCAGCAGTGGTACGGCCAGCAGCGCCACGGGCACGCCGAGCGCCGCCAGCCACGGCAGGCGGCGGCGCAGCCGGGCTTCCAGCGCGGCCCGGTCCAGCGTCTGCCGGGGCGGGGTCCGGGCCGCCTCGCGGGCCGGCAGCATCGCGGCGGCGACCGCGCCGCCGATGCCCAGCGCCGCCGTGGCCGCGAGCGTCGGCAGATCCAGCGTCAGCTGCGCCAGCGGCAGCGGATAGTAAAGCGCGTCGATCGTGCGGGCGACCAGCCCGAGCAGGCCCTGTGCCAGCAGCACGCCCAGCCCCAGGCCCACCAGCGTACCCACCAGCCCCAGCAGCGCCGCCTCCAGCAGCAGGGTGCGAAACAGCTGGCCGCCAGTCACCCCGAGCAAACGCAGCGTGCCGAACAGCGGCCGGCGCTGCACCACGGTGAAGCCCATGGTGTTGTAGATCAGGTACAGGCCGACCACGAGCGCCAGCAGGCTCATGGCCCGCAGGTTGAACTCGAAGGCCTCGGTCAGCCCCTGCAGCGCCCGGGTGCGGGCGCCGGTGGTCTCCAGCCGCACCCCGGGCGGCAGGGTCGCGGCGATGGCCTCGGCCAGCGTCGCGCCCGCCGCGCCGGACGGCAGGCGCAGATCGATGCGGCTGATGCGATCGCCAAGGTCCAGCAGGCGCTGCGCGCCGGCAATGTCCATGAACAGCAGCCCGGCCAGCGGCGGCCCACGCGCCTGCGCCGGCAGCACGCCGGCGACCTCCACCTCGACGACCCGGTCAGGCAGACGCAGCGCCAGCGTGTCACCCGGCCGCAGCGGGCCACCCGCATCCGGCCCGGCCGTGAGCGCATCGGCCAGCGCGGCCGGCACCAGCACCTGGGCCGGCGCGGTCAGGAAGCGCGCGCCGGCGAGCGGATCGGTGCTCTCGCCCGACAGCCGGGCGCCGCGCAGCGCCAGCTCGGCCACCGGCTCCACTCCCAGCAGCCGCAGGCTGCGCCCGGGGGCCCGCACCGGCGTCACCAGCGCGTCGATCACCGGCGCCATCGGCACCGGGAAGCTCAGCCGCAGGTCGGCGTAGAGCGACTGCGG
>JAASSS010000025.1 GCA_021767745.1 Pseudomonadota bacterium
CGCCAGCCGCTGGCGCTGGCCGGCCGAAAGGTGCCGGGCAAGCACGTCGTCCATGCCGGCGAGCCCGACCCGCTCGAGCGCCTGGGCGGCCGACAGGCGCGCTGCGTGCAGCGCCGCGAACATGCGCAGGTTCTCCGCCGCGGTCAGGGTCGGGGTCACACCGGTCAGGTGACCGAGATAGGCCAGCTGGCGCCGCAGCTGGGCGTCCCAGCGATCGACGGGCTCGCCGCGGAAGCGAATGCTGCCGGCCTCCCGCTGCAGCAGCCCGCACAGGATCCGCAGCAGGCTGGTCTTGCCGCTGCCGTTGGGACCCTGGATCTGGAGCACCTCGCCCGCTGCCACACGCAGCGACAGGCCCGCGAACAGGACGCGATCGTCGCGAATGCAGGTGAGATCCTCGGCCACCAGCAGGTCGCGCCGGGCCGCATCGGGAACCGTGGGATGATCCATACAGGCAGCGACGGCCGGGGGTGGCGGTCACGGTACGTTCGACGGCCTGGCGGGTCAATCGGGGCAGCGCGGTATAATCGGCGCATGGACCAGAGCCCTGCGCTGTCGGCGCCACCCGATTCCACCACCCTGCAGCACGAGGCCGACCTGCCGGCCTCGCCCTGGCCGCTGTTCGAGCAGTGGTGGGCACAGCGTGTGCAGGTGCCCGCGCAGGAGGCCGATGCCGTCGTGCTCGCTACGGTCGATGACGCCGGACGGCCCTCGGCGCGTGTAGTGCTGCTGCGCCAGCATGATGCCGCGGGCCTGGTCTTCTTCACCAACTACGAGAGCCGCAAGGGCGTGGAGCTGGCCGCCAATCCCGCGGCCGCACTGCTCTGCTACTGGGACGGGCTGGCCCGGCAGATCCGGATCGAAGGTCAGGTCGAGCGGTTGGCCGCCCCGGTTTCGGATGCCTACTTCGCTGGCCGCCCCCGTGCCAGCCAGATCGGCGCCTGGGCCTCGGCGCAGAGTCAGCCGATCGCCGACCGCGCCGCGCTCGCGCATGCGGTGGCCGAGGCGGACGCACGCTTCCGCGATCGGCCGGTGCCCCGGCCGCCGCACTGGGGCGGGCTGCGGCTGCGCCCGGACGCGTTCGAGTTCTGGCAGGGCCGGCAGGCTCGTCTGCACGACCGGATACGCTACGAACGGGTCGCGGCGGACTGGCACCGACAGCGGCTCTCACCCTAAGCAGGCGGAGGCATCCGTGCCGGCCGGCCCGCCTTGCCACCGATCCGACGCGGAGGCGGCAGGTTTGCAACCGTCTGCCGCAGATGGAATCATCCGCCGACCCCATCCATGCCGAAGGGCAGGTCCACAACGTGCAGCAACCATCGGAGCGTGACGGTCAGCCGACCGGCGTCGACGCGCAAGCCAGACCCAGCAGCCTGACGCGCGAGGACCTGCTGCGGTGCGCCCACGGCGAATTGTTCGGCCCGGGCAACCCTCAGCTGCCCCTGCCGCCGATGCTGATGCTCGACCGCGTCACCCACATCGCCGATCAGGGCGGCAGGCACGGCCGAGGGGAACTGATCGCCGAGCTGGATATCGAGCCGGAGATGTGGTTTTTCGCCTGTCATTTCGAGGGCGATCCGGTGATGCCGGGCTGCTTGGGGCTGGATGCGCTCTGGCAGCTGGTCGGCTTCCATCTGGGCTGGCTCGGCGGGCTCGGTCACGGCCGCGCCCTGGGCGTGGGCGATGTCCGCTTCACCGGCCAGGTCACGCCGCAGGCACGGTTGGTGACTTACCATGTCCATATCAAACGCATCATCCAGCGGAAGCTGACGATGGGCATCGCCGACGGTGAAGTCGCGGTGGATGGCGAGGTGATCTACCAGGCGCAGGATCTGCGCGTTGGCCTGTTCACCTCGAGCAACGGCTTTTAGCGTAGGAGGATCTACATGAGACGCGTCGTCATCACCGGCATGGGGATCTGCTCGAGCATCGGCAATGACTGCAATGAAGTGCTCGAATCGCTACGTCAGGGCCGCAGCGGCATCGAGCGCAACGAAGAGTACGCCGAGCTGGGCTTTCGCTCCCAGGTGTGGGGGCCGATCCGGCTGACGCCGGCCGAGTTGATCGATCGCAAGCTGCTGCGCTTCATGGGTAACGCGGCAGCGTACGCCTACATCGCGATGCAGCAGGCGATGGCCGATGCCCGGCTGAGCAAGGCAGACCTCGACAACCCGCGCATCGGGCTGATCGCCGGCAGCGGTGGCGGCTCCTCGGAGAACCAGATCGCCACCGCCGATCTGCTGCGCGAGAAGGGCGTGCGGCGCGTGGGGCCCTACATGGTGCCGCGCACCATGACCAACACGGTCTCCGCCTGTCTGGCCACGGCCAACGGCATCAAGGGCGTGAACTACTCCATCGGCTCCGCCTGTGCCACCAGCGCCCATTGCATCGGCAATGCGGCCGAGCTGATCCAGCTCGGCAAGCAGGATGTGGTGTTCGCCGGCGGCGGCGATGAGATCCACTGGGGCTCGACGGTGATGTTCGACGCCATGGGCGCCCTGTCGAGCAAGTACAACGACACACCCGGGCGCGCCTCGCGGCCCTACGACGCGGACCGGGATGGCTTCGTCATCTCCGGCGGCGGCGGCATCCTGGTGCTGGAGGAGCTCGAGCACGCGCAGCAGCGGGGCGCCACGATCTACGGCGAGCTGGTCGGCTACGGCGCCACCTCCGATGGCGTCGACATGGTCGCCCCGTCCGGCGAGGGCGCCGTGCGCTGCATGCGGCAGGCGCTGGCCGAGTGCGATGCCGGGGTCGATTACATCAACACCCACGGCACCAGCACGCCGGTGGGCGATGTACGCGAACTCGGCGCCATCCGCGAAGTGTTCGCAGACGACGTGCCGCCGATCTCCTCCACCAAGTCGCTCACGGGCCACGGGCTCGGCGCCGCCGGCGTGCAGGAGGCGATCTATTGCCTGCTGATGCTGCAGCACGACTTCATCGCCGCCTCCGCCAATCTGGACACGCCCGATCCCGAGGCCGCCGGCCTGCCGATCGTGCGCGAGCGCGTCGACGGTGCCGGGTTGCGCACCATCATGTCCAACAGCTTCGGCTTCGGCGGCACCAACGCGACGCTGGTCCTGCAGAAGATCTGACGGCCGTCACCCGCGCTTCGCCGCCGGACGGTTTACCGCCGGCGGCGCTCAGTGCGATGCTCTGAGGGCGCCCTGCCCGCGGAGACCAGTGCATGACGGCCGCCTTCCCCGCCCACAAGACCAAGATCGTCTGCACCATCGGGCCGGCGTCACGCCAACCCGAGACCCTGCGGGCGCTGCTCGATGCCGGCATGAACGTCGCCCGGCTGAACATGGCCCACGGCGACAACAACAGCCGCCGGGAGATGATCGCCGCGCTGCGCGAGGCCGCCGCCGAGAGCGGCCGGCGCCTGGCCATCCTGGCCGACCTGCCGGGGCCGAAGCTGCGCATCGGCCGGCTCGCCGAATCGCCCATCGTGCTGCAGCGCGACCAGCAACTGGTGCTGGATACCGCGGCCACGACGCAGGCCGATGCCGATGCGCCGCTGCCGCTCGATCTCGGCGGCCTGTCGGCGCGTCTGGCCGCGGGAGACACGATCTTCCTCAACGACGGCTTCCTCCAGCTGGAGGTCGAGCACACCGATGGCACTCAGGTGCGTTGCACGGTGCGCGTCGGCGGCCAGCTCTACTCGCACAATGGCGTCAACCTGCCGGGCGTGGATCTCGGTGACAGCGCGCTGACGGCGGCCGACGAGGAGCTGCTGCGCTTCGCGCTGGAGGCCCAGATCGACGCCATCAGCGTCTCGTTCGTACAGCGCGCGGCCGACATCACCGCCGCACGCAATCTGGCCCGCCGCTGGGGCTACGAGCCCTTCCTGATCGCCAAGATCGAACGCGCCGCCGCCGTAGAGAACATCGACGACATCCTGCGCGAGGCGGACGGCATCATGGTGGCCCGCGGCGATCTGGGCGTGGAAACACCGATCGAGGGCATCGCGGTCACGCAGAAGCGGCTGATCCGGCTGGCGAACCTCGCCCGCAAGCCGGTCATCACGGCGACGCAGATGCTGGAATCGATGACCGCCAATCGCCGGCCGACACGTGCGGAGGCGACCGATGTCGCCAACGCCATCCTCGACGGCACCGATTGCGTCATGCTCTCGGAGGAATCGGCCATCGGTGAGTATCCGGTCGACACCGTGGCGATGATGGCGCAGATCGCCCGTCACACCGAGCGCGGGCGCGCCCAGTACGGCATGCGCGACCTGCTCAACCGGATCAAGACGCACGAGGCGACGCATATCGCCGATGTGATCGCCGCCGATGTCTGCGATGCGGTCGAGCGGCTGCAGCCAGAGCTGGTGGTCTCGCCCACCGAGAGCGGCGCCACGCCGCGGCGGCTGTCGAGCTTCAAGCTGCCCTGCTGGATCGTCGCCTTCAGCGAGCATGCCCGCACCTGTCAGCAGCTGTGCTTCTCCTCGGGCGTCTATCCGGTACAGCTGCAGACCGGCGACCATCACTGGCGCGGCGAAGTCACCGGCTGGTGTATCGATCGTGGCATCCACGCGGGCAAGGTCGTCATGACCCACGGCGCCTCCCGGCACAACCCGCGCGCCAGCACATTCATCGAGATCTTCGAACTGGAGGGCACACGATGAAGCTCTGCGTCTACAGCACCCGGCCGTACGACCGCGATTATCTCGGTCGCGCCAGCCTCGCCACGGAGCATGAGCTCGAGTTTCTGGAGACGCGGCTGAACCTCGATACCGCGGCCCTGGCCCAGGGCAGCACGGGCGTCTGTTGCTTCGTCGACGATGACCTGCGAGCCGAGGTGCTCGAGCGGCTGGCGGCGCTCGGGGTGCGGCTGATCGTGCTGCGGGCCACCGGGTTCAACAACGTCGACCTCCCCCGTGCCGACGCGCTCGGCCTCACCGTCATGCGCGTCTCGCACTACTCGCCCCACTCGGTGGCCGAGTTCGCTGTCGGGCTCATGCTGTCGCTGAACCGCCGCATCCACAAAGCCTATGCCCGCGTACGCGAGGGCAACTTCCTGCTCGACGGGCTGATGGGCTTCGACATGAACGGCAAGACCGTCGCCGTGATCGGCACCGGCAAAATCGGCGCGGCCACCGCCAGGATCCTGCTCGGCTTCGGCTGCCGCGTGCTCGCGACCGACCAGCAGCCGGACCCGGCCCTGACCGAGCTCGGCTGTGCCTACGTGCCGCTGGAACAGGCCCTGGGCGAGGCGGACATCGTCACGCTACACGTGCCGTTGACGCCGCAGACTCATCATCTGATCGATGCCGCGGCACTCGCCCGCATGCGGCCCGGCAGCATGCTGATCAACACGAGCCGGGGCGCCCTGGTCGATGCCACGGCCCTGATCGGCGCGCTGAAGGCCCGCCGTCTCGCCGCGGTCGGGCTCGATGTCTACGAGGAGGAAAGCCACCTGTACTTCCAGAACCTGAGCGATGAGATCATCGACGACGATATCTTCATGCGTCTGCTCGGCTTTCCCAACGTCCTGATCACCGGTCATCAGGCGTTCTTTACGCATGAGGCGATGACCACCATCGCCGAGACGACCCTGCGCAACGTGGCGGACTTCACTGCAGGACGCCGGAACGAGAACACGCTGAGCGCGGGGCAGGTCATCGCGACCGCCGGTTGAGTCAGTCGGCGACCTAGGCGGCGCCGCGCGACCCGCCGCCGGCCACCCCCTGCAGTTCTCCCTGACCGCCGTAGCACAGGCTGCGGGCGCCGGTCAGTACGTCCAGTGCGGCGCTCACGCGCGCACGGCGCAGCCGCAGCGATTCGGCCGCCGCGTGGTGCTGGCGACGGCAGCGATCCAGCAGCATGACCAGCCGCGCTTCGGGCGAGCCCGGGCCGGCGTCGGCGAGCGCAGCGCGCGCATCCACGCCGGTCCTGGCCCACTCGGCCTCCAGCTGCTGCAGTGCCCGCTGCAGCGCGCTGGCCAATTCCAGACGCTGCTGCCAGCGTGCCGGCACCGTGTCCACCTCGGCCGCATCCGCGCCCTCGGACCGCAGCGCCGCAAGCCGCTCGGCGAGGTCGAGCACCGGCGCCAGGCCGGCGGCGACCTCAGCCACCGGGCTTCTCGCGCTCGGCGCTGATCAGGCGATCGGCGATTCGTCCGGCATCCGCGGCGTAGGTCCCCTCGGCGATCTGCCGCTGGATCTGCTCGACCCGCGCCTGATCGACCTCCGGTGCCTGGCGCACGGCATTTTCAAGACGCTGCATCAGACGCCCCTCGTCGGTCAGTTGCACCTCATCGGCACCTGCGCCCGCCGCACGAGCGGCGGCAGGTGCCGTCTCCTGCTGCGGCGCCGCGCCCGGCGATACGCGCGGGTCGGACGGGACGATGGGCGGCATTGTGCGGATGTCCGTCATGCATGCTCCTCCACGAATCACGGGGATGATGTCTCCAGATGCCCCGGAGAATCGGCCGGATTATTGACGTCTTGACAGTGCGCCGACGAGCGGCTGCCGTCAAGATACTGGCGGCATGCCGCGTTAGAGCAGGATCTCCACCACCCCCTCCTGCCGCGCGACGCCCTCGATGACACGTCCGGAGCGAACGTTGCGTACCCGCACGCGCTGCCCCGCCCGGGCGTTGGCGAGCGCCAGACCGACGGTACGGATCTGGGTGCCGGCCAGACCGGCCAGCAGCACGACCTCCTCGCCCTGCCGCACGGCGTACTCCACGCCCAACGCGCTCGGCGGCACCGGCTGGCCGGCGGCAAGCGGTCGCGCCAGGCGCCGGCCCACCAGTGCTGCCGGATCGACCTCCACCTCCTGCGCCTGCTGCAGTGCCAGTCGTTCCAGTCGCAGGTCGTCCCGCGTCAGAAGATGACCCTGCGCGAGCGCGCGGCGCGTCACCGGCACCTGGAGCTGCCGGACCGTCTCGGCCCGCAGGTACAGCCGCCAGCGCTGCGGCCCGGCGGCGCAGTGGACCTGCAACGTGGTGTGCGCGGCCAGGCGGGATCCGGGACCCAGGCCGACCTTCGGCGGCTCGGCACAGGACGACAGACGCAGCCGCCGATCCAGCGGCTGCACAGTGAACGTGCCGTCCGGCCCGAGCTGGGCCCGCAACCAGTCGATGGCTGCCTGCTCGGCCTGTACGGCGGCCGTGACGGGGGGCGAGCCGGCGACCGGCGCCGGGGCGGCGGACGCGCCCGCCGCCAGCAGCAGCGCCGGCACGAGGTAGCGCCACACGAGGCGGCGCCCTCGGGCGGACAGGATCATGCGCTGGCGCGGCCGTGGATGCGCACGAGCAACTCGGCCTCGGCACGGGACAAACCGCAGTTGCGGGTGATGGCGGCCGCCCCGGCGCCCTCGCCCGCCATCCGGATGGCCTGTTCGATGCCACCGCCAGCCGGCGCCGGCGCCGGCGCCGGCTCGGCGGCCTGCAGGGTCTGATCGAGCTGCGAGGCGAGCAGGGCCAGCTGGGTGGCCAACTGCATGCCGGCCTGCCGTTCGGCCTCCAGGGCCACGCGCCACGCCGCCGCCAGCCGGCGGCTCTGGTAGAGCAGATGAATGCCGAGCAGCATGCCGGCCACCAGCAGCACGAGATTCAAGCCGATGAGCAGCGGCATCATCGCTTGCTCCGGGCGAACTCGTCGACGCCGCCGGGGCGCGGCGCCGGCGGCTGCCGATCCGGCCGATCGCGACGGGCCGGGGGGTGGCGGGCCGGCTGGCGCTCGCGGTCCTGCGGCCGGCGCACGGGCGCCGGCGGCGCGGGCGGCGACACCGGCCGGGTGGCCATCTCAGCCGGACTCGCCGCTCAGCCAGTCCCGCATGCGGGCGCGGATGCGTACCAGCGCCTGACCGTGGATCTGGCAGATGCGCGACTCGCTGACGCCGAGGATCTCGCCGATCTCGCGCAGGTTGAGCTCGCGCTCGTAGTAGAGCGACATCACCAGCCGCTCCTTCTCTGGCAGATGATCGATCACCGCCACCAGCGCCTGCCGAAAGTGATCGTCCTCCACATGGGCGAAGGGATCATCGTTGGTGACGCTCGGGATGTCGCCGAGTTCACGCACGCCGCTCTCGGGCTGATCCAGGCTCAGCACCCGGCTGCCCGCGGCATCGGTGACGATGGCGTGATAGTCGCTCATGCTGATGTTCATGGCCGCCGCCACTTCCTGCGGCTCGGCCACCCGGCCGCGCTCGTGCTCCAGCCGGCGCACGGTCTCGGTCATCTCGCGGGCCTTGCGGTGCACCGAGCGCGGCGTCCAGTCGCTCTTGCGCGTCTCGTCGAGGATGGCGCCGCGGATGCGGATGCCGGCGTAGGTCTCGAAGCTGGCACCATGCGAGGCGTCATAGTTGCGGGCGGCCTCGATCAGCCCCAGCATCCCGGCCTGAATCAGATCGTCCAGCTGCACGCTCGCCGGCAGACGGGCGATCAGGTGCTGGGCGATACGCTTGACCAGGCCGGCATGGCCGAGCACGAGCTGGTCGAGCGTGTCCTGCCGGGAGTTGGAATACGCGAGTTGTGCTTGCATTGTTATATCGTCTCCATCGGCCGGGCTGCGCCTCCGACGAGGCGTTCGGCGAAAAACTCCAGGTTCCCTCTCGCCCCCTCGGGCAGCGTCCAACCTTCCGCATCCACGGCGAGCTGCCGGAAGGCCTTGGCGGCAGGACTGCTGGGATAGGCATCGACGACGGGCCGCTGCTGCTGCAGCGCCCGCTTCAGGTAGGCGTCGTGCGGCACGCCACCCTGGTAGGTCAGGCAGACGTCCAGGAAGCGGTCGGTCACCTGGGCGATCTTGCGGTACAGGCGCCGACCCTCCAGCTGGCTACGCACCATATTGGCGATGATCCGGAAGCGGTGGACGTCGTAGTCGCGGCTCATCACCTTGATCAGCGCATAGGCGTCCGTGATCGAGGCCGGCTCGTCGCAGACCACCACCAGCACCTCCTGCGCGGCTGCCGCCAGCGTCAGCACGCTGCCGGCGATGCCCGCCGCCACGTCCACCAGCAGCACGTCGATCGGCATTGCCAGCTCGCTGAAGGCGCGGATGATGCCGGCCTGCTCGGGCATGCTGAGCTGCGCCATGTGCTGGATGCCGGAGGCGGCGGGCACCACATGCACGCCGGGCCCGGCCGGCACGAGCACGTCGGCCAGATCACATTCGCCCCGCAGCACATGGCTGAGATTGCGGCTCGGCTGCAGGCCGAGCATCACGTCCACGTTGGCCAGGCCGAAATCCGCATCCAGCAGCAGCACCCGCTGGCCCCGCTCGCCGAAGGCGGCGGCCAGATTGATCGACACGCTGGTCTTGCCGACGCCGCCCTTGCCGCTGGTCACGGCCAGCACGCGGACCGGTGCCGGACTCTCCCGCCGCAGTCCGGCGGCCTGATCCAGCGCCATCATCGCGCCGCCGCGCCGGCGGCGCGCCGGCCGGTGTCGTCGTTGGCGGCCGCCGGCCGCGCCAGACGTACCGTTTGCAGCAGTACATTGTGCCGGCTGGCCCGCAGCAGATCCTCCGGCACTCGCTGACCATTGGTCAGATAACTGATCGGCAGCTTCGCCCGCAGCAGCTCGGAGAGGATCGGCCCGAGGCTCGCGGCCTCATCGAGCTTGGTGATGATCGCCGCGTCCAGCGCTCGGCCACGGAAGGCCCGAATGGTCTCGCGCAGCACCGGCCCATCGGCCGAGGCCGACAGCGCCAGCTGAATGCGCAGCCGTCCGGAGGCCGCCGCCAGCAGCTGCAGGCGGGCGGCGAGTTCGCGGTCGCGATAGCCCACGCCGGGGCTGTCGATCAGGATCAGTCGCCGGCCATCGAAGGCCCGCAGCGCCTGGCGCAGCTGCTCGGCCGTCTCGGTCTGCCGGATCGGCACGCCGAGGATGCGGGCGTAGGTGGCGAGCTGGTCGTGAGCGCCGATCCGGTAGGCGTCGGTGCTGATCAGGGCGAGTGAATCGGCGCCGTGGCGGCGGGCGCAACGGGCGGCGAGCTTGGCGATCGTGGTCGTCTTGCCGACGCCGGTGGTGCCGACGACCGCCAGAATGCCGCCTTCGAGCGCCGGGTCCTGCGGCGCGATCGGCAGCGCCTCGGCCAGCGCACGGGCCGCCAGCGCCGGCGCATGGCGGGTCTCCAGCCGGGCCGGCAGGCGCTGCGACAGCACCAGCGCCGCCTCGGGCGTCAAGCCCAGTCGCTCCAACTCACGGACGCCGAGGCCCCGGCGCGGCTCGCGCCGACCCAGCAGGTCTCGCCGCAGGCGGGTGAGCTCCACCTCGAACAGGTCGCGCACCGCATCGAGCTGTGCCTGCACCTCGGCACCGGCGGCGGCCACCGGCGGCGCCGCGGCGCCGGCCGTACCCACCGGCGGCGGTGCCGCGCCGTCGACCGCGGCCGCCACCCAGGCAAGTTCGTCCTCGTCCTGGCCGGCTTCGCCGGCCGCCTGGCGCACCAGCGCCTCGTCGTAGTCGATCGCGGAGATGATCTCCACCCCGCCCTCACAGGCCCGGCTGGAGAGGATCACTGCCTCGGCCCCGTGCGCCGTGCGCACCTGGCGCAGCGCACTGCGCATGTCGGCGGCGAAAAAGCGCCTTATCTTCATCTCGAGTCCCCCTCACCCGCTCGGTCTGCGCCGGCGGTGTCGATCATTGGCCGACGGTGCTGACCAGCCGGATCTGCTTGTCGTCCGGTACCTCGGTGTAGGCGAGCACGTGCAGCTCCGGGATCTGGCTGCGCAGCACCCGGGCCAACGGCGCCCGCAGCTGCGGCCCGACCAACAGCACCGCCGGTCTGCCTTCCGCCTGCTGGCGCTGGGCCGCCTCGCCGACCGCGGACATCAACCGGTCCGCCAGGGTCGGCTCCAGCGCCGGTCCAGCGCCTGCCTGCATGCCCTGTTGCAACAACTGTTCCAGTTGCGGGTCGAGCGTCATGACCGGCAGTTCTTCCGCGGCAGGACTGATGTGCTGAACGATCTGCCGGCCCAGCGCGGCGCGTACCGCTGCGGTCAGATCGCCGGGTTCTTGACTCGGGCTGCCGTGGATCGCCAGCGCCTCGGCGATCGAGCGGATGTCGCGGATCGGCACCTGCTCGGCCAGCAGCTGCTGCAGCACCTGGACCACGCTGCCGAGCGGCACGGTGTCCGGAATCAGGTTCTCCACCAGCTTGGGCGCCCGCCGTGCCAGCACGTCCAGCAGCTGCTGGACCTCCTCGTGGCCCAGCAGCTCGTGCGCGTGCTGCGTGATCAGATGGCTCAGATGGGTGGTGATCACGGTGCCGGCATCGACCACCGTGTAGCCCAGGCTCTGGGCATGCTCGCGCTGGCGCGGCTCGATCCACACCGCCCGCAGGCCGAACGCCGGCTCGCGGGCATCGATACCCGTCAACGAACCGACGGTCTGGCCCGGATCGATGGCCATCTCGCGCTCGGGGAAGACCTCCGCCTCACCCAGCATCACGCCCTTCAGGCTGATGCGGTAGCTCGCCGGTGCCAGCTCCAGGTTGTCGCGGATGTGCACGGCCGGGATCAGGAAGCCGAGCTCCTGCGTGAGCTTCTTGCGCACGCCGCGGATGCGCTTCATCAGGTCGCCGCCCTGCTGCACGTCCACCAGCGGGATCAGCCGGTAGCCGATCTCCAGCCCCAACATGTCCACCGGCGCCAGGTCCTCCCAGCCGAGATCGCGCAGCTCACCGGCAGGCTCGGCCGCCGCCTCGGCATGCGGCGCGGCGGTGGGTTCGGCAGCCACCGCGCGCCGCCGGCGATGCCACTGCGCGAGCGCCACGCAGCCCCCGCCCAGCGTCAGGAAGATCAGGTTCGGCATTCCCGGCACCAGCCCGAGTAGCGTGAGCACCGTGCCGGCCACCAGCAGCGCCTTGGGCTGGTCGAACAGCTGGCCGATGACCTGCTGCCCCATGTCCTCGGCCGTCGACATGCGCGTGACGATGATCGCCGCCGCGGTCGAAAGCACCAGCGAGGGAATCTGCGCCACCAGCCCGTCGCCGATGGTCAGCAGCGCGTAGTTCTCCAGCGCCACCGTCAGGGCCAGGTCGTGCTGCAGCAGGCCGATGGCCAGGCCGCCGATCAGGTTGATGAACAGAATCAGCACGCCGGCGATCGCATCGCCGCGCACGAACTTGCTGGCACCATCCATCGAGCCGTAGAAGTCCGCCTCCTGGCGCACCTCCTCACGCTGGCGGCGCGCCTGCTCCTGGCTGATCAGCCCGGCGTTGACGTCCGCGTCGATCGCCATCTGCTTGCCCGGCAGCGCATCCAGGGTGAAACGCGCGCTCACCTCGGAGATCCGCCCCGCGCCCTTGGTGACGACGACGAAGTTGATGATCATCAGGATGGCGAAGATGATGAGACCGACCGCGTAGTTGCCGCCGATCACGAACTGGCCGAACGACTCGATCACCTCGCCCGCCGCACCCGGCCCCTGATGCCCATACAGCAGCACCACGCGGGTGGAAGCGACGTTCAGCGCCAGACGCAGCAGCGTGGCGATCAGCAGCACCGAGGGGAACACGCCCAGCTCCAGCGGGCGCAGCACATAGATCGTCGCCAGCAGCACGACCAGCGCCAGCGTGATGTTGAAGGTGAACAGCGCATCCAGTGCCAGCGGCGGCAGCGGCACCACCATCATCGCCAGCATCATCACCACCAGCGCCGGCGCGCCGAGACCGCTGCCGGCCAGCTGGCGCAGCGTGCTCAGCAGTCCGGGCGGGGCGGGCGCGGCGAGGCCGCGTGCGGGTTCGGGAGCGGCCATGGATCAGTCCTCCAGTTCGCGGGCGGCCTCGGCATAGACGGCGGGCAACTGCGGGCGGGGCAGCGCCGGCGGGCGCCGGCGGGCGCGGCGGGCCACACGCAGCTGATGGACATAGGCAAGGATCTGCGCGACGGCGACGTACAGTCCGGCCGGGATGCGCTCGCCGAGCTCCACCTGCCGGTACAGCGCCCGCGCCAGCGGCGGCGCACTGACGATCGGCACCCGATGGCTGCGCGCCAGCTCGCGGATCTTCAGCGCCACCTCGCCCCGCCCCTTCGCCACCACCTCCGGCGCGGCCATGTCGGCCTCATAGCGCAGCGCCACCGCCACGTGCACCGGATTGACGATCACCGCTGCCGCGGCCGGCACCGCCTCGAGCATGCGCCGCTGCGAGAGCTCACGCTGCAGGCCGCGGATGCGCGCCTTCACCTCCGGACGGCCCTCGGTCTCCTTGAGCTCATCACGCACTTCCTGGCGCGTCATGCGCAGCTGGCGGCCGTGCTCCCACAGCTGGTAGGGCACGTCCAGTGCCGCGATCAGCCACAGCCCGGCGGCGATGGCCGCGAAGGCGAGCGCGAACAGCGACGCGGCTGCCGCCGCGCCGGGCTCGAGCTCCAGCCGGCCGAGCAGCAGTACCCGCTCGTGCAGCGACCACAGCACGGCCACCGCCACGGAACCGACGATCGCGAACTTGCCCAATGCCTTCAGCAGTTCCACCAGCCCGCGCACTGCGAAGATGCGCTTGAGGCCGGCGACCGGATTGAGCTTGTCGGGCTTGGGCGCCAGCGCCTTGCCGCTGACGGCGAGGCCACCGATGGCGACGCTGGCACCGATGGCCACCACCACCAGCAGGCCCAGCAACGCCAGCATCGGCAGCAGCAGCGGCCCGATGCCCTCCCCCAGCGCGAGCGCCAGGCGCGTCTGCCCCGCCGGCTCGCCGGCCCGCAGCAGTGCCTCGCGCATGCCGGCGGCGAGGCCCTCGGCCAGCGCCGGGCCGAACAGCGCCAATCCGCCGGCGCCAGCCGTGACGACCGCCGCGGACGCCAGCTCGCGCGAGCGCGCGACCTGCCCCTTGTCCCGCGCCTGCTGCAGCCGCCGCGGCGTCGGCTGTTCGGTGCGCTCCTGACCGCTTTCGCTCTCAGCCATCGACCTGCGCCCCCGGCAGGGCACCGGCGAAGCCGAGCCCCTGCCGGACCAGCACCGCAAAGGTCTCCGCCACACTCGGCAGGCCGATGAGCAGAATCACGATGCCGAGCAGGAGCGAGACCGGGAAGCCGATGGCGAACAGGTTCAGCGTCGGTGCCGCCCGGCTGGTGATACCGAAGGCGAGGTTCACCACCAGCAGTGCCAGCAGCATCGGCAGCGCGATGCGCACCGCGCCGACGAACAGCAGCCCCGCCCAGTCGACCAGCGCCCGCCACTGCGCTGCGCCCAGGGCGCCGTCGAGGGGCAGCAGCCGGAAGCTCTCGCCCAGCAGGCCGATCAGCGCCAGATGCGCATCCAGCGCCAGGAACAGCAACAGGCCGAAGATCAGCAGAAACTGGCTCAGCACCGGTACGGCGACGCCATTGGCCGGGTCGATGGTGGTGGCAAAGCCCAGGCCCATGGTCATGGCGATCGCCTGTCCGGCGACCACCAGCGCGTTGAACACCAGTTGCAGCACGAAGCCCATGGCGACGCCGAGCAACAGCTGCTGGGCCAGTGCCAGCAGCAGCGCGGGCAGCGCAGCCGGCGCTGCGCCGAGCACGTCGGCCGGCAGCGCCGGCACGATCGCGGCGGTGATCGCCAGCGCCAGCATCAGCCGCACCCGCACCGGCACGTAGGCGCCGGCGGTGAACGGCGCCACCATCAGCAACCCGCCGATGCGGGCCAGCGGCAGCAGGTAGAGCGCCAGCCAGGCGTTGATCTCGGCGGGCGTCAGCGTCATCGGTCGGCTACTGCAGCAGCCCGGGAATGCCCGTGATCAGGCGCTCGGTGTAGCCGACCAGCGTCCGCAGCATCCAGCCGCCGGCCAGCAGCAGCGTCAGCACCAGCACGCCGAGCTTGGGCACGAAGCTCAGCGTCATCTCGTTGATCTGCGTGGCCGCCTGCAGCATGCCGATCAGCACGCCCACCACCAGCGCCGCCCCCAGCAGCGGCGCCCCCAGCAGCACCGTGATCCACAGCGCCTGCTGCCCGAGGTCCATGACGGTCTCGGGCGTCATGCGCCGGCCAGGAAGCTGGAAGCCAGCGTGCCGGTCAGCAGCACCCAGCCGTCCACCAGCACGAACAGCATCAGCTTGAACGGCAGGGAAATCAGCATCGGCGAGAGCATCATCATGCCCATCGCCATCAGCACGCTGGCGACCACCAGATCGATGATCAGGAAGGGGATGAACACCAGGAAGCCGATCTGGAAGGCGGTCTTGAGCTCGCTGGTCAGGAAGGCCGGAGCCAGCACACGCAGCGGCACGGCCTCGGGCGCGGCGAGTGCCGTCTCGCCCGCCATGCCGGCGAACAGCGCCAGATCGGCCTCACGGGTCTGGCGCAGCATGAATTCCCGAACCGGCTCGGCACCGATCGACCAGGCCTGCTCGGCGTCCAGCGTGCCCTCCAGATAGGGCTGCAGCGCCTGGCCGTACACCTGCTCGGCCACCGGCGCCATCACGAAGAACGTCAGGAACAGCGCCAGTCCGAGCAGCACCTGGTTCGGTGGCGTCTGCGGGGTGCCGAGGGCCTGACGCAGCAGCGCCAGCACGATGATGATGCGGGTGAAGGCGGTGCCCATCAGCACCAGCGCCGGCAGCAGGGTGAGCGCCGTCATCAGCGCCAGCACCTGAATGCTGAGGCTCCAGGTCTGGCTGCCATCGGCGGCGGTGGCGAGCGACAGCGCCGGCAGCCCCGGCGCCTCCTGCGCCAGCGCGCCCTGACTCAGCGCCAGGCACGCCAGCACCGCGAGGCCGGCGGCCCGCTTCATCGCCCCGCCAGCCGGCGCAGGGCGGCGGGCAGCGTGCCGCCACTGACGCCCGTGGCCGGGGGCACCGCGAGCGGCACGTCCAGCACGTGCAGGGTCCGTAGCTGACCGGCGGCGACGCCCACCAGCAGCTGGCGCTCGCCCGCTTCGATCAGCACGATGCGCTCGCGCTGCCCGACCGGCACGCTTGCCAGTACCCGCAGCGGGCCGGCCTGCGCAGGTCCGGTGAGCTGCAGCCGTCGCGCCAGCCAGGCCAGCACCACGATCAGCCCCAGCACCAGCGCAAGGTTGCCCACCAGTTCGCCGACGCCGGGCACGGTGAGCGCCTCGCCGGCAGCGCCGGCACTCGCCGGCAGCGCCGCGCCTGCCGCCGCCGGCAGATACCGGCCGATATGCCTGCCCCCCATGGCTAGCGCAGCTTCTTCATGCGTTCGGTGGGGCTGACCACATCGCTCAGCCGGATGGCGAAGCGATCGCCCGTCACCACCACCTCGCCATGCGCGATCAGCGTGCCGTTGACCAGCACATCCAGCGGCTCGCCGGCCGCGTGATCCAGCTCCAGCACGGCGCCCTGCTTGAGTTGCAGCAGCTCGCGCAGGCTGAGCCGGGCACGGCCGAGCTCGACCGAGACCGTTACCGGCACATCGAGCAGCATCTCCAGATTGACCGGCTGCTCGCCCGGGGCATCCTCGTGGAGTTCGGCGAACTGATCGGGACGGTCGAGCGGCGTATCGGCGGACGCAGTCATGTCGTGGCTTCCTCGGTAGCAGCCGGATCGGGCGAGGCCCGGCCGACGATCTTGATGGCGTTGTTGCCGGTGCGGGTGCCGAAGGTGCCGCTGAGCAGGGGCACATCGCCGGCCGCCAGCGTCACGGTCGCCGGCATGTCGAAGGGGATCAGGTCGCCGGCGCGCAACGCCAGCACCTGCTGCAGGCTCAGCTGCAGGTTCACCAGTGGCACCCGCACGTCCACCGGCACGCGCCCGACCTCCTGCAACAGCCGCTCACGCCAGCCGCTCTGGTCCTCACCGCCACCCTGGCCCTGGCCGAGGCGGCTGCGTACCGGTTCCAGCAGGCTCTGCGGGTAGGCCACGCGCAGCAGGCCACCGCCGCGACCGACATCGATCCGATGGCTGGCGGCATAGAGCGTGTCGCCGGGGGCGAAGGCGCGGATCAGGGCCGGATCGGTCTCCAGCCGCTCCAGCGCAAACTCGACCGGCAGCACGCTCTCCCAGACAGCGCCGAGCGCCTGCAGCAGCAGGCGCAGCAGCGTGTCGGTCACGCGCTGCTCGGTGCGCGACAGTTCGCGCCGGGCGTGGCTCGGCGGGCGTCCGCCGTCGCCGCCGAAGTAGCAATCCACCAGCGTGTAGGCCAGATCGCCATCGAGCAGCGCGAGCAGCACGCCCGGCAGCGGCCCCGCGCTGACGATGCCGATGACGCAGCCGGGCTCGAGCCCGGCGAGCATGTCCTCGGCCGGTACGGGCTCGATCCCCTCGCAGGAGAGCGTCGGCGGCCGGGGCAGGAATTCGCGCAGCGCCGTGCGCCAGGACCGGGCGACCTGTTCGTGCAGCAACTCCAGCACCGGCAGGCGGGCGCGACCCTGCGAGGCGTGCAACAGGACGTCGGCCGACTCGGGCAGCGGCGCATCGCGACGGCGCCGCTCGGTGGCGGGCCCGCCGGGCTTGGCCGCAGCCGCCGGCGCATCGTCCGTGGCCGGCGCCGCCTCGCCGCCGAGCAGGGCGTCGATTTCATCCGGGGAAAGGACCTGCGCGTCGGCCATGGCTATTGCATGACGAAGGCGGTGAAGAACACGTCCTGCACGAGCGGCTCGCCGGTGCGGTCGCTCAGTACGTCCTGCACCGCGACCAGCGTCTGCGCCCGCAGCGCCTCCTTCGCCTCCCGCGAGCGCAGCGCCTCGGCGCGCTGGCTGCCGTAGAGCATCAGCAGCTCGTTGCGTACGGCCGGCAGATGGGGCTGCATCTGCTCCAGGGCGGCCTCGTCGAGGGCGGCGACGGTGACCGATACCTGCAGATAACGGGCCGCACCCTGCGCGTCATCGAAGTTGACCACGAAAGGCGGGTCGAGCGGCCGGTAGGCGGCGGGGACGGGCGCCGGCGGGGATTCGGCCTCGGCGGCCGGGTCGCCCTCGGCCACTGCCGCATCATCGGGTTGCGGACGCAGCAGGAAGAACCACAGTGCGGCCAGATTGATCAGCACCAGCAGCAGTATCGCCCCGCCGATCAGCAGCCAGCGACGGCTGCCGCCGCCGGACTTCGCTTGTGCTTCCGCGTCCGTCTCTGCCTGTGCCACTGCTGCCTTCCCGATCGAGTCTGCCCACGCATTGCAAGCGGCGTGCCGGAATGCCAGCGCGGAGATTCACCTGTTCATTCAATGAGTTGTCTCGGCCCGAAATGACGGCGCCGGAACTCTGGCAGGCGC
>JAASSS010000132.1 GCA_021767745.1 Pseudomonadota bacterium
GCAGGGCGTTGGCTGAGGCATGCACTTCGATCACGTGCTGATGGTGTGCACCGGCAACATCTGCCGCAGCCCGATGGCCGAGGCGCTGTTGCGCGCGCGGCTGGGCCCGGACCGGCAGATCGCGGTGAGCTCGGCGGGCACCGGCGCCCTGGCGGGCGCGCCGGCCGATCCGCAGGCGCAGGCGCTGATGGAGGCGCGCGGGATCGATCTGGCCTCGCATCGCGCCCGCCAGCTCGATCGCCCGCTGCTGCTCGCCGCGCCGCTGGTGCTGGTGATGGACGACTCTCACGCGCGCTGGATCGCCCAGCGGGTGCCGGAAGCCAGGGGCCGGGTGCAACAGCTCGGCCGCTGGCGCCGGCTGGACGTTCCCGACCCCTACCGGCGGGGGCCGGCGGCGTTCGAGCATGCACTTCAACTCATAGACGGTTGTATCGATGACTGGCTGCAACGGCTCTAGCCGCACCGCTTCGCTCCTGCTGCTGGTGCTGGCCGGCCTCTGGCTCGCCGGCTGCACCGTGGTGCCCGGCATCACCGTGGAGCAGGAGGGCGAGGGCACCTGGCTGCCCGGCAGCAGCTGGGCGGACGAGTGGGAGGACGAGACCGACGCGGATGGTCTGAATCCGCGGGTCGTGCCGGTCACCGCGGAGCTCGTGCTCGCCCAGCGACGCCTGCAGGAGCAGACCCTGCGCGAGCTGCCCGGCAGTGCCACCGTGATCGATGACTACAGCTACCGCATCGGCCCGCGCGACGTGCTGAACGTGTTGGTCTGGGACCATCCCGAGCTCAGCAATCCGATGGGCAACTTCCAGGACATCGAGGCCATGGGCCGGCTGGTGCGCGAGGATGGCACCATCTTCTTCCCCTACGCCGGCGTGCTGCAGGTGGCGGGCAAGACCACCGAGCAGGTGCGCCGCGAACTGACCGAGGCGCTGCGGCCCTTCATCCAGAGCCCGCAGGTCGACGTGCGCGTGGTGGCCTTTCGCAACCAGCGTGTCTACATCACCGGCGAGGTAGCTCAGCCGGGGGTGTTGCCGGTGAACGATGTGCCGATGACGGTGCTGGATGCCATCAACCGCGCCGGCGGGCTCACCGAGTTCTCCGACCGTCGCCGCGCCGTGCTCACACGCGAGGGCGAACGCCGCGAGATCGATTTGCTGGCGCTGTTCAACGACGGTCGCGGCAATATGCTGCTGCGGGACGGCGATGTGCTGTTCATCCCGCAGAACGTGCACAACAAGGTTTTCGTCATGGGCGAGGTCAACGAGCAGATGTCGGTGCTGATGAACACCGGCGAGCTGACCTTGGCCGAGGCGATCAGCGAGGCCGAGGGGCTGGATCTCGGCACGGCGAACACCAAGGCCGTCTACGTGATCCGCGCCCCGGGGCCACTGGAAAGTGCGCTCGCCCAGCAGGAGGGCAGCCCGGTTATCTATCACCTGGACATGGCGCGGGCGCCGGCACTGTTGCTGGCGGAGGGCTTTCGCCTCGAGCCGCGCGATGTGGTCTATGTCTCCAGTACCGGCGTGGTCCGCTGGAATCGTGTGATCGCCCAGATCCTGCCCACCGTCTCGACCCTCTTCCAGACGCAGTTGCTGCTGGAGGCGGGGGATGACGACTGAGCCACCACGAGGGTCCGCACCCGTGTCCCAGCCGCTGCCGCCAGCCGACGCCCACGAGTACGACGACGAGATCGACCTTGGCGAACTGGTCGGGGTGCTGGCCGAACACAAGTGGCTGATCGGCGGCATCGCTGCGCTCGCGCTGGCCTTCGGCGTGTTCTATGCGCTCTGGGTGCAGCCGGTCTACCGGGCGGACGCCCTGCTGCAGGTCGAGCAGCCGCAGGGCTCCGGGCTGGGGCTGGAGGAGCTGTCCACCCTCACCGGCGATGAGCCGCCGGCGGAGACGGAGATCCAGATCCTGCGCTCGCGCTACGTCGTCGGGCCGGTGGTGGAACGGCTGAATCTCGACATCCACGCCGAGCCGCGCTCCTTTCCCGTGCTTGGCCAGTGGGCGCGGCGGCGGGCCGAGGGCGACGCGCCGGCACCGCCCTGGTTCGGGCTCGATGCCTACGGCTGGGGCGGCGAGGCGATACGCGTCAAGCAGTTGGTGGTGCCCGAGGCGCTGCGCGGCGAGCCCCTGACGCTGACGGCGTTGGGTGATGACCGCTTCCGGCTCGACGATCCGGAGGGCCGGACGTTGTTGACGGGCGCGGTCGGCGTGCCGGCCGGCGAGGGCGAACTCGGCATCTTCGTGGCCGAGCTCGTGGCGCGTCCCGGCACGCAATTCCAGGTCGTCAAGCGGCCTTGGCTGAAGGCAGTCGGCGGGCTGCAGGAACGTCTGGCGGTAGCCGAGCAGGGCAAGGGCACCGGCATCATCCGCGTCTCGCTGGAAGGGGAGGACAAGCCCCAGATCGCGCAGATCCTGGACGTGCTGACCACCACCTACCTGCGCCAGAACGTCGAGCGCCGCTCGGCCGAGGCAGCCGAGAGTCTGGAGTTCCTGGAAGAGCAGCTGCCGACGCTGAAGCGGGATCTGGAGGCGGCCGAGCAGGCACTGAACGCCTTTCGCCAGCAAAACCGCTCGCTGGACCTGACGGTGGAGACCGAGGGCCTGCTCGAGCAGATCGTGGAGATCGAGTCGCAACTGGCCGAACTGCAGCTCAAGCGCGCGGCACTGGCACAGAACTACGCCGCGCAGCACCCGGCGATGCAGGCCATCGGCTCGCAGCTTGCCGAGCTGCGTGGGGTGCAGCGCCAACTGCAGGGCCGGGTGGAGGAACTGCCCGATACCCAGCAGGAGATCCTGCGGCTGCAGCGCGAGGTGCAGGTACAGACCGAGCTCTACATGGGCCTGTTGAACCAGGCGCAGGAGCTGCGCGTGATCAAGGCCGGCACGGTCGGCAATGTGCGCATCCTGGACCGGCCGGTGGTGCCGATCGAGCCGGTCAAGCCGCGCAAGTCGCTGATCGCCGCCCTGAGCCTGTTCCTCGGGCTGTTCCTCGGCGTACTGCTGGTGTTCCTGCGCCGGGCGCTGCGGCGCACGCTGCGCAGCCCCGATGAGATCGAGCGGGCGCTGGGGTTGTCGGTCTACGCCGTGGTGCCCCACAGCCGCGCCCAGCCCAAGCTGTTCGAGACGGCGCGCCGGCGCCGGCGGCGCAACCTGCCGGAGCAGCGCAAGATGGCGGTGGCCGCCCTGCGGGTACCGGACGACCCCCTGGTGGAAAGCCTGCGCAGCCTGCGCACCAGCCTGCACTTCGCGCTGCTCGAGCAGCAGAGCAACCTCATCTGCATCAGCAGCCCCTCGCCGAACAGCGGCAAGACCACCATCTCGACCAACCTGGCCGTGCTGCTCTCGCAGATGCAGCAGCGGGTGCTGCTGATCGATGCCGACATGCGCCGTGGCGAGGTGCACAGCTATCTGGGCCGGGCCCGGGCCCCGGGGCTGGCCGACGTGCTGGGCGGCACCGCCACGTTCGCCGAGGCACACGTGGCGGTGCTGGAGGATAGCCTGCACGTACTCACCGCCGGCACCGTGCCACCCAATCCGGCCGAGCTGCTGATGAGCGGTGCCTTCGATGCGCTGCTTGCCGAGGCGCACCGGCACTACGACACCGTGCTGATCGACACGCCACCGATTCTGGCGGTGACCGACGCCGGCATCGTCGGTGCCAAGGCCGGCGCCACCTTCCTGGTCGCCCGCGAGGAGCACTCGCATCTGGCAGAGCTCGAGCAGGCGGTGAAGCGGCTGGTGCACAACGGGGTGCGGGTGACGGGCGTGATCTACAACGATCACCGGCCGCGCACCCGCGCCGGCGCCTACGGGGGCTACTACTACTACGACTACCGGCCCAAGCATGCCGCCGGTACCTGAGGCCATCGGCGAGGCCTACGCGAGGCTGCTGCGCCAGCTCGACCTGCGCGAGCTGGAGGCCGATCTGTACGAGGGCGAGAGCGCCGACCTCGGCGGCGTCAGCGTCTTCGGCGGCCAGGTACTGGCGCAGGCGCTGATGGCGGCCGGGCGCGCCGGCGATGGCCGTCCGCCGCATTCGGTGCATGCCTACTTCCTGCGTCGTGGCGACATGGCCGAGCCGATCCGCTATCGCGTCGAGCGCGTCCGCGACGGGCGCGGCTTTACCTGCCGCGCGGTGCAGGCATTGCAGCGCGAGCGGGTCATCTTCCGGCTGATGGCCTCCTTCCACGAAGGCGAAGCCGGCTTCGAGCACGCCGCCCCCACGCCCGGCGCGCCGGCGCCCGACACGCTGGAGTCCGACCTGACGCTGCGCGAGCGGGTCGCCGAGCGCGTGCCGGCCCCGGTGCGCGCCCGCCTGCTGCGGCAGGTGGGACTGGAGATGCGCCCGGTCAGCCCGCTCGATCCGCTGCAGCCCGCGCCGGCGCCGCCGCACCAGCAGGTCTGGCTGCGCCTGGGCGGGCCGGCGCCGGCCGACGCGCTGACCCGCTACGCGCTGCTGGCCTACGCCTCGGACTTCAACCTGATGGGTACCGCGCTGCGCCCGCACGGCACGGGTTTCTGGCAGATCCGCGCGGCGAGCCTGGATCATGCGCTGTGGTTCCACGCGCCGCCGAGCTGGCGGGGCTGGCTGCTGCACGACATGACCAGCCCCTGGGCCGGCGGTGGCCGCGGACTGAACTTCGGCGGCTTCTACGAGGCCGGGGTACGCATCGCCAGCACGGCCCAGGAGGGGCTGATGCGCCTGCCGCGCAAGGCCCGCACCGACGCCGCCGCCGAGCCGCCACCCAGCTCTTGAAACGCCTCGTCCCGCACCTATATCGATCGCCGTATGGCTCATCGATGGAGGTTCGACATGGCATTGGTCAGACAGGATCCCTGGCAGGCGCTGGCGGAGATGCGCGACGAATTTGACCGTCTGTTCACCCAGCGCAATGCGCAGAA
>JAASSS010000133.1 GCA_021767745.1 Pseudomonadota bacterium
CCGGCGAACTGCGGCTCGTGCAGCTGCACCGCCAGCACGTAGGCCAGGCGGTCGAACACGTCCTCCGGCGCCAGACGCAGATTGCGCGGCAGCAGCCCGCGCACCTCGCAGAACTCGCGCAGCGCCTCCACCAGCCCGGTGCGCAGGCCGTTCACGTGCGTGCCCCCGAGCGGGGTCGGGATGAGGTTGACGTAGCTCTCCGCCACCGGCTCGTCGCCACCGGGCAGCCAGCACAGCGCGTATTCCACAGCGCCCGCCTCGCCGCGCTCGCTGCCGGCGAAGGCCGGCACCGGCACCGACTCCACCTCGCCGAGCCGCTCGGCGAGATAGGCCGGGAGTCCGCCCTCGTAGCACCACTGCTCGCCGCGCTGCTCGCGCTCCTCGGTCAGGGTGACGGTCAGGCCCGGACAGAGCACGGCCTTGGCCTTGAGCGCGTGGCGCAGACGGGCAGGCGCGATGCGCGGGCTGTCGAAATACGAGGCCGCCGGCCAGAAGCGCACGTAGGTGCCGGTACGCCGGCCGGGCGCCGGTCCGCTATCGGCCAGCGGCTCGACGATCTCGCCATGCTCGCAGGCGAGCGTCCAGCGCCGGCCCTCACGCAGGATCTCGACCTCCAGTCGCTGCGAGAGCGCGTTGACGACCGAGACGCCGACGCCGTGCAGGCCGCCGCTGAAGCGATAGGTGCCGGTACCGAACTTGCCGCCGGCGTGCAGCCGCGTGAGGATCAGCGCCACGCCCGGTACATCCAGTTCGGGATGGCGATCCACCGGCATGCCGCGGCCGTCGTCGCGCACGCTGATCGAATCGTCCGCGTGCAGCACCACGTCGATCCGGCTGGCATGGCCGGCCAGCGCCTCGTCGACGCTATTGTCGATGACCTCCTGCGCGAGGTGGTTCGGCCGCGTCGTGTCCGTATACATGCCCGGCCGGCGACGCACCGGCTCCAGGCCGCTGAGGACTTCGATGTCCGCCGCGCTGTAGGCTTGGCTCATGGAACAGTTGTGCCTCGAAGGCATTCCGGCGACGGCCGCCGCTGCGGCCGCGGGCAGTCTAGCAGCCCCGGACGCTGGCCGGCCTGCGGCCGATGCGGCACCATGTACAGGCTCCCCCGACGCGACCGCCGAGACCGCCGTGAGTGCACCCGAGGATCTGCCCGATTTCGAAGCGGCCCTGGCCGAGCTGGAACAGCTGGTGAGCGCGCTCGAGCAGGGCGAGCTGAGCCTGGAACAGTCGCTGGCACAGTTCGAGCGCGGCATCGCGCTGACGCGCCGCTGCCAACAGGCGCTGCAGGCCGCCGAGCAGAAGGTCGAGCAACTGGTGCGCAACGCGCCGGAGGCCGAAGTCACCGATTACCCCCCGGTCGATTCCTCGGCGTGACCACGCATCTGGCGCGCTATCGCGAGCGCGTGGATGCGGCGCTGGAGCAGGCGCTGCCGGGCGCTGCAACACGTCCCGCGCGGCTGCATGCCGCCATGCGCTATGCCGTGCTCGGAGGCGGCAAACGCATCCGCCCGGCGCTGTGCTATGCCGCCGCCGAGGCGCTGCAGGTCCCGCTGGCGGCGGTCGATCCGGCCGCCATGGCACTCGAGCTGATCCACGCGTACTCGCTGGTGCACGACGACCTGCCGGCGATGGACGACGACGACCTGCGGCGTGGCCAACCCACCTGCCACCGCGCGTTCGACGAGGCCACCGCGATCCTGGCCGGCGATGCCCTGCAGGCGCTGGCACTGGAGCTGCTCGCCGCGCCGCAGCCGCACTTCCCGGCCGAGGCACAGCTGCGCATGGTGCAGCTGCTGACCTGCGCCTGCGGTTCGCAGGGCATGGCCGGCGGCCAGGCGCTGGATCTGGCCGCCGAAGGCACGCCGCCCGAGCACATGCCGCTGACCGCGCTGGAAACCGTGCACCGGCTGAAGACGGGCGCCCTGATCCAGGCCAGCGTGCGGCTGCCCGCCGAGCTCGCCGGAGCTGCGGCCCGGCAGCATCTGGGCGACTTCGGCGAGCTGCTGGGCCTGGCCTTCCAGATTCAGGACGACATCCTGGACGTGGCCGGCGACACCGCGGTGCTGGGCAAGCGCGCGGGCATGGACCTCGCCCATCGCAAGGCGACGTATCCCGCGGTGTGCGGTCTGGCCGCCGCCGAGGCCCGTGTGGCCGCGCTGCACGAGCAGGCGCTGGCAGCGCTGACACCGTTCGGCGCACATGCCGATGCGCTGCGGGCCCTGTGCGGCTGGCTGCTCGAGCGCCGGCACTGAGCCACCGGCGTCTTGCAGGCGTCCGCGGCGACTGCGGATAATGTCAGGTTTCCCGCCCTGACCACACCATGACACGCAGCCGCTATCCCCTGCTGGAAAGCATCGACTCGCCGGCCCAGTTGCGCGCCCTGCCGGGCGGCCAGCTGCAGCCGCTGGCGGACGAGCTGCGCCGTTACCTGATCGAGACGCTGGCCGAATGTGGCGGTCACTTCGCCGCCAACCTCGGCACCGTGGAGCTGACGCTCGCCCTGCACCGGGTGTTCGACACGCCCGAGGACCGCCTGGTCTGGGACGTCGGCCACCAGACCTACCCGCACAAGATCCTCACCGGCCGGCGCGCCCGCCTCGGCACGATTCGGCGTCACCAGGGGCTGGCGCCGTTCCCCAAGCGCGCCGAGAGCCCGTACGACACCTTCGGCGTCGGGCATTCCAGCACCTCGATCAGCGCGGCGCTCGGCATGGCGCTGGCGGCCCAGGCGCAGGGCAGCAATCGACAGGTGGTGGCGGTGATCGGCGATGGCGCGCTCACCGCCGGCATGGCCTACGAGGCGCTGAACCATGCGGGTCACCTGAAGGCGAACCTGCTGGTGATCCTGAACGACAACGAGATGTCGATCTCGCCGAACGTCGGCGGGCTGAACAACTACCTGGCTCGCATCCTCTCCAGCCGGCTGTACTCCAACGTGCGCGAGGGCGGCAAACGCATGCTCGAGCCGGTGCCGCCGGTACGCGAGCTGGCACGCCGGGCCGAGGAGCACATGAAAGGCTTCGTCGGCGGCGGCACGCTGTTCGAGGAGATGGGCTTCAACTACATCGGCCCGGTCGACGGTCATGACCTCGACGTGCTGATCGGCACGCTCGGCAACCTGCGCCAGCTCGAGGGCCCGCGCTTCCTGCACATCGTCACCCGCAAGGGCAAGGGTTTCGGCCCGGCGGAGAAGGATCCGGTCGCCTGGCACGGTGTCACCCGCTTCGATGCCGCCGGCGGCAAGTTGCCGCCCAAACAGGCCGGCGCGCCGGCGAGCTACAGCAAGGTGTTCGGTGACTGGCTCTGCGAGGCGGCCGAGGCCGACGAGCGCGTGGTCGGCATCACGCCGGCGATGCGCGAGGGCTCGGGCCTGGTGGACTTCGAACGGCGTTTCCCGGCGCGCTACTTCGACGTCGGCATCGCCGAGCAGCACGCCGTGACGCTGGCTGCCGGCATGGCGGCCGACGGGCTGCGCCCGGTGGTGGCGATCTACTCGACCTTTCTGCAGCGCGCCTACGACCAGGCCATTCACGACGTCGCGGTGCAGGACCTGCCGGTGCTGTTCGCGCTGGACCGCGCCGGGCTGGTGGGTGCCGATGGCGCCACCCACCACGGCGCCTTCGACCTCAGCTTCCTGCGCTGCCTGCCGAACCTCACGCTGATGACGCCGGCCAGCGCACAGGAGGCCCGGCAAATGCTGTCGCTGGGCCTGGAGCGGGCGCGTCCCGCCGCCGTGCGTTACCCGCGCGGCACCGCACCGGACGAGCCGCAGGCACCGGCGGTCGAGTTCGGCCGCGGCGTGCTCGAGCGGACCGCCGCCACCCGCCCGGGCCGGCCGCGCATTGCCCTGCTGGCCTTCGGCGCGATGCTGACGGTGGCCCGCGAGGTGGCCGGGCAGCGGGAGGCGAGCGTGGCGAACATGCGCTTCGTCAAGCCCTTGGACACTGGGCTGATCGATCACCTCGCCGCCGATCACGACCTGCTGGTGACGCTGGAGGAGAACGCCCTGGCAGGCGGCGCCGGCAGCGCGGTGCTGGAATACCTCGCCGGCGCCGGCGAGGCCACGCGAGTGCTGATGCTGGGGCTGCCCGATGCGTTCTCCGAACACGGCAGCCGGGAGGAGCTGCTGGCGGACGTGGGCCTCGATGCCGCCGGTGTGCTCGCCGCGATCGAACGGCGGCTGGCCGGCGCCGATCCCGCCGCCGCCCCGGCGGCGGGCTAGCCGGCGCCGGGCATCGGCCCGGGACCGATCAGGCCGACGTCGTCCCGCCGCCCGCCGCGCCGCCGCCCGGCGGCGGCTGCAGGCGCAGGCCGAGCTCCTGCAGTTGGCGTGCCGATACCGGCGCGGGCGCTTCGGTCAGCGGGCAGCTGGCCGTCTGTGTCTTGGGGAAGGCCATCACGTCGCGGATGCTGCCGGCGCCGGCCAGCAGCATCACCAGACGGTCGAGGCCGAAGGCGATGCCGCCATGCGGCGGCGCGCCGTAGCGCAGCGCCTCGAGCAGGAAGCCGAACTTCTCCTGCTGTTCGGCCTCGTCGATCCCCAGGACCTCGAAGGCCGCGGTCTGCAGCGCCGGGCGGTGGATGCGGATCGAACCGCCACCGATCTCGGTACCGTTGACGACCAGATCGTAAGCGCGTGAGAGCGCCGCCCCCGGCTCGGCGCGCAGCGCCGCCGGGTCATCCTGCGCCGGCGCGGTGAACGGGTGATGCAGCGCGTAATAGCGCCCGTCCGCCTCGTCCCACTCAAACATCGGGAAGTCCACGACCCACAGCAGCGCCCAGCCCGGCCGCAGCAGCGCCAGATCGGCGGCCAGCCGGTCGCGCAGCGCACCGAGCGCCTCGTTGACGACCTTTGCCCGGTCGGCGCCGAAGAAGATCAGATCGCCCGCCGCCGCGCC
>JAASSS010000134.1 GCA_021767745.1 Pseudomonadota bacterium
CATTTCCGCCTGCTCGACGGCCGCAACCAGGCGCGCGTGCGCTATGAGCGGGTCAACGAGGAAACCGGGGAGGAAGTGCCTTGGGGCGAGATCGTGCGCGCCTTCGAGTACGACAAGGGCAACTACGTCGTGATCGAGCAGGAAGATCTCGAGCACGCCAAGGTCAAGGGCACGCAGACGGTCGAGCTCGAGCAGTTCGTCGCCGCCAGCGAGATCGACGTGCGCTATTTCGACAAGCCCTACTACCTGCTGCCGGGCAAGCGCGGCGAGAAGGGCTACGTGCTGCTGCGCGAAACCCTCGCCCAGCGCGAGCGCGTCGGCCTGTGTCGGGTGGTGATCCGTACCCGGCAGCACCTCGCTGCGCTGCTGCCCTGCGGTGACGCCCTGGTCCTGAACCTGCTGCGTTATCCGGAGGAGCTGCGCCCACCCGAGGAGTTCGAACTGCCGCAGGGCGGCGTCGAGGACTATGAGCTCTCCGCGCGCGAGGTCCGTGTCGCAGGGCAGCTGGTGGACGCGATGACAGAGCCGTTCGAGCCGGAGGCGTTCCACGACGAGTACACCGCCGCCCTGCGCAAGCTGATCGATCAGCGCCTGGCGGCGGCACAGACGGTGCAGGCACCGGCCGCGCCCGAGCCAGCCGAGGCGGGGGCCGACAACGTGGTCGACATGATGGCGCTGCTCAAGCAGAGCGTAGCCGAGCGCAAGGCCAGAGGTGACGGCCCGCGCCCCGCGAGCGGCAGCCGCAAGCGGGCGCGCTGAGCGCATGGCCGATGCCCTGGACACCTACCGGCGCAAGCGCGATTTCAGCCGCACGCCGGAACCCGACGGCGAGCCGGGCCCGGCGGGCGGCGCGCCGCGCTTCGTCGTCCAGCAGCATGCCGCCCGGCGCCTGCACTACGACTTCCGCCTGGAGATGGACGGCGTGCTGCGCAGCTGGTCGGTCCCGAAGGGGCCGAGTTATGACCCGGCCGACAAGCGCCTGGCGGTGCAGACCGAGGATCACCCGCTCGCCTACGCCGACTTCGAAGGCATCATCCCCAAGGGCGAGTACGGCGGCGGCACCGTGATGCTGTGGGATCGCGGCACCTGGGAGCCCCTGGGCGACGCCGCCGCAGGCTATGCCGAGGGCAACCTCAAGTTCCGTCTGCAGGGCGAGCGCCTGCAGGGCGGCTGGGCGCTGGTGCGGATGGGCGGGCGGGCCGGCGCCGAGGGGCGCAACTGGCTGCTGATCAAGGAGCGCGACGAGCAGGCCGATCGCCTCCGGGACGTTACCGGCGACGCGCAGACCAGCGTCGCCACCGGGCGCAGCATGGCGCAGATCGCCGATGCCGCCGCGCCGGTGCCGGCCATGCCATCGGAGGAACCGCCGCCGCCGCCGTCACCGGCCGAGCCGGCCGCGCTGCCGGCGACGTTCGCCCCGCAGCTGGCGACGCTGGTCGAGCGGGCACCGCACGGCGAGGACTGGCTGTTCGAGGTCAAGCTGGACGGCTACCGGCTGCTGGCCCGGCGTGCGCAGGCTGACGATCCGCCGCAACTGCTCACCCGCAACGGCCACGACTGGAGCGAGCGCTTCGGCGCCATGGGCGAGGCGCTCGATGCCGTGCTGCCAGCGGACACCCTGATCGACGGCGAGCTGGTGGCGCTGGACGCGCGTGGCGTCAGTGACTTCCAGGCGCTGCAGAACGCGTTGGAAGGTGGCTCGGGCACGCCGCTGTACTACTACGCCTTCGACCTGCCGTTCTATCGTGGGCACGACCTGCGCGCCCTGCCCCTGCGCGAGCGCAAGGCCTGCCTGCAGGCCCTGCTGCAGGCACGGCCCCACCCGCGCGTGCGCTACAGCGATCATCTGGATGCCGACGGCGAGCTGATGCAGGAGCAGGCGTGCCAGCTGGGCCTGGAGGGCATCATCGCCAAGCGCGCGCAGGCGCCCTACCGGAGCCGGCGCAGCCGCGACTGGCTGAAGATCAAGTGCCAGCAGCGCCAGGAGTTCGTCATCGGCGGCTTCAGCGCCCCTCGCGGCACACGTACGGCCTTCGGCGCGCTGCTGGTCGGCGCCTACGCGGGAAAGCAGCTGCGCTACTGCGGACGCGTCGGCGCGGGCTTCGACGAGGCGACGCTGCGCCAGCTGCACGCACGGCTGGCTCCGCTGGCCCAGCCAGAGCCGGCCTTCGAACCGCCCCCGGCACCGGCCGAGGCCCGGGGCGTCACCTGGACCCGACCGGTGCTGGTGGCCGAGATCAGCTTCACTGCCTGGACCGCCGAGCGTCGGCTGCGCCATCCGGTGTTCGTCGCACTGCGCGACGACAAGCCACCGACGCAGGTACGCCTCGAACTGCCCGCACCGGCCCCCACGGCGCCAGCCCCCCCCGCCGCGGACGCAGCCGGTGGGGGTCCCGCGCCCGCGGACGGGGCCGCCGCGGCGACCGAAACACCGCGACGAGTTCGCCGCGGCGGCGAGAGCACAATCGAGATCGCCGGCGTACGGCTGACCCATCCGGATCGCGTGCTCTATCCCGAACAGGGGCTGACCAAGGCCGATCTCGCCCGCTTCTATGTCGACATCGCCGAGCACGTGCTGCCGCACCTGCGCGAGCGGCCCCTCTCCCTGCTCCGCTGTCCCCGCGGCAAGGCCCGCAAGTGCTTCTTCCAGAAGCACATGGACGAGACGCTGCCGCCGGGCCTGGGTCGCGTGTCCGTCCCCGAGAAGAACGGGCGGGCCGAGTATGTCGTCGTGGAAGACATCGCCGGCCTGGTCGGTCTGGTACAGCTCGGCGTGCTGGAACTGCATCCCTGGGGCAGCCGCACCGATCGGCTCGAACAGCCGGACATGATGACCTTCGACCTCGACCCGGACCCTGATCTGGATTTCACCGACGTGATCGCCGCGGCCCGCGAGGTGCGCGCGCTGCTGCTCGAGCTCGGCCTGACCAGCTTCGTCAAGACGACCGGCGGCAAGGGTCTGCACGTCGTCGTGCCGCTCACGCGGCGCGCGTCCTGGGACGAGGTCAAGACCTTCGCCCGGGCCCTCGCCGGCCGGCTGAATGCAGCGGCGCCGGCCCGCTATACCGACAGCATCCGCAAGGCCCAGCGGCAGGGCCGGATCTTCATCGACTACCTGCGCAACGGCCGCGGGGCGACCGCCGTGGCCGCCTACACCACCCGCGCCCGCACCGGCGCGCCGGTCGCCACGCCGCTGCGCTGGGATGAACTCGGCCGGCTGCGCAGCGGCGCGCAGTACGACGTCGGCAACCTGCGCCGGCGACTGGCGGCGCTGCGGGAAGACCCGTGGGAGGGCTTCTTTCGGCAGCGCCAGTCGATCACCCAGGCGGCGCGCCGGGCCGTGGGGCTGGCATGAGCAAACCGGCACCGCAGCGCGATCGGCAGGCACAAGGCGATGAGGATCCGGCGGCCCTCGCCGCGGCAGCGGACCTGGTCTACGTCAGCGACGAGACACCCGGCATCTCGCGCATCAGACGCGGCCGGGGCTACAGCTTCTATCGTCCCGACGGCGAACTGGTCACCGATCAGGCCGAGCGCGAACGACTGAAGACGCTCGCCGTGCCGCCGGCCTGGGAGGCAGTGTGGATCTGCGCCCTGCCGAACGGTCATCTGCAGGCAACCGGCCGCGATGCCCGCCAGCGCAAGCAGTACATCTACCACCAGCGCTGGGTGACGCTGCGCCAGAAGGTGAACTTCGAGCGCATGGTGGCCTTCGGCGAGGCGCTGCCGGCCATCCGTGCCGGCGTCGATCGCGATCTGCAGCGGCGCGGCCTGCCGCGCGAACGGGTGCTCGCGCTGGTGGTCGAGGTGCTGGAGAACACGCTGATCCGCATCGGCAACCCGCGCTCGGCGCGCGAGAACCGCACCTTCGGCCTGACGACGCTGCGCAACCGCCACATCGAGCTGCGCGGCGACCGTATCCACTTCGCCTTCCGCGGCAAGAGCGGCATCGAGCGCGAGATCGACGTGCGCGATGCGCGGTGCGCCCGGGCGCTGCGGCGCTGCCAGCAGCTGCCGGGCCAGCGGCTGTTCCAGTATCTGGACGAGGACGGGGCGCGGCGGGAGGTCGACTCGCGCGACGTGAACGCGTATCTCAAGGAGCTGGCCGAGGGAGACTTCACCGCCAAGGACTTCCGCACCTGGGGCGGCACACTCCAGGCGCTGGAGTTCCTGCTGGCGCAGTCGCCGGCAGACGATCAGCAAGCCCGCCACCGCCAGTCCGTGGCGGCGCTGCGTCACGCCGCCGAACATCTCGGCAACACGCTGGCCGTCTGCCGCCGCCACTACGTGCACCCCGGCCTGATCGAAGCCTGGGAGGCCGGACGACTCGGTGACCTGGTGCGCCCGGCGATGGACGCCGCGGCGCGCGCGTACCTCGAAGAGAGTGAGCGCCGGCTGCTCGGCCTGCTGCGGCGCGTGCGGTGAGGCGCTACCAGGCGTGCGAGAGCGTGAGGCCGGCGACCGTCAGCACCCGCCCGGCATCGTCTACCGCACTGGTGCGCAGCAGGCCATCGCTGCGCCAGGCGGCGCTGAGCAGACCTCCGAACCGGATCTGTCCGTGCCGGTCCAGCGGCAGCGAGGCGCCCAGTCCCGCCTGCAGGAAGCCCGCCGCTCCCGCCTCGCCGCCGTAGTAGCCATCGACGCCCAGACCGGCGGTGAGCGGCACGGAGACGGTCACCGGGCGTGCGGCGGATGCGGCCACGGCTCGTCGGTACAGCAGGCCTCCGACCTCGCCATACCAGCCGCGCCCGCCGAGAACGCTGGAGAGCCTGGCCTGCGGCTGACGGGCGAAGCCGGCGCGCTCGTCCTGCCGCAGCAGCGAGACGGTGAGCTCCTGGCTGCGCGGCTCGACGCCGTTCGGAGCAAAGAAAATCCCGTAGGTGAAGCCCAG
>JAASSS010000026.1 GCA_021767745.1 Pseudomonadota bacterium
TCGAAGGTGGTCAGCTCGGTGAGCGCGCCGGCCGGAATCAGCGAGTCATTGCGAATCCCGCCGCCGTTGGCCAGGGCCAGGTCCGCCGCCGCGACACCCGCCCCGGCGGCCAGCGCCCGGGCCTGCCACAGGATCGCATCGGCAACCAGATTGCCCTCGTTCGTCTCCTGCGTGCGGATATCGCCACGCACGCCGTTCAGCGCCACCTCGCTGGCACCGATCACGTTCTCGCCCAGCGCAGCGACGGCGGCCGCTACCGGCTGAGCCACCAGCCGCTCGACCATGGCGTTGGGCCGCACCCCACCGAAGACGGTCTCCTCGCCGACCCGCACCGGTCCACTCAGGCGCTCCTCGAGCGCCACGATCTCTCCCGCCGCATCGAAGCCCGCCACCAGTCGACCGAGGTACAGGTACTGACCGCTGGTGGTGACGACCGGGACGGCGCGACCCTCCGCATCGCTGGCCTGCAGCGGATAGGGCCCGAACACCTCTTCGGCCGTCGTGCCCGGTAGCAGCAGGCTGTTGCGCTCGCCGGGATTGGCCAGCAGTTCGTCACCGCCGCCGGCGACCACGATGTCGACGCCGGACAGCATCGGCACCAGCGCCAGGTCCTGCTGCACGCTCTGCAGATGGCTGATCAGGATGATCCGGCTCACACCCTGCGCCAGCAGCGCATCGATCTCGCCCTGCACCGCCGGCACCACGGCCTCGACGTCGACCTCCCCGGGGTTGGAGATGAACGCCAGCTCCGGCGTAGTGGCGCCGACGATGCCCACCGGCCGCCCGGCGACGTCGATCACCCTGCTCGCCGCAATCCGGTCGACGTGCGCGAGCAGATGCAGACCCAGCTCCGGGGTCACGTCGAGGTTCGCGCTCAGGAACGGCGCCGGCTGCGGCAGCACGCCGGTGATGAAGCGGGCCAGCACCTCCGGGCCGAAGTCGAATTCGTGATTGCCGATGGCGATCGCGTCGTAGCCGATCAAACCGAGCCCGATGCTGTCGTAGTAAGGCAGACCGCGCTCCAGGCTGGCGTTGAATTCGGGTCCGGCCAGAAAGTTGTCACCCGAGCTGACCAGGACCGAGCCCAGCGCGCCGCCCTGCAGTGCCATCGCCGGCGTGGGCACCCCGGCCCGCCACTGCAGCCGGCGCACCAGGTTGGCAAAGCGGGAAATGCCGCCATATTCGGCACCATCGATCTCCCGCGGCAGCAACTCGGACTCGCCGTCGTTGTGATGCAGTACCGTCAGCCACAGGTCTACCGTCTCGCCCGCCGTGGCGAGGCTGGCGAGCGGCAGGGAGATCAGACCGAGCAGCGCGGCCGCGCCGCGATGGGAACGTACAGGCATGGGATGCGCCATCCTTGAGCCAAACAGGGCCCCTCAGGCTAGAGTTGCTGCGTGACAGCCGGACGATGGCGATGCAGCCGCAACATTTCGGCAACCTCGAGACAGGAGAGAACAGATGCCCGACGAGCGTCCGACACCGCCCGCCGCCCAGGAGCTGCAACGTCGCCTGAGCCCGGAGCAGTACCGCATCACGCAGCAGAAGGGCACCGAGCCGCCCTTCACCGGCCTCTACCATGACTGCAAGACGCCGGGCGTCTATCGCTGTGTCTGCTGCCAGTCGCCGCTGTTTACCTCCACCACCAAGTACGATTCCGGCAGCGGCTGGCCGAGCTTCTACGAACCGGTCGATGCGCAGGCGGTGCGGACCGAGCGCGACGCCAGCCACGGCATGATCCGCACCGAGGTGCTCTGCGCCACCTGCGGCGCCCACCTCGGCCATGTGTTCCCGGATGGCCCACAGCCGACCGGCCAGCGCTACTGCATCAACTCGGCCTCGCTCGATCTGCAGGCCCAGTCGGAGAGCGCCGCCGATCCGGATGCCGGCTGCTGAAGGCGGCCAGCCAGTCGCGGCTCTAGTACACTCTGCCGGCTTGCGGCGGAACAGACGCCGGCCGGGCAGCAAGGGAGTCGAGGGTGACAGCGGGACTGAGGCAGCGACTGGCGGACAACCTGGCGCAGGCGCTGGCGGCGAGTGCGCTGCTGCCGGCCGACACGCCGCCGCCACCCATCCGCCTGGATCGCACGCGCGAGCGCAGCCACGGCGACTATGCCTCCAACCTGGCGCTGGCCCTCGCGCCGCTGGCGCAGCGCAAGCCGCGTGAAATTGCCGAGGCGCTGCGGGCCGCGCTGCCGGCCGAGCCGCTGGTGGAGCGGGTGGAAATCGCCGGGCCGGGCTTTCTCAACTTCTTCCTGTCGCCGGCGGCCTATCACGCCATCGTGCGCGAGGCGGCTCGGCCGGACAGCGACTTCGGCCGGCTCGCGCTCGGGGGCGGCGAGCGGGTGCTGCTGGAGTTCGTTTCCGCGAATCCGACCGGGCCGCTGCACGTCGGGCACGGCCGCGGCGCGGCCTACGGTGCCTCGCTCGGCAACATCCTCGAAGCCGCGGGCTTTGCGGTCAGCCGTGAGTACTACGTCAACGATGCCGGGCGGCAGATGGACATTCTCGCCGCCAGCGTCTATCTGCGCTATCTGCAGGCCTGCACCCAGAACGTGCGCTTTCCCGACAACGGCTATCGCGGCGCCTATGTCGCGGAGATCGCCGATGCGCTGAAGGCGCAGCACGGCGAGCGTTTCTTCCGCCCGGTGGAACGGCTCACGGCGCAGCTGCCTCCTGATGCCGGCGAAGGCGGCGACAAAGAGGCGCACATCGATGCACTGATCGCCCGGATTCGCGAGCAGCTCGGCACCCAGGACTATGCGCTGGTGTTCGACGCCGGCCTGCAGGCCATTCTCGCCGACATCCGCGAGGACCTGGCCGCCTTCGGCGTCACCTTCGACGAGTGGTTCCCCGAGCGTCGTCTGCACCAGGACCAAGCCATCGAGCAGGTGCTGGCCATCCTGCGCGAGCGGGACCAGCTCTACACCGAGGCCGGCGCCACCTGGTTTCGCGCCAGCGACTGGGGCGATGAGAAGGACCGCGTGGTGGTGCGCGAGAACGGCGCCTACACCTACTTCGCCGCCGACATCGCCTACCACCTGCACAAGCGCCGGCGCGGCTTCGACCGGCTGATCGACCTGTGGGGCGCCGACCATCACGGTTACGTGCCGCGGGTGCGAGCGGCCATGGCCGCGCTGGGCGAGCCGGTCGAGGCGCTGGAGGTGCTGCTGGTGCAGTTCGCGATCCTCTATCGCGGCCGCGAGAAGATCAGCATGTCCACCCGCGCCGGGCAGTTCGTCACCCTGCGGGAACTGCGCGAGGAAGTCGGCACCGACGCGGCCCGTTTCTTCTACGTGATGCGGGCACACGAGCAGCATCTGGACTTCGACCTGGAACTGGCCAAGTCGCAGAGCAACGAGAACCCGGTGTATTACGTGCAGTACGCGCATGCCCGCGTGTGCAGCGTCTTTGCCCAGCTGGCGGACAAGGGTTTCGATCACGATGCCGAGGCCGGCGCGGCACAGCTCGCGCAGCTGGAAACGCCGCACGAGCAGGCACTGATGGTCGAGCTGGCGCGCTATCCGGAAGTACTGGAGCTGGCTGCCACCCAGCGTGCCCCGCATCATTTGGCGCATTACCTGCGGGAGCTGGCCGGTGCCTTCCACACCTACTACAACGCCCACACCTTCCTCGTCGAGGACGCCACCCTGCGCGACGCCCGACTCTGCCTGATCGGCGCCGTGCGCCGGACGATCGCCGATGGGCTCGGCCTGCTCGGCGTCAGCGCGCCGGAGGCGATGTAGCCCGATGGCGGGACAGCGTCGAACCGCCTCGACCCGCGGTCGCCAGCCGAAGCGCAACACGCGGCAACTGCCGCCGGCACGGCGGGCCCTGCCCGGCTGGGCGCTGGCACTCGGCGGCCTGGCCGTCGGCATCATCGGCGCCGGGCTGTTCTTCCTGAGCTGGGACGAACGCACGCCGGTCACCGCGCCGGCGCCGACCGAACAGGGCCCGCCGGCGCCCACCGCGCCACCGCCCGCGGCGCCCCCCGGTCAGGCCGATACCCTGCAGTTCGACTTTTACGATCAGCTGCCCGAGCAGGAGGTCGTCATCCCCGGCAGCACGCCACCGGCTGCGGACGATGCGCCGGCGGCGCCGGCCTCGCCGCAGCAACCGCAGCTGCTGCAGGTCGGTGCCTTCCGCCGCTTCGAGGATGCCGATGCCATGAAGGCGCAGCTGGCACTGCTGGGCGTCGAGGTGAAGGTCGAGCGGCGCGACCTGGACAATGGCACCTGGTATCGCGTGCGCACCACGCCGATCACGGACCCCGTCCGTCTGCAGCGTCTGCAGCGCCGGCTGCAGGACAACGGCATCGAGACGATCGCGCTGCGGGCGGAGTAGGCCGCCGTGGCGCTTGAGATGCCGCGCCGCGCCCCCATGGTTTCAGGCCCAGCCCCGCGCCTGCCGGGCGCCGGTCAGTCACAACAGGAGAGGTTCATGAGCAACAGTCAAAGTGTCGCCCCCCCGGACATCGGCATCAGCGAGCCGGCCCGCAGCGATATCGCGCAGGGCCTGAGCGGTCTGCTGGCCGACACTTACACGCTGTACCTGAAGACACACAACTTCCACTGGAACGTCACCGGGCCGCGCTTCCACGACCTGCACGCCATGTTCGAGGAGCAGTACCTGGAGCTGGCCGAGGCGGTGGACGAGATCGCCGAGCGTATCCGCACGCTGGGCTTTCCGGCGCCGGGTTCCTACGCGCAGTTCGGCAAGCTCAGCGAGATTCGCGAGTCGACCGACGTGCCGAGCGCCAACGACATGATCCGCCAGCTGATGGAAGGCAACGAGACCGTGGCGCGGCGCGCCCGCCAGGTGCTGCCCAAGGCGCAGGATGTCGCCGACGAGTCCACCGCCGGCTTGCTGGCCGATCGGATGGCCCGTCACGAAAAGGTCGCCTGGATGCTGCGCAGCACGCTCGACTGAGCGCACGAGGCGACGGCATGGGGGCGCTGCGGCGCCCTTTTTGCTGACCGGACCCGCCACACGCGCGGCCGCGGACGCAGCGGCGCCGGGCGCTCAGCCGGACAGCGGCTCCAGCTTGGCGTAGCTCATCACCAGCCATTTGCTGCCGACGCCGTTGAAGTTCACCTGCACGCGCGCCTGCGGGCCCTGGCCCTCGACGTTCAGCACCACGCCGTCGCCGAATCGGGCATGGCGTACCGACTGTCCCAGCCGCAGGCCCGGCGCCGTCTCGGCCACCCCGCCCCAGTCCGCGCCGCCCCGCTCGCGCGCCAGCAGCGGCCGTGAAATCGCCAGCCGCGGGCGGATCTCCTCCACCAGCGCCCGCGGCAGCTCGTCGATGAAGCGCGATGGCAGGGTCCGGTGGCTCTGGCTGCGCCCGCCGCGAAACAGCCGGCGCTCCTCGGCATAGCTGAGGTAGAGCGTGTGCATGGCGCGCGTCATGCCGACGTAGCACAGCCGGCGCTCCTCCTCGAGTCCGGCAGCGTCCTCCAGGGCGCGCTGGTGCGGGAACAGCCCGTCCTCCAGCCCGGCCAGGAACACGACCGGGAACTCCAGGCCCTTGGCGGCGTGCAGCGTCATCAGCTGCACACAGTCCTCGTGCGCCTCCGTCTGCCCCTCGCCGGCCTCGAGCGCCGCGTGGGAGAGGAATTCCGCCAGCGGCGACATGCCCGATTCGGCATCGGCGCCGAAGCCCCGCGCGGCATTGACCAGCTCCTGCAGGTTCTCCACGCGTGCCTCGCCGCGCTCGCCCCGCTCCTTCTCGTAGTGCGCCACCAGTTGCGCGCGCTCGATCACCCGATCGACCTGATCGCCCAGCGGCAGCCCCTCCAGCTCGCCGGCGAGCGAGTCGATCAGGTGCAGGAAGCCCGCCAGCGCGTTGACGGCGCGGGCGGACAGCGAGGTGCCCGCCGGGTCGCACAGACGCCGGGCCGCGTCCCACAGCGACAGGCTCTCCGCCCGGGCCAGCTCGCGTACCTCGTCGAGCGTCCGGTTGCCGATGCCACGCGTCGGCAGGTTCACCACGCGCTCGAAGGCGGTGTCGTCGTGGCGCTGTGCGGTCAGGCGCAGGTAGGCCAGCGTGTCGCGCACCTCGGCACGGTCGAAGAAGCGCAGGCCGCCGTACACGCGATAGGCGATGCCGGCCATGATCAGCCGCTCTTCGAACAACCGCGACTGCGCGTTGGAGCGGTAGAGGATGGCAACCTCGCTGCGGCTGCCGCCGGTATCCAGATGCTGGCGGATGCGATCGACGACGAACTGTGCCTCGTCCTGTTCGTTGAAGGCGGCATACAGCCGGATCGGCTCGCCCTCGCCGCCGGCAGTCCACAGCTCCTTGCCGAGCCGTTCGCTGTTGTTGGCGATCAGCGTGTTGGCCGCCCGCAGGATGGTGCCGGTGGAACGGTAGTTCTGCTCCAGCCGCACTGTCTCGGCCGCGGGAAAGTCGCGGCCGAAGCGGTGCAGGTTCTCGACCCGCGCGCCGCGCCAGCTGTAGATGCTCTGGTCGTCGTCACCGACTGCAAACAGCCGGCCGCGCTCGCCGGCCAGCAGCCGCAGCCAGCGATACTGCAGGTCGTTCGTATCCTGGAACTCGTCGACCAGCAGGTGCCGGAATCGCTCTCGGTAGTGCGCCAGCAGCGCCGCGTCATCGCGCAGCAGTTCGTACGCGCGCAGCAGCAGCTCCGGAAAGTCCACCAGCCCGGCGCGCTGGCAGGCGGCCTCGTAGGCGGTATAGACGCGCACCATCTGCTGCTGCACGGGATCACCGGTGTCGCGCACCGCCGGCGGACGACGGCCCTCTTCCTTGCAGGCGTTGATGAACCACTGCAGCTGCTTGGGTGGCCAGCGGTTCTCGTCCAGCGAGAGCGAGCGCAGCACGCGCCGGACCTGCCGCTTCTGGTCGTCCGAGTCCATGATCTGGAAGCCGGCCGGTAACCCCGCCGCCTCGTGGTGCTGGCGCAACAGACGGTGGGCGAGGCCGTGGAAGGTGCCGACCCACAGGCCGCGGGCGGGCAGATCGAGCAGCGTCTCCACGCGCGCGCGCATCTCGCCGGCAGCCTTGTTGGTGAAGGTCACGGCCAGGATGCTGTAAGGCGAGACGCCCTCGACCTCGACCAGCCAGGCGATGCGATGCACCAGCACGCGGGTCTTGCCGCTGCCCGCCCCGGCCAGCACGAGCATGTGCCCGGGCGGCCCGCCGACCGCCTCGCGCTGGCGTTCGTTGAGATCTGCGAGCAGGCCGGAAACATCCATGGCAGCATGGTAACAGGCACCCGGACGGCAGCCGCCGCCGGGCCTGCCCGCTTCCCTGCCGGTCACAGGTCGAGTGCACGCATGCGAGCCCATCCTTGCCTTCTCCGCTTCCTGCGCCGGACGGGCGCACTGCTGGCCGCAGGGCTGCTGCTGATCGGCTGCACCGGGCCGCAGCCACTGCCGGCACCGGCCAGCGCAGACAGTGCCCTGCTCTACGGGGCGCTCCTCGCACCGCGCGTGGACGTGCGGGTGGTGTACCTGCATGAGCCGGGGCGGCGCTATCTGATCCCGCTGAACAATCCGAAGGCGACGGCGGATTCGGGCGGTCGGTTCGTGCTGCCCAATGCCGCGCCTGGCCGCTACTACCTCGCCGGCTTCTCGGACGGCACCACCAACTACAGCCTGTCGCTGCGCTCTGGCCATACCGGCGCGGTGCAGGTGGAGGCGGGCGAGGCGGCCTATGTCGGCAGCTGGCAGGCGCAGCCGGCGGGGGGCGACTGGTCGAGCGGCGAGTTCGAGCTGGTGCCGGCGGCAACGCCGACGCAGGCGGCACTGGTCGAGCAGCTGCGCGCCAGGGCGGACTTCACCGCCTGGATGCCGGCGCTGGAACGCAGCCTGAGACAGGAGCGCTAGCGCCCCAGCCGCCATGCACGATCTGATCGACGGCCTGACCGCGCAGGCAGGCCAGCTCGCCGGGCTGCTCTGGCAGAACCCGCTCACCCTGCTGCTGCTGCTCGGCATGGGCGCATTCCTCACCTGGAAGACGCGACTGGTGCAGTTGCGCGCACTGCCGCATGCCGTCGCGCTGCTGGCCGGGCGTCATGCCACGCCCGGTGCGGACGGCCAGATCAGCCACTTCCAGGCGCTGGCGACCGCGCTTTCGGCGACGGTCGGTACCGGCAACATCGCCGGCGTGGCAACCGCGGTCAGCCTCGGCGGTCCCGGCGCGTTGCTGTGGATGTGGGTCACCGCCTTCCTCGGCATGGCCACCAAGTTCGCCGAATGCACGCTGGCGGTGCGTTATCGGCAGGTGGCGGCGGATGGCGAGATCGCCGGCGGCCCGATGTACACGCTCGCCGAGGGTGCCGGCCTGCCGCGTGTCGGCCAGGCCTTCGCCCTGTTCGCGCTGCTGGCCTCGTTCGGCATCGGCAACATGGTGCAGGCCAATTCGGTGGTGGACGGGCTGCAGTTCGCAGCCGGCGGGACGGCGCCGACTGGCCTGTGGCTCGGTCTGCTGATGGCCGCCCTGGTGGGTGCGGTGATCGTCGGCGGCATCCGGCGGATCGCCGCCACGGCCAGTGCGCTGGTGCCGCTGATGGCGCTGGGCTACATCGTCGCCGCCCTGGCGGTGCTGGCACAGCAGGCGGCGCTGATCCCGGCGGCCTTCGCCCTGATCGTGGAATCGGCGTTGAACCCGGCGGCAGCCGGCGCAGCGGCACTGGGCGAGGCGATCCGCTGGGGCGTCGCCCGCGGCCTGTTCTCGAACGAGGCCGGGCTCGGCTCCTCGCCCATGGCCCATGCCGCGGCACAAACGGACGAACCTGTGCGCGAAGGACTGGTCGCAATGCTCGAGCCGCTGATCGACACGCTGGTGATCTGCACCCTCACCGGGCTGGTGATCGTCACCGCGCAGCTGGCGGCCGGCCCGCCGGCCGGGGTGGCCGGCGCCGCGCTCACGGCCTGGGCCTTCAGCGGCGGCCTCGGCATCGCCGGCGGCTGGGTCGTCGGTGCCGGGCTCGCGCTGTTCGCGTTTTCCACGATGATCGCCTGGTCCTACTACGGCGATCGCTGCGCACGCTTCCTGTTCGGTGCCCGCGCAGTCTTGCCCTATCGCCTGGTATTCACCGTGCTGGTGGCCGTCGGCGCCACCGTGCCGCTGGAGCTCGTTTGGAACCTCGCCGACATCTTCAACCTGCTGATGGCGCTGCCGAACCTGCTGAGCCTGCTGCTGCTGGCGCCGGTGGTGCGCGCGCTGCAGCGCAGCTACTTCGCCGGCCGTCGCCGTGCGGCCGGCGCATGAGCCGGCGCGAGCGCCATCTCGGGCACGGCCTGCTGGCCCTGCTGCTGCTCGCCCCCCCGGCGATCGGCGCCGCACCACTGGCGGTGGCGATCGAAGGCGTGGCAGGCGAGCTGGCCGACAACGTGCGCGGGCTGCTCCCGCTCACAGCCTACGAGGGCGAGGAACTCACGCCGGCCCGGCTGCGCAGCCTGCTGGCCGGTACCCCGGAGGAAGTGACCACCGCGCTGCAGCCGTTCGGCTACTACCAGCCGGAGGTCGAGACGGAGCTGCAGTCCGCGCCGGATGCCGACCGGGTGATCGTGCGCATCAGCCCCGGGCCACGCACGCAGGTCGAGGCGCTGGACATCCGCATCGACGGGCCCGGACGGGAGGATGCGGCCCTGCAGCAGCGGGCACGCGAGTTTCCCCTGCAGCCGGGCGAGCCGCTCCTGCACGCCGAATACGAGACCGGCAAGCGCGAGCTGCGCCGCTTCGCGCTCGACCGGGGCTATCTGGACGCCAAGTACCCCGATGCCGTGCTGGCGGTGCAACCGGAGGCCCAGCGGGCCGAGATCCGCCTGACGCTGGCCAGCGGCGAACGCTATCGCTTCGGCGAGATCGACCTGCAGCAGGACGTGCTGCGCGAGTCGCTGCTGCGCCGCTATCTGCCCTTCACGAGCGGCGACTACTACAGCACCGATGAGCTGCTGAGCCTGCAGACACGGCTCTACAACACCGGCTATTACGAGCTGGTCGAGATCGAGCCGCTGCGCGATCAGGGGGCCGAGGGCACCGTGCCCATCGTGGTGCGCATGACACCGGAGGAGCGTCACCTCTATCGCGCCGGCGTCGGCTTCGCCACGGACACCGGTCCGCGGGTCTCGCTCGGCTACGAGAACCGGCGCATCAACGACCGTGGCCATCGCTGGACCAGCGATGCGCAGGTTTCCGGCGTGCGCGTGGACTGGAACGCCCGCTATTACATCCCGATCGACGATCCGACCACCGACAGCCTGAGCTTCGCCGGCGGCGTGCGCAGCACCGAGATCGAGAATCGCAGCAACGACATCCTGGCGCTCGGCATCGCCCGCGTGAACGTCTTCGACCGCTGGCAGCGCACGCTCAAGCTCGACCTGGAACGCGAGACCTACGACCTCGGCCCGGCCTTCGACGAAGACGATTCGGTGCTGCTGCTGCCCGGCATCGGCTGGACCTATGCGCGCATCGACGACGTGCGCGACCCGACGCGCGGCTTTCGCTGGAGCCTGGAGACCATCGGTGCGCTCGAGCAGCTGCTCTCGGAGGCCACCTTCCTGCAGGCGAACAGCGACACCCGCTATCTGCGCCAGCTCTGGCCGAACGGTCGGGTGATCCTGCGCAACCAGCTCGGCGCCACGGTGACCGGCGACTTCGACGACCTGCCACTGTCCAAGCGCTTCTACACCGGCGGTGACTACACCGTGCGCGGCTATGACTACCTCACCCTCGGCGAGCGCGACGGCTCGGGCACCAAGGTCGGCGGCAAGTACCTGGCGACGGCCAGCGCCGAATACGAGCACTATCTGCGCGGCAACCTCGGTGCCGCCGCGTTCTACGACGTCGGCAGCGCCTTCACCACGTTCGACCAGCTGTTCAGCGCCGTCGGCGTGGGCCTGCGCTACAAGACGCCGGTCGGTCCGGTCCGCTTCGACGTCGCCTTCCCGCTCGATGCCGAGGCGGACGATACCTTCCGCCTGCACCTGACGCTGGGGACCAACCTGTGAAGTGGCTGCGCCGTCTCGCCCTGGCGGCCGGCCTGGCGCTGGTGCTGCTGATCGCCGGTCTGCTCGGCCTCGGCGCGCTGCTGCTGACCAGCGACCGTGCGCTCGAGATCGCGCTGACCGAAGCCGGGCGCATCTCCGGCGGCGCCTTCGAGGCCGCCGAGGTGGACGGCAACCTGCTCGGTCCGGTCCAGCTCGAACAGGTGCGGATCGACACCCCGACGCTGCAGGTCGCGATCGACACCCTGCGCCTCGACTGGAACCTGCCGGCGCTGCTCGGCCGGCGCCTGGAGGTGGCGGAGCTGTCCGCCGACGGCGTCAGCGTGCGCCAGCTGCCGGGGGCGCCGGAAGAGGCGCCACCGCCTGACGACGACGTCACGCTGCAGATGCCGGGGCCCTTCGAGCTACCGCTCGACCTCGCACTGCGCGAGGTGCGCATCAGTGATCTCACCTACTACGCCGGTCCGGACGCCGAGCCGCAGGTGCTGCACAAGCTGCAGATCGATCTCGACACCGCCGGACCGCGGGTGCTGCTGGACACGCTGGAGCTGGTCCACCCACAGGGCAGGCTGACCGGCCAGGGCTGGCTGGAGACCCAGGGCGACTGGCCGCTCATGCTCGTGCTCAAGGCCGACGCCCGCCCGCCGGGCTACGCGCCGCTGCGCACCGCGCTGGTGGTCGATGGCTCGCTGGCGGCGCTGCGCGTGCGGCAGGCGGCGCAGGCGCCCTACAACGTCAGGCTGACCGCCCGCGCCGAATCGCTGTTCGATACGCCCGTGTGGACCGCGGCGCTGCGCCTGGACGATCTGCAGCTGGCGCGCCTGAGCGAAAGCCTGCCGGCCTATGGCACCACCGGCACCGTCGAGGCGCGCGGCACCGGCGCCGCGGCGAACGTCGCCGCCGCCCTGGCCGTCGTCGGTCCGGACGCGTTCGAAAGCCAGCTCGCCCTGCAGGCCGAGGGCGACCCGGACCGGGTCCGGATCGAGTCGCTGCGGGTCGACGGCACGCCCGGCACGCTGAGGGGCGAGGGCGTGGTCGCGCTGGCCGGCGATACGGCCGAGCTCGACGTGCGGCTCGACTGGCAGAACCTCGGCTGGCCCGGCGTCGACTGGTCCAGCCCCACCGGCCAAGCCGCGCTCACGGGTACGCCCGCGGCCTGGCAGGCCCGGCTCGATGCGCGCATCGACAACCCCCGCCAGCAGGCCGCCAGCGGCCGCGTGGAGCTGGCGGCGAACGGCGATCTGGAGCAGGCCCGGCTCGAGTCGCTGCGCGCCGAGCTGCTCGATGGCCTGATCGAGGGCAACGGCGAGATCGGCTGGGCCGAGGGCATGCGCTGGGACGTCGACCTCGCCGCCCGCGGCATCGACCCGGGTGTCGCCGTGCCCGATTACCCCGGCGCCGTGGACCTGTCGCTGGCCAGCAGCGGCCAGAGTGCGCCGGTGCTGCAGGCCGAGGCGCGGCTGACCGAGCTCGGCGGACGGCTGCGCGGCCAACCGCTGGCGGGCGAGGCCAGCATCCGCGCGGTGGCCAGCGAGGTGACCGTGGAGGCGCTGGATCTGCGCCTGGGCGAGAATCGCGTACAGGCCAGCGGCCGCGTCGATACCGCGGCACAGACGCTCGACGTGCAGCTCGAACTCGCCGCCCGGCGGCTGGCACAGATCGCGCCGCCCCTGGCGGGCAGCCTCACCGGACCGCTGTCGGCGCGCGGCGCCTTCCGCCAGCCGCGGGTGGAGGCCGATCTGGCGGGACAGGGGCTGCAGGCCGGGCCGGCGCGGATCGACTCGCTGCGCCTGACCGGCATCTTCCAGCCCGACGTGCAGCAGCGCAGCGACCTGACGCTCAGCGCCGAGGGGATCCTGGTGCAGGCGCAGTCGTTCGACCGCCTGCGCCTGGCCATCGACGGCCCGCTCAACGCCCATCGACTCTCGCTCGACGTGCAGGGCGAGCCGCTGACAGCGAGCCTGGACGCCCGCGGGGCCGCGGACCTGGAAACCCCAGGCTGGCGCGGCGAACTGCGCGAGCTCTCGCTGGCGCTGCCCGACCAGCCAACGCTTGCGCTCGTGGCCCCCGCCCGGCTGGCCGTTTCCGCCAGCCGCGCCGAGATCGACTCGCTGTGCCTGCGCCAGCCGACCGGCGCCCGCCTGTGCGCCGACGGCAACTGGCAGGCCGAGGGCGACTGGGCCGCCGTGCTGCGGCTGAGCGATCTGGATCTGGCGGCCTACGCAGCGCTGCTGCCCGAGACGCTCGACCTGACCGGCAGCGTGGATCTGGAAGCGCAGCTGGCTGGACGCGGCAGCCGGGTGACCGGCGAGATCACGGGCGGCAGTCCGCGCCTGCGTCTGGCGCACCGGGACGAGACGACGATCGATCCGGCCACCGAGCTGCTGATCGTGGACGATCTCGCCCTCGACGCCCGCCTGGCTCCGACCGGCGCGCAGCTCCGCCTGGCGGCGCGACTGAACGAGACCGGCCGGCTCGACTTCGGCCTGCGACTGCCGCAGTTCGCCGGCGAATTCCAGAACCTCGGGACGACGCCGCTGGAGGCGGCCCTGCAGCTGCAGCTCGACGATCTGGGCTGGCTGCCGACGCTGGCGCCGCAGCTGGCGGACGTCAGTGGGCAGATCGACCTCGACATGGGCCTGTCCGGCTCACTGGAACGCCCCGTGCTCGCCGGCAGCGCGGTGCTGGAGAACGCGGCACTGGAAGTGCCGGAGATCGGCCTGGCACTGAGCGAGCTGGAGCTGATCGCCCGCGCCGCGCCGGACAACCGCCTGACGTGGACCCTCACGGCCGTATCCGGCGGCGTGCTGCGCAGCGATGGCAGCCTGAGCTATGTCGATGGTGAACTCGCCGTCGAGGGCACGCTGCGCGGCAACGAGTTCCAGGCGGCCGACCTCGCCGAGGCGCGCGTCTGGCTGTCGCCCGACATGACCTTCGCCTACGCCGGCGAGGCCGTGCGCGTCGGCGGTGAACTGACGATCCCGCGGGCGGAGATCGACCCGACCGCCGGCCGTGGAGACGAGCAAGACGAGGCCGAGGATGGCCCGCAGATCGTCACGCCCTCGGCCGATCAGGTCATCCTCACGCCCGAGGGTGAGGTGCCGGCCGACACGGTGGCTGTACCGGTGGATCTGGCCCTGCGGCTGCGGGTCATCATGGGCGAGGAAGTGAGCTTCTCCGGCTACGGCCTGAATGCCCAGATCGGCGGCAGCATCCTGCTGACCGACGGGCCGACGGACCTGCCGCTGGCCAGCGGCGAGTTGTCGGTGGAGGGCAAGTACCGCGCCTACGGTCAGCGCCTGACCATCGAACGCGGCAACATCCTGTTCCCTGGCGGCGAAATCACCGAGCCGGGCATCGACCTGCGGGCGGTGAAGAGCCTGCCGGACGTGACCGTCGGCGTGCAGGCGACCGGCCCGGTGCAGACGCCACAGCTGCGGCTGTTCTCCGATCCCGCGATGTCGCAGTCCGACCAGCTCAGCTATCTGCTCTTCGGCCGGCCGCTGAACCAGTCCGCCAGCGGCGAAGGGCAGGCGCTCAGCCGCGCAGCGACGGCGCTGGGCCTGGCGGGCGGCGAACGCCTCGCGCAGAACCTCGGCGGCCGGGTCGGGCTCGACGACATCCGCATCGACAGCGACGGCGCAGTGGACCAGTCGGAGCTGATCGTGGGCCGCTACCTTTCGCCGCGGCTCTACGTGAGCTACGGCATCGGCGTGTTCAACGCGATCTCCACGCTGCGCACCCGCTACGAGCTCAGCCGGCGCTGGACGCTGAACACCGCAACCGGCGTGGAGAGCGCGGCGGACCTGCTGTACACGTTGGAGCGCTAGCGGCGCCGGATCACCCGCCGCCCGCACGCAGGCCAGGTCGCACCGGGCGGCTCAGCCGTGGGCGGCCTGCTCCTCCCAATAGCGCGCCTCGAGCTGCTTCTTCGGCAGCTTGCCGGCCAGGTTGCGCGGCAGCGCGTCGACGAAGTCGATGATCCGCGGCAGCTTGAAGCCGTAGAGACCGTGCATGCGGCAGTGCTCCAGCAGTTCGTCGGCGTCGGCCTCCTCACCCTCCAGCAGCTGCACGACCGCGGCCGGCACCTCGCCGAGATCCTTGTCCGGCGCCCGCACCACGGCCACGTCGGCGACCTTCGGGTGCAGTTTGATGGCGTGCTCGATCTCGTTCGGGAAGATATTCACCCCGCCGGAGATGATCATCTCCTTCACCCGCGAGGTGAGGTAGAGGAAACCGTCCGCATCGAGGTAGCCGATGAGGCCATCGTCGTACCAGAGCTGCCCGTCGATCTCGAGGAAGTTCTTCAGCATCTCGGCCTCGTCGAGACCCGCATATTCCAGGCCGTAGACCGTGGGCGTGCGCATGATCACCTTGCCCTCGCGGCCCGGCTCGCACCAGGCGCCGGCGTCCGGATCCCAGATGCCGACCTCGCAGCCACGCACCTTGCCGACGCTCTCGTAGCGCTTCGGGTTGGTCTGGTAGTCGGCAGGCGCCAGGATCGTCACCAACCCGGTCTCGGAAGCCGCGTAGTACTCGTGGAATACGTCGTCCGGCGCACCCTGGCGGCGGAACAGCGCGTTGATCTCCTGTTTCACCCGCGGCGGGCACGGCGCCGCCGCGCAGATGATGGTGCGCATGCTGGCCAATCGATAGCGTCGTCTGACCGCTTCCGGCAGCGCCAACACCCGCTCGAGCATGGTCGGGGCAACGAACATCCAGTTGATCCGCTCCTGCTCGATCAGCCGCAGCATGCCCTCGGCGCTGAAGCGGCGCATCGGCACCACCGTGCCGCCGACGAAAAACGGCAGCACGCCGACCTGCACCCCGGCGTGATAGAGCGGCCCGGGAATCAGCGAGCGCACGTTGTGCGTCTGCGGATCGCGCAGTTCGCCCAACTTGTAGTGATGGAACGCCGTGAGCTGCATCAGGCCCATGCGCACCAGATCGTTCTTCTTGGCGCCGCGCCGGTCGCTGTCGGCATCGCTCGCCAGCCGCTCGCGGTTGATCTGCATGTACTTGGGCGTGCCGGTGGTGCCGCCGCTGTAGGGGCGTGGGGCCATGTCGAGCTTGCCGGGCGGCAGTTCGGGGCGGGCGCTGGCCATCAATGCCGCGTAGTCGTGCATGCCTGCCGGCGGGGTGCCGCCGACCACGAGAACGTGCCGTACGCTCGGGATCTCGTCGCGGATCGGCAGAATGCGGTCGAGGAACTCGTGGTCGACCAGCAACGCCTGCGGCTGGGCCGCGTTGATGCAGTGGGCCAGTTCGTGCGGCGCCAAGTGCCAGTTCAGCATGGGCATGTGAATGCCGGTGAGCGTGCCGGCGCCAAAGGCCTCGAACCACGCCGGCCCGTTGTAGAGCAGCTCGGCGAAGCGATCGCCGGTGCGCAGGCCCAGACCGTGCAGCACATCTGCCAGGCGCAGCACCCGGTCGCGATACTGCGCAAAGCTGATGCGTTCGTCCTCGAACACGATCGCCTCTCGCGTGCCCAGCGTCTCCCAGAACGAGAGCAGGAACTGCCTGCCGAGCTCCTCCCGCCGCAGCCGGCTGCGCACCAGCGCCTTGCCAAGCGTGCGCACGCCATTGACCAGCCCGATCTGCCGCAGCGGCGCCAGCGCGCCGCTGCGTGCCTCCGGCATCCTGCGCAATTCCCCGAGTGCCGACATGTTTTCGCTCCTGTCCCGCTCGCTTGTTCCCGGGCGCCCGATCGGTGGCCCGCGGCATCGTCCGGTGTGCTGTCGAACATAGTTCAGCCCGGCACGGCCTGCGCGCGGTGCCGGCCGTACGGCAGGCCGTCGGAACCTGCCGGCCGCTGCGCCTTCGAATCACAAATCCCCGATGGAGACGCACCATGACGATGCTGCTGGACAGCGGCTGGGTGCTGGCGGCCTGGCTGCTGCTCGATGCCGCCTGCCTCGCCTGGCTGATCCGCGACCTGCGCACCCGCAACTCGCACCTGATGAGCCTGATGCAGTGGGTCTGGATCCTGACCGTGCTCTACTCCGGTCCGGTTGGGCTGGCGATCTATGCCTACTCGGGCCGCAAGGAGATCGCCCAGGACAGTCTGTGGCGGCGCGGCTTCCGGTCGGTGGCGCATTGCTATTCCGGCTGCGGCGCCGGGGAAGTCGCCGGCATTCTCATCGCCGTCGGCCTGCTCTCGCTCGGCAACTGGGGGCTGGCGCTGCTCTCGTTCACCATGGCCTACGTCGCCGGCTTCGCCATGACCATGGGTCCGCTGCTGCAGGAGGGCGTGCCACTGCGCACCGCGCTCTGGGATGCCTTCACCAGCGAGAGTGCGAGCATCACGATGATGGAGCTCACTGCCATCAGCGTGGATCTGTGGCTGGCAGGCGATGCCACGCCCGGCGAACCGCGCTTCTGGCTCTCGCTGATCCTCTCGCTGAGCGCCGGCCTGGTGGTGGCCTACCCGGTGAACGTGCTGCTGTTACGCTTCGGCATCAAGGAAGGCATGCACGATCCGCGGGAAGTCCACCATCATGGCTGAAGACATCTCCACCGATCGCGGCGATGGGCTGGTTCACGCCCTGCGCCTGAGCGGCGATGGCGGCGCCGAGGCGCTGGACTGGGAGGGCGTCGAGCGCGCCTTTCGCGCCGACGAGCCGCTGTGGATCCACCTGAACCTCGACTTCCCGCGGGCCTGCCAGTGGTTGCAGTCGCACTCCGACCTGCCCGACCCCATCACCGAGTCGCTCACCGCCGAGCAGAGCCGGCCGCGCTGCCTGACCCTGCACGAGGACGTGGTGCTGTTCCTGCGCGGCGTCAACCTGAATCCCGGCGCCCATCCGGAGGACATGGTCTCCCTGCGGCTGTGGTGCGACGGCACGCGGCTGATCTCGATCCGGCGCGAGAAGGTGCTGGCGGTGGACGACCAGCGCCAGGCCCTGCTGCAGCGCCGCGGGTCGGACACGATTCCCGA
>JAASSS010000135.1 GCA_021767745.1 Pseudomonadota bacterium
TCGGACTCCTCGGAGAACACCACCGCATCGGCGTCGAACGCGATACGGATCTGGTCGCGATCGGGTTCGAAATCCGGCGGCGGCGGGTAGATCTGCGCGGCGGCGAAGCCGTGATCGATCGCATCCTGCACGTCGTCCTCGAACTTCGACAGGAACAGGTCGACCTCGTAGGCGGCCAGATACGGTGCCAGCGGATCCCCGCCGGTGAAGGCCGTGCGCGTGATGTCGAGCCCGTAGTGGTCGATGGACTTGAAGATCCGCAGGCCCGTGTCGGGACTGTTGCGCGACATGATGATCACCTCCACCAGCCGCTGACGGTCGTCGTAACGGTTCAGGTGCAGCAGCGCCTCGACCAGATGAAACGCCGCGCCCTTGCCCAGCAACTGCTCCTCGCGCTCGCGCTGATAGGCGCGGTAGGCCTCCACCCCCTCTCGCTCGAACACGGTATTGGCCTCTTCCAGGTCGAACAGCGCCCGCGAGGAGATGCCCACCACCAGGCGTGCCTGAACGTGTCGGTGCTGCGTCTCGATCATCGTTCCCATCCTGCCGGCATCGCCGGCGCGCGCGCCAGTCGGCACCGGGCCGCCCCCGCGGTGCTAATGATCGCGCGGCCCGCGCGAGGCGAGCCGATCGGCCCAGCGGGTGGTTTCCGGCAGGCGATAGCGGCCGAGGCAGCGCCGCGTGTAGTCGATCGCGCTGGCGAGGCTGATGCGGTGGCCGGGCGAGACGATCACCGGGCGCACGCCGCGGCGGGTGCGCAGCACGGCCCCGATGGTCTCACCCCGCTCGCGCAGCGGGCTCCAGCAGCCTTTCTCGTCCGGCGGCTCGAGCCACTCGCCGCACAGCCGGCTCTTGCCGACACCGATCGTCGGCCGATCGAGCACCAGTCCCAGATGTGCCGCGATGCCGAGCCGCCGCGGATGGGCGATGCCGTGGCCATCCACCAGCAGCAGCTGTGGCGTCGCCGTCAGCTGCTGCCACGCGGCCAGAATGGCCGGGATCTCGCGGAACGACAGCAGGCCGGGGACGTAGGGGAAGCTCGTCGGCACGCGGGCCTCGGCGTGACCGACATAATCCAGCTCGGGGAAGCGCAGCAACGCGATGACCGCACGGGTGGTCTGCCGGTCCGGGAAGCCGACATCGACGCCGGCGACCAGCCGCACCGGCTCGATCAGCCGGTCCTGTGTTTCCACCTGCCCTGCCAGCTGCCGCTGCAGCGCGATGGCCTCGGTCGGCGTCAGATCCCAGCGATGGGCCCGTACCCCGGCCGGTACCGCGGCAGGGTTCACTGCGCCAGCGTGCGCAGCAGGGCGTGTTCATCCACCGGCGCGGCGCGCGTGCAGCCGATGACGCTGGGCAACGGCACGGCGGTGATCTTCGCGCCCTGCAGCGCCACCATCCGCCCGCTCTGGCCGTCGAGCAGGCACTGGACGGCGTGCACGCCCAGGCGGGTGGCGAGCAGGCGGTCGAAATGGGTCGGCCGGCCGCCACGCTGGATGTGACCGAGGATGCTCACCCGGCACTCGTAGCCGCGATGCTCGCGCTCCATGTAGCTGGCGATGGTCTGCACGTCGTGCTCGGCACCCTCGGCGACGGTCATGATCACGTGCGCCTTGCCGCGCGCCCAGGCCTGTTCCACCGTCGCCAGCATCTCCGCCAGCGACAGGGGCACCTCGGGAATGTGCATGATCTCCGCGCCGCCGGTGACGCCCGCCATCATGGCCAGATAGCCGCAATGCCGGCCCATGGTCTCGATCACGTGGATGCGGCCATGGCTGCTGGCCGTGTCGCGCAGCCGGTCGATGGCCTCCAGAATCGTGTTCAGCGCCGTGTCCACGCCGATGGCCAGGTCCGTGCCGCACATGTCGTTGTCGATGGTGGCCGGCACCCCGGCCACCCGGACGCCGAGCGAATGCAGGGCCAGCGCCCCGCTCAGCGAACCGTCGCCGCCGATCACCACCAATCCGCCCACGCCGTGCTCGGTGAGCACGTCCACCGCCTGCTGCTGCACGTCCCGCTGCTTGAACTCCGGCAGGCGCGCAGTCCGCAGGAAGGTGCCGCCTTCCTGGATGCGCCCGCCCACGTCGCGCGCGCCGAGCGGCGCCAACTCGCCGCGGACGAGGCCGTAGTAGCCACGCTGGATGCCGAGCACCTCCACCTGATGCGCCAGTGCCCAGCGCACCACCGCCCGGATGCCGGCATTCATGCCGGGCGCGTCGCCGCCGCTGGTCATCACCGCGATACGTTTGAGCTCGGGGGGCTGCGTCATGCGCTCTCCTGGGTTGACGGGCACCGCGGGGAACGCCAAGCATATGCCAACGCCCGTCGGCCAGTCAGCCGAACTCGGCGCGCCGCCCCGGGTCGACAGGTTCTGCCATCCCCAAGGAGCCACACATGCTTCGCGCTGCCCAGAAGTTCTCCTCGGCACCGGTGTTCGCACTGGCGCTGCTCGGTCTTGCCCCCGCCCTGCACGCCGAGATCGTGACCCAGACCGTGGAATACGACGTGGAGGGCACGACGCACATCGGCTACCTCGCCTACGACGATGCCATCGAGGAACTCCAGCCGGGCGTGCTCGTGATCCATGAGTGGTGGGGGCTGAACGATTTCGCCCGCGAGCGCGCCCGCGCGGTGGCCGAGCTCGGCTACGTCGCCTTCGCCCCGGACATGTACGGCGAGGGCCGGGTCACGCGCGATCCCGAGCAGGCGGGCGAGTGGTCGAGCGCCGTGGAGGAGCAGCAGCGCTTCGAGACCCTGGGCAAGGCGGCCCTGCAGGTGCTGCGCGCGCAGGATCGAGTGGACGAGGAGCGGCTGGCGAGCATGGGCTTCTGCTTCGGCGGCACCAGCACGCTGGCCATGGCCTTCGCCGGCCTGCCGCTGGATGCGGCGATTTCCTTTCATGGCCATCTGCCGGTGCCGGACCGGCAGGCGCTCGATCATACGGAAGCGGATCTGCTCATCCTGCACGGCGCTGCCGATCCCTACGTCGAACCGGCGCTGGTCACCCGCTTCCGCGATGCGTTGCTGGCCTCCAGGCTCGACTGGCAGCTGGTCTGGTTCGGCAACGTGCAGCACAGCTTCATGAATCCGGCCGCCGAGGAATCGGGCCTGGACGGCCTAGCCTACGATCCGCGTGCCGCCCATCGCGCCTGGCAGCAGACCGGAGACTTCCTGGCGCAGAGCCTGCGCTGAGTCCGGGCCCGTGGCCGCGCATGCCTGGTTCTCCAGCTGCCAGAGGTGTTCGGTGAGACATTCCGTCGCCTGCTTCAGCCGGCGCCGGTAGGTCGCGTAGGACATACCCAGGTCGGCGGCGATGGAAAGCTGCTTGCCACCGCGACCGAGATAGGTCCGCTCCAGCACCAGGCGCTGATCCTGCCGCGCCGGATCGGCGCACAGCTCGCCGATGGCCTGGCGGAGCGCGCCTCGCAGGCGCTTGGCGGGCGTGGCGTCGGCCGGACACCGTGCCCGGCTGACAAAGGCCGCGCCGGTCAGCGGGCAGTGCGCCAGCTCGGCATCGTCGTGCAGGTGGCGCAGCAGCAGCTGCACGTGCTCGACGAAGGCGCTGCGGTCGGGCAGCGTGGGCCGCTCCAGCGGCGGCGGGCGCTTGCGATCGGTCAGCAGTGCCGGCAGGCTCCGCAGCCAGCCCTCGACGCCATCATGGCGCAGGTCGTGCACGTAGCAGGCCGGCTGCGCGGCCTGCGCATTCACCGGCAGCAGCCCCCAACGTTGCGCCATCGAGCGGGAGGTGCTGGCCCGGCCACCGGCGAGCGCGAACAGGCTGTCGGTGCCACGGCTCAGCAGATCCGCCGCGATCCAGGCGAATAGATAGACCACCGGCGCGGAGAGCACCTGCCCCTTGCGCAGGTCCAGCCACCAGGGAACGTAGGTAAAGCTGTCGGCGACCCCGCCGGTCTGGCGCAGGAAGTCCCGGCACTGGCGCTCGCCGCCGTCGCGCGGTTCACCCAGCGCGTTCACCAGCACGAAGGCGGCCACCAGTTCCCCATCGCTGCGCCAGACCGCGCGAAAGCACTCCGGGCACAACCGCCACCAGTACGCGAAGACGAGGTCATCGCTGCCGCGACCGCCGGCCAATCGCGCCGGCAGGTGCGCCGGCATGGCGCCGACGCGATAGCCAATGTCTTCGCTGAGGCGCGCGCCTCGCAGCGGCGGCGTGCGGCGAAACAGGAACGCCAGGTCCATCAGGGCGTGCAGCCGACGCTGCCCGCCCTGCAGGCCGACTCTTTCAAGCAGGGCGGTTGCCGCCCGCTCACGCAGCCGGTGCTCGATCATCGGCTCCTGCCAACGCATGTCGACCAGCAGCGCATGGCGCAGCAGCGGTACGGGACGCAGCCCGGCGCGGGTCCGCTGCCAGCCGCACTGGCGGCTGAGCCAGTGGAACAAGTGCTCGGCAGATTCCTGCTGGAGCATGGCCGCCAGCAGACAGGCCGTCAGATCCGGCACCAGGGCCGAGGCCTGCATGGCGCGGATCTGTGCGGCACTCGCATCGACCTTCAGACGCTGCGCCAGCAGGCTGCCGAAGGAACCGACTGCCGGCCGCACATCCTTGCCCAGCGTCACCAGCGCGAGCGGCACACCCTGCGCGAGGCGCGTGGTGTCGGACGCGGCGCCGCCGTGCCAGGACTCGACCAGCCGACGCCAGGCAGCCGGCGCGATGGGCTGCAGCTCCAGCGATCGACTGCGTTCCCGCCAGGGCAGGCACAGCCAGGCGATCGGCAGGCGCTGACGGCTGGCGAGCAGCAGCGAGGCATCTGGGGGCAGCGCCGGCAGGAAGATCTCGCGCAGCCAGGCGTCCAGATGCGCCTCCACCCGTTCGTAGCGATCGATGCA
>JAASSS010000027.1 GCA_021767745.1 Pseudomonadota bacterium
GTGCAGATCACCCCCAGCATCGCGTCGGCATGCCCGACCAGGTATTTCGTCGCCGCGTGGATGACCACGTCCACGCCGGCAGCGGCCGCCGCGAAACCGAGCGGCGTCGCCCAGGTGTTGTCCATGACGGTGACGATGCCGGTCGACCGTGCGAGCTCGACGATGGCGGGCACATCCTGCATCTCGAAGCTGAGCGAGCCCGGCGACTCCAGAAAGATCAGCCGCGTGCGAGGTGTGAGGGCCGCGCTCACGGCCGCCGCGTCGGCAGCCGCCGGCAGGTAGCGGACCTGGATCTGCCGGCGCGCGAGCTCATGCTCGCAGAAGGCACGCGTCGGCCCATAGACGCAATCCACCACCAGCACTTCATCGCCCGGCGCGGCGAGCGCGCTGAGCACGATGGCGATCGCGGCCAGGCCGGAGCAGACGGCAATGCCACGCTCGGCCCCCTCCAACGCCGCCACGGCCTGCTCCAGCGCCGCCGTGGTCGGGGTGCCATGGCGGCCGTAGTAGCGCTCGGCCCGCAGCGGCGCCGCACTCGCCTCGCGCAGCGCGGCCAGCGAGGGGAACAGCACGGTGGAGCCGCGATACAGCGGCGGGTTGACCAGGCCGTGCTGTTGTTCGGGGTCGCGGCCGAGTTCGATAATGCGGGTGGCATCTTTCATGGAGCGACTATCTTGGCAGCTCGCGTCGTTTTCGCCCACGGCAAGGAGAGCGGCCCCTGGGGCACGAAGATCACCGCGCTGGCGGCGATCGCGCGGGAGCTTGGCTGGGCGGTGGACAGCCCCGACTACCGCTTCAGCCACGATCCGGACGAGCGTGCGGCCCATCTGCAGGCGCTGGCGCCGACCGGCGAACCGCTGGTGCTGGCGGGTTCGAGCCTCGGTGGCTACGTCAGTCTGAAGGCATCACGCCAGCTGCGCCCGGCGGCGCTGTTCCTGATGGCACCGGCGATCTACATCCCCGGGCGAGATGCCGGCGCGCCGCCGGCCGACACCACGCTGGTAGTCGTCCATGGTCGCGACGATGCGATCGTACCGCCCGCCCACAGCGAGCGCTTCTGCCGCGAGCATCACGCGGACCTGCACCTGATCCGCGGCGACCACGGCCTGAACGCGCGATTGGGCGTGATCGGCGCGCTGTTCCGCGCGCTGCTGCTCGACCTGTGAGCCGCCGGCCGGCAGTGCCGGCCGCGCTCAATCGACGGCGTTCGGCTTGCCGAGCAACAGTCGCAGTATGCCGCTGAGCGCGACGCCGAAGATCAGGATCATCAGCACCTCCGGGGTATGCCACCAGCCCGGTTCGCGCGTCAGGAACTGCTCGACCGCGCGTGGTCCGAGCAGACACCAGAGCAGGATGTGCGGCAGGCCGCCGAGCAGCGAACCGGCCAGATAGTCGCGATAGGAAATGTTCAGCGCCGCCAGCGCCCAGTTGCTTGGCGGCGCGGCGAACATCAAAAGGCGCGTGAACAGCACTGTGCGCAACCCGTTGTTGTCGACATGATCCGACAGACGCGGCAGGAAGCGCGACGTCCAGCCGCGGACGGCGTCGCGGAACATGAAATGGCCCAGCAGATAGACGCAGCTGCAGCCGAGCGCCCAGAACGCCAGCGTGATGCCAACGGTGGTGAGCGCCGGATACAGCGCCGCCACCGCCAGGATGGTGAGGATGGTGGGTACGTTGGCGATCACACTCAGCGTGGCGATGAGCAGCACCACCAGCGGCCCCAGCGGTCCCCAACCGGCTTGCCATTCGCGCAGCCTCGCCCCGAACTCTGCCAGTGCCTGCCGATTCAGCCCATCGACCCCCAGCCAGCGCGACAGCAGGAAGATAGCCAGGACCACGATCGTGAAGATGCCGAGCCGCAGGGCCCTGCGGTGCCAACGCGCCGGGGATTCTTCCATGAGGACGACTCGTCTCCAGTGATCACGGCTAAGCCGGCGGGGCGGCCGGCAGCGGTGCGCTCAAGCCCGCAGGGGATCGCTTCGCAGCTCGGCGTAGGGCTCGAGTTGGCGGTCGATGGTGCCGCGATCGGCGGGCGTGAGCAACCGTTCGTTGCGGCTTGCGAAGCGCGAGTTGCGCTGCGAGTCCTGCGCCATCACCGCGGTGACGCCGGCCGGGTCGAGCCGTTGCTCGACCGGCAGTTCCAGCGCCCGCTGCAGCCCCTCCAGCACCTGCACCGGCGACTCGCGCAGCTCGGCGTAGCGGATCGCCGCGCCGAAATAGCCATCCTCCGCCTGCAGGCTGCGCGCCGCCAGCATGTGCGCGACCCAGTTGGCGGTGAAGTAGCCGACGAAGCCGTGGTGGCGCACGAAGCGGCGCCATGGCGGTTCGTCCAGCAATGGCATGGTTGCCGTCAGTTCCGCCTTGAGCCGCGGCAGACGCGTGACGAGCTGCATGAACAGCCGATCGGCTCGGGTGCGCCGCCAGCGGTCGAAGGCGCGCTTGCCCATGAAGGCGTTCAGGAAGGAATTGATCGTCGCCTCGGGGTCGCGCCAGAGGAAGAGATTGGCGGCCGGCTGCCCCGGAAGGTCGAACAGGCGCGCGCTGAAGATGCAGAAGCTGCGCAGCTTGATCAGGACCCGCCGCGGCGTGTCCTGCCGGGCGTCGAGGTGATGACAGAGCAGCGTCGTGCCCGCCGCGGCCACCGCCTGCAACTCGGCGAAGCGATGCGGCTCGCGGCGTGCCGCCATCGCCAGCTGTGTATAGAAGTCCGGCTCGGAAACCGAGCGCAGATGACAGCCGGCGTCGAGCAGCTGGCTGAGCAGGGTCGAGCCGCAGCGGCCCGTGCTATGCAGAAAGATCGGCCGGCAGGCAGCGACCGCAGTGCCGAAGTTCGACCCGAGCACCGGCAGGTGATCGAAGCCCACACGGTAGATCGCGCTGGCCAGATCCCGCTGCGCATCGTAGAAGAACGCATGGCTGGTCAGCATGTCGGCCGAGGCCGGCGTTTCCACGAAGATCAGCTCCCGCCGCTTCATGTCCACGCAGAAGGGCGAGATGCGGGCGGCGTCCTGTCTCAGCACCGCCGCGAAGTCGACCGTCTGCGCCGGCCCGCGCCGGAAAATGCCCGGCGTGATGACCTCTGCCGGCAGCAACCGCGGGCGGCGCCAGCGGATATCGTGCCGTATCGCTGCTACGACCGCCGGTTCGGCCGCTGGCGCCGGCACCTCGCGCGGAACGCTCGTCTGCTCATCCTCGTGCCGTGTCGCGGCGAGACTTCTCATAGTGTCCAAAGTCATAGCGGAATGGCATCGAGGTGGCGTTGGGGCGGAACAGCTGGATCAGCGTGCCGTAGCACAGCTTGCCGAGCACGTGCGGGATTCCATCGGTATCGAAGCGGCGCATGTCGAGCACGATCCGCCCGGATCGCACCAGGCGGAACCTGCCGCCGGCCACTGCGCGGCGCAGATACTCCACGTCTTCACCGAAATCCATGCGCTCGTCGTAGCCGCCGATCGCCTCGTGCCGGTCGCGGCGCACGATGTAGCCAGCGGAACCCGGCGCTGTCGGCGCCAGATACTGCATCAGCTGCATCGCGTAGCGGAAGGAGGCAGCGATCATCCGATTGGCCCAGCGGGTACGCGGCGGCGCCTGCACCGAAAACGCGGTGGCAGCCAGCCCGCGGGCGATCAGCTCATCCACCGCGCGCGGGATGTCGGCGCCGGCGATGCGGGCGTCGGCGTCGAGGAACACGAGGTAGTGGCCGCGGGCCTTGGCGGCACCGCAGTTGCGGGCCAGCGAGACGCCACGCTTGGGCGCGCTGACCAGGCGCACGTTCGTGTGCTGCGCGCTGTAGGACCGCACGGTATCGGCGGTACCGTCGGTACTGCCGCTGTCACATACGATGATCTCGAGGGTTTCCGGCGCATGCAGCAGATCTTCGATCAGGCGCTCGACGATGCCTTCCTCGTTGAGGGCGGGAATGACGACGCTGATGCGGGGGGCTTGGTTTCGCTGCGCGTCGGCAGCAGCTTGCACGATGGCTGGCAGTGCGGCCATGGATGCATCCTGAGTGGCTATGGGAACATGAGTCGATAAATCGGGAGCAAGATCTGTGCCGATGGAGGCCGCATCGGGCGCGAGACGGACGGGAGAACCCCCGGAGCGGCGCCTGGATCCGCGGCAGCACCGGTCATGATCCGCAACCATCATGACAAGGCTATTGCCGATGGTCGTCGGGCGACGGGTGCTGACGCCCGGCGTCGACAACTGCCGCCTGGCGTCCGCGGCGCGATCCGCCAGGCACCGGCCGCTGGCCGACCCCTGGCGCCGAAGGCAAGCGAGGAACCCGCACGGTGAGACAGCAAAGCATCGGCACTGAAGCTCATCCGCCGGCTTTCCATCCGGCCGTCCGTGCCTGGTTCGGCGAGCAGTTTACCCAAGCGACCGAAGTGCAGCAGGCAGCCTGGAGCGCGATCGCGACCGGCGATCCCGCACTGATCTCGGCGCCCACCGGTTCGGGCAAGACCCTCGCCGCCTTCCTCTGGGCGATCAACGGGCTGGTGACGGAGGGTCTGCAGGCGCCGTTGCCGGACGAGACCCGGGTGCTGTACATCTCGCCGCTCAAGGCGCTGTCGAACGACATCCGCAAGAACCTGCAACAGCCGATCATGGGCATTCGTGATCAGCTGCTGATGCACGGTCTGGCGGACGTCGACCTGCAGACGGCCGTGCGCACGGGCGATACGCCAGCGGCGGAGCGCGCCCGCATGGTGCGCCGGCCGCCACACATCCTGGTGACCACGCCGGAGTCGGTGTTCCTGCTGCTGACCGCCAGGCGGGGCCGCGAGCTGCTGCGCACGGTCCGCACCGTGATCGTCGACGAGGTGCATGCCGTTGCTGGCAACAAGCGCGGCAGTCACCTGGCGCTGTCGCTGGCACGGCTGGAGGCGCTGGTGGACGGCCCGCTGCAGCGGATCGGCCTGTCGGCGACGCAGAAGCCGATCGAGGCGATCGCCCGCTTCCTGACCGGCACCCGCGCGCCCGGCGCCCCGCCATGCCGGATCATCGACACCGGTCACCGGCGCACGATGGATACCGCGCTGCTGGTGCCGCCCTCGCCGCTCGATGCCGTGATGTCCAACGAGGTGTGGAGCGAGGTTTACGATCAGCTGGCGGATCTCGCCGGCGCGCATCGCACCACGCTGATCTTCGTCAACACCCGCCGGCTCGCCGAGCGCGCAGCGAAGGCACTGGCCGAGCGCCTGGGCGAGGACTGCGTGGACACGCACCACGGCAGCCTTTCGCGCCGTCACCGGCTGCGCGCGGAGCAGCGGCTGAAGCAGGGCGAGCTGCGCGCCCTGGTCGCCACCGCCTCGCTCGAGCTCGGCATCGACATCGGCGAGGTGGACCTGGTCTGCCAGATCGGTTCGCCGCGGGCGATCTCGTCCTGGCTGCAGCGGGTCGGCCGTTCCGGCCATGCCGTCGGCCGCACGCCCAAAGGCCGGCTGATCCCGACCACCCGCGACGAGCTGGTGGAATGCACCGCCCTGCTCGCGGCGATGCGGGCCGGCGAACTGGATCGCATCCGCATTCCCGAGGCACCGCTGGACGTGCTCGCGCAGCAGATCGTCGCCGAGGTCGGCAGCCGCGAATGGGACGAACAGGCGCTCTACGACTGTCTGCGCGCCGCGACACCCTACGCCGCGCTCGACCGGGCGCGCTACGGTCAGGTGCTGCAGATGCTCGCGGAGGGCTACACCACCCAGCGTGGCCGGCGCGGCGCCTACCTCTACTGGGACCGCATCAACGGCAGGCTGCGCGGCCGGCGTGGCGCGGCGCTGACGGCGCTGACCAACGGCGGCGCGATCCCCGACCAGTTCGACGTAGACGTCGTCCTGCAGCCGGAGGGGCACTCGATCGGGACAGTGCACGAGGACTTTGCCTTCGAGAGCCTGCCAGGGGACATCTTCCAGCTGGGCAACAACTCCTATCGCATCGCCAAGTCCGAGGTCGGCCGCCTGTTCGTGGAGGATGCCCATGGCGCACCACCGAGCATCCCGTTCTGGTTCGGCGAGGCGCCCGGTCGTTCGGACGAGCTTTCCGCCGCCGTCTCGCGCCTGCGCGGCGAGCTGGCCGACGCGCTGAACAGCGGCGGCGTCGAGGCCGCCCATGGCCTGCTGCGCGAGCGTTACGTGCTGACACAGGACGCGGCAAGGCAGCTGGTGGATTATCTCGCCACGGCCCATGCCGCGCTCGGCACGCTGCCGACCCAGCAGCAGGTGGTCTTCGAGCGCTTCTTCGATGAGGTGGGCGACATGCACCTGGTCATCCACGCGCCGTTCGGTTCGCGGATCAATCGCGCCTGGGGACTGGCGCTGCGCAAGCGCTTCTGCCGCAAGTTCAACTTCGAGCTGCAGGCCGCCGCGCTCGAGGACAGTCTGGTGCTCTCGCTGGGCAGCACCCACAGCTTCGCGCTGCCCGAGGTGGCCGCCTATCTGCACCCGGCGACGGCGCGCGACGTGCTGATCCAGGCGCTGCTGGACACGCCGATGTTCGCCAACCGCTGGCGCTGGAATGCCAGCATCTCGCTCGCCGTGAAGCGACGGCTCGGGGGCAAGCGGCGGCCGCCGCAGTTCCAGCGCAGCGATGCCGAGGACCTGGTCGCGCTGGTGTTTCCCGACCAGATCGCCTGCCAGGAAAACCTGGCCGGTCCACGCGCGATTCCCGACCACCCGCTGGTCGTCCAGACCCTCGAGGACTGCCTGCACGAGGCGATGGATGTCGACGGCTTCCTCACCCTGCTGCAGCGGTTGCAGGCGGGCGAAATCACCCTGCACACCTGCGACCTGCCGGCACCCTCGCCGCTCGCGCACGAGGTCGTCAACGCCCGGCCGTGGGCGTTTCTCGATGATGGCGAAGCCGAGGAGCGCCGTACCCGCGCGGTGGCGACTCCGGCACTGGCGCTGGAAGATGCCGCGAGGCTGCGCACCCTGGACCCGGCGGCCATCGCCCGTGTGCGCGAGGAAGTCTGGCCCACGGCACGGACACCCGATGAGCTGCACGATGCGCTGCTGATCGGCGGCTGGCTGACCGAATCGGAAAGCCGCGCCGACCCAGCGTGGCCGGACCTGCTGGCGACGCTGCGCCGCAATGGCCGTGCACAGTGCCTGCCGACGCCCGCCGGCAGTCTGCATGTCGCCAGCGAACGACAGCCGCTGCTCCAGGTTGTCACCGCCGCGCAAGGCACGGGTGCCGATGTACAGACCACGGCGGCCCTCGCGCAGTTGCTGCAGGCCCGGCTGGACATCCTCGGTCCGGTCACGGCCGCGGCGCTGGTGGCACCGCTCGGGCTGCCGGGCGAGGCAGCCACGCCGGCCCTGCAGATGCTCGAATCGAACGGCGCGATCGTGCACGGAACCTTCGATGGCGCCGCCCCGCAATGGTGTGAACGGCGCCTGCTGGCGCGCATCCATCGCTACGCCCTGCATCGGCGCCGGGCGCGGGTCGCGGCGGTCCCGCCGCAGGCTTTCATGCGCTTTCTGCTCGGCTGGCAGCGTCTGGACGCGCCGCTCGCGGGGGCGGACGCGGTGGCCGGCGTACTCGAACGGCTGGCGGGCCTGCCACTGCCGGCCGGGGCGCTGGAGCGCGAGATCCTGGCCCCGCGCCTGGCAGGCTATGCCGGCGAACAGCTCGATCAGCTGCTGACCAGTGGCCAATACACTTGGCTGCGGGTCGGCGCCCGCCGTAGCGCCAGCGGGACAAAGACCGGCCCGATCCGGCAGACGCCGATCCTGCTGGTGCCGCGGCGCGAGCTTGCCGCCTGGCGGCGATTGGCCGTCGAGCCGGCGGACGCCGCCGCTGCCCTGTCTGGCGATGCCGGCACGCTCTGGCAGACACTGCAGGAGAGCGGCCCGGCGTTCTTCGCGGATCTGGTGGAGTTGGCAGGGCTGCTCGAAAGCCGGGCGCAGACCGCACTGGGCGAGTTGGTGGCCGCTGGCCTGGTCAGCTGCGACACCTTCATCGGCCTGCGGGCGCTGCTCGCACCCGCCAGCCGGGGGCGCCGGCGGCCGCGAGTTCGGACCTCGCTGGATGCGGCCGGGCGCTGGGTACCGATCCGGCCGCTGCCGGAGGAGGCGAGCGAAGCGCAGCGGGAGCAGGCGATCGAACTGGCTGCCGATGCGCTGCTGCGGCGCTATGGCGTGATCTTCCGGCGACTGCTGGATCGCGAGCCGCTGGCGCCGACCTGGCGGGAACTGCATTACGTGCTGCGCCGGCGGGAGGCCCGCGGTGAGCTGGAGGGTGGGCGTTTCGTGCAGGGCTTCGCCGGCGAGCAATTCGCCCTGCCCGCCGCTGCCGAGGCGCTGCGGGGGCTCGAGGCGGCGGCCGACGAGGCGCAGAGCGTGGTGATCAGTGCCGCCGATCCGACCAACCTCACCGGCATCGTCCTGCCGGGCCCGCGGCTACCGGCGATGGCCGGTAACCGGATCCTGCTCGAGGCAGGACGGGTAGTCGCCTGCAAGCTCGGCCGGCGCATCGACCATGCGCTGGCCGACGCCACGCCGGCCGAACGCTGGCGGCAGCGTGCTCGACTGCTGCGGGGGGTGGGCATCGCACCGGCGGACTCGCCCCCACCGCGCCCGGGCGAGGCGTCCGCTGCGGGCGTCCTCACCGAGGCAGGAACAAAAAAGGACCGGCCACACGGGCCGGCCCAGAGCGCGTCGTCGATTGCGCGGATGAACGGTGGCGAGGCTCAGGACGGCGGAGCCGGCGGCGTCACGGTGATGCGCGGTGCGTCCTCGCCGTCCCAGTCGTAGTCGCCCTCGCCCGGGCAGAGCTGCTCGACGGGGAAGGCCAGCTCCAGCGGCGCCTCATCGGCCGCCAGATTCGGCAGCCGCACCCGGAACTCGAACAGTTCGTAATGATCGCTCGGCAGCACACCCAGCCAGCGGATGGCCCGTACGTCCTGCGTATAGTCGGTGCCGTGCGAGCTGAACGGTTCCACCGGGCCGGTCTCGGTGGAGATCAGCCAGTCACGCGTCTGGCGCGGCTTGGCCTGCGTCACTGCTGCGGATACCCCCTCGCCATTGGGCAGCTGGACGCGCACCAGATGCGTCAGCTTGTCGCCACAGCCGTGGGCAATCTGCAGCTGCAGGTGGGCCGTGCTGCCGGCGGGGAAGGATGTCTCGACGAAACTGGGGTGGGCACCGACAGTAGCCGAGGCTGCCAGCAGGGGCAGTGCCATAAGTGCGGAGCGCATGGAATCGGTCCTTGTACATGGGTTCGCTCGCCGTCGTCCCTGACGCGGCGCCCCGCATGCTAGGTCGAGCCTGACCACCGCACCATGCGGCCCGTTGTCGCAGGCAGGGAGCGGCAGCGGTCGGCAACGGGGCCCGGCTTTGCTACATTACGGCGCAATGTCGAGTCACAGCTCATGAACGCCGTCGTGCCGGCGGTCCAGCAGCCGCCGTGCACCCTGAAGGGCACGGTGGCGACGCTGTCGGTGTTGCACGTCGCCGCCGACGACATCGATCGGATCGAACAGCGACTGCGCCACACCATGGCGCAGGTCCCGGGCTTCTTCGACGGTGCGCCACTGCTGCTGGATCTGGCAGCAGCGCCGGCAACGCTGGCGCTGCCGGCGCTGGTGGCACGGCTGCGGGCGTGTGGCTTCGTGCCAGTGGCCGTCCGCCAGGTGCCAACGCCACTGGCCGGCCCGGCAGAAGAGGCCGGCCTGCCGGCGTGGCCGGAACGTACCGGGGCAGCGGCAGCCACACCGGTGGAGGCACCCGCCGGTGAGGCGGTGCGATCGGCGGCCACCTCGCGCGTGCTGACCGATCCGGTGCGCTCCGGGCAGCAGGTGCATGCCGAGGGCGACCTGGTCTGCCTGAAAGGCAGCAGCCCGGGCTCCGAACTGCTCGCCGACGGCAACATCCACGTCTACGGACCCCTGCGCGGCCGCGCCCTGGCGGGACTGCGCGGTGCGCAGGAGGCGCGGATCTTCTGCCAGTCACTGGAGGCCGAGCTGATCGCGATTGCCGGCTGCTATCTGATCGCCGAGGACATGCCCGGTGCGCTGCGTGGCCAGCCGGTGCAGATCCGCCAGCACGAACAGGAACTGATCATCGAGCCGCTGGTGACGCGGTGAGATCCGCACTCTGAGGAAGGACGCCTTGGCACGAATCATCGTCAGCACATCCGGCAAGGGTGGCGTCGGCAAGACGACCACCAGCGCCGCCTTCGGCACCGGCCTGGCCCTGCGGGGCCACAAGACCGTGATCGTCGATTTCGACGTCGGCCTGCGCAACCTCGATCTGGTCATGGGCTGCGAGCGCCGCGTGGTCTATGACTTCGTCGAGGTGATCCAGGAGAAGGTGCCGGTGCATCAGGCGCTGATACGCGACAAGCGCGTGGAGAACCTGAGCGTGCTGGCGGCCTCGCAGACACGGGACAAGGACGCCCTGACGCCTGAGGGCGTGGAGCGGGTCCTGACGGCCCTGGCCGAGCAGTTCGACTACATCGTCTGCGACTCCCCGGCAGGCATCGAGCGCGGTGCGCAACTGGCGATGTACTTCGCCGATGACGCCCTGGTGGTGACCAATCCTGAGGTCTCCTCGGTGCGTGACTCCGACCGCATCCTCGGGCTGCTCGAGAGCCGCACGCGCCGCGCGGAGCGCAATGAGGAACGCGTGCGCCAGCATCTGGTGATCGCTCGCTACGATCCGGTGCGCGTCGAGAAAGGCGAGATGCTGGCGGTCGACCAGATCCAGGAGATGCTGGCCGTGCCGCTGCTGGGGGTGATTCCAGAGTCGCAGGCAGTACTGGCGGCATCCAACGCCGGCACCCCGGTGATTCTCCAGGACAGCGCCGACGCCGGGCGGGCCTACGACGACATCGTCGCCCGCTACCTCGGCGAGGAACGGCCGATGCGCTTCGTCACCGCCGAGCGTGGCTTGCTGCGGCGTCTGTTCGGGAGTCGCGCATGAGACTGTTCGACCTGATCCGGCCCAGCCGCAAGGCCAACAGCGCCGATATCGCCAAGGAGCGCCTGCAGATCGTCATCGCCCACCAGCGCACCGAGCGCGCCGGCGCGCGGCCGGCGTACTTCGCGAATCTGCAGCGCGACCTGCTCGAGGTGGTGCGCCGCTATGTGCCGGTGGGCGATGACGCCGTGCAGATCGATGTCGGCCGGCAGAACGACTGCGACATCCTCGAGCTGAACATCACCCTGCCGGAGCACACCCGCAGCTGACAGGGTCCAGCCGCCCCCGCCGATGCCGATACCTACGGGTAGCATCGCAGTGGAGGCCTTCATGGGCTGGCTTGCACAGCACCGGCAGACGCTCTTGCACGCCGCCACCGGCGTGGGTTTCGGCGCCTGCTTCCCCGCGGGCTCACTGCTGTTCCTGCTGGTAACGGGCGAACTGACGTTCGCCGGCGCCGGAATTGGCGAACTGCTGCGGCGCGCCCACGCGCAGCACTCGCTGCTCTACGTGATCGATACGGCGCCGATCTTCCTGGGCCTGTTCGCGAGCCTGAGCGGCTGGCGGGAGGACCGCCTGCGCCGACTGGCCGAAAGCCTGGATCAGGAGGTGGCCCGGCGTACACGCGATCTGCGCAAGGCGCTGGAGGAAACCCGCCAGGCCAACCAGCTGATCGCCTATCTCGCCCAGCACGACGCGGTCACGGAGCTGGACAACCGCCACGCCATGGAGCGGCGGCTGCGCTTCTGGCACACCCACTGCCAGCGCTACCGGCGCCCGATCAGCCTGCTGTTCATCGACCTGGACCGGTTTAAGTCGGTGAACGACAGCTTCGGCCACGACGTGGGCGATCGGTACCTGAAGGCCGTTGCCGGCCGCCTGCGGGGCGCACTGCGGGCCAGTGACCATCTCGCCCGCTGGGGAGGGGATGAATTCGCGGTGCTGTTGCCGGAAGCGGATCACGCCCAGGCGCTGCAAGTCGGGGACAAGCTGCTGCAGGCCCTGACCGGCGCGCCCGTCGCCGTCGCCGAACGGTCGATCCCGGTCTCCGCCAGCATCGGTGTCGCCACGGCGCCGACGCACACCGACAACGTCGAGGAACTGGTGGGTCTGGCCGATCAGGCGATGTATCGCGCGAAGCGCGCCGGCCGCGCCGGCTGTCAGCTCTACCAGCCGCCGCGGGTGGGCGCCGGCTGAGGCCGCCAGTCCCGGCCCATCACACGCCGGCCCCGCTCAGTCGAAGGGATGGCGCAGGACGATGGTGTCCTCGCGCTCGGCGCCGGTGGACACCAGCTCGATCGGCACCTCCAGCAAGGTCTCGATCCGCCGCAGGTAGGCCTGCGCCGCCTCGGGCAGCGCCTCCCAGCGACGGACGCCGAGCGTGGACTGCCGCCATCCGGGGTGCCGTTCCAGCACCGGCTCACAGGGTGCCAGGGCCGCGGCGCCGGCCGGCAGCTCGTCGAGCATCTTGCCGCTCGCCGTCCGGTAGCCGACGCAGATCTCGATCGTCTCCAGTTCGTCGAGCACATCGAGCTTGGTGATGCACAGCCCGCTGACGCCGTTGTTGACCATCGCCCGCCGGAGTGCGACGGCATCCAGCCAGCCGCAGCGCCGGGCACGGCCGGTGGTCGCGCCCACCTCGCGCCCACGATTCGCCAGATGCGGGCCGGGCTCTTCGTGGAGCTCCGTCGGGAACGGTCCGCCGCCGACGCGCGTGGTGTAGGCCTTGACGATCCCAAGCACATGATCGAACCACGTGGGGCCGACGCCACTGCCCGTCGCCGCGCCACCTGCAGTCGTGTTCGAGGAGGTGACGTAGGGATAGGTGCCGTGGTCGACATCCAGCAGCGAACCCTGCGCGCCCTCGAACAGCACATTGGCACCGTCGCGACGCAGCGCCGCAAGCGTGGCGGTGATGTCGGCCATCAGCGGCAGGTTGCGGGCCGCCTGCTCCAGGGTCTGACTCACACTGGCCTCGACGTCCACCGCCGCCACACCGAACTGGGCCGTCAGCAGGAAGTTGTGGTAGTCGATCAGCTCGCGCAGCTGCGCCTCGGCGCGCGCCGGGTCGACCAGATCGACGAACCGCACGCCCCGACGGGCGACCTTGTCCTCGTAGGCCGGGCCGATACCGCGCCCGGTGGTGCCGATCGCCTGCCCCCCCCGCGCCCGCTCGCGGGCCTGATCCAGGGCGATGTGCGAGGGCAGGATGAGCGGACATGCCGGGCTGATGCGGACCTGATCCCGGGCAGGCACCCCAGCGCCGGCGAGCATGTCCAGCTCCTCGTCGAGCGCCGCCAGCGAGAGCACCACGCCATTGCCGATCAGGCACTGCACGCCGGGATGCAGGACGCCCGAGGGGATCAGGTGAAGAACGGTCTTGTGACCGTCGATCACCAGCGTGTGGCCGGCATTGTGCCCACCCTGGAAGCGCACCACGGCGGCACTGCGCTCGGTCAGCAGATCAACGACCTTGCCCTTGCCCTCGTCGCCCCACTGCGCGCCGACGACGATCACGTTCCTGCCCACACTCATTCCTTTTCGTCCTCGCAGTGCCGCATGTGCCAGCCCCCCTGGCCATCAGGCTCGATGATGGCCGCGGCCGGCGGCGAGGCAGCACCTGGCAACGCCGTCACCACACAATGGCCCTCGCGTCGCAGCCGTTCCACGTAGTCCCGCAGCGCCGCATCCTGCGTGGCCGGCGCCAGCACCGTGTGCGGCGCGGGCGCCGGCACACGCGGCTCGCTCGCCAGCAGCAAGGTCTTGATATCGGCGGTGAAACCGGTGGCCGGGCGAGCCTGCTGCAGACCACCCATGCGATACCGGCCCCCTCGGGCGATCTCCCTGCCCTGCCCGTGCTGGAACGCGGCGAAGACCAGCCCACCGTGATAGCCATAGCCGCGCGTTTCGGCCAGATCGACATGCAACGCCACGGCGGGCCAGCGTTCGCGCAGCTGCGCGACCAGCCAGCGCAGTTCCTGCAACGGGCCGGCTGCAGCCGGCATCTCGGCCAGCTGCTCTGCCGCCAGCGGCAGTACGTCGGGCTCGCCGTGCAACTCCAGCAGGGCCCGCAGCAGGCCGCCTCCTTCGGCCGACACCGCATGTGCCGAGAGAAAGCTCGCCAGATCCGGGCTGGCCTTGCGCTGCAGGATGTCGAGCAGCAGCGGGCGCACCGGCGGCGGGATGCCGGCGGCATCCAGCGTGGCCCGCAGGATGCCGCTGTGGCCAAGTGCGAGGTGGACGTCCACAACGCCGGCGACCCGCAGGCTCTCGAGCATCAGCTCGAGCACCTCCAGGTCGCTTTCGCAGCCGCCGTGGCCGTACAGCTCGGCGCCCATCTGCAACGGGCAGCGGGAGCCGCCGAACGCGTCGGGGCGGGTATGGAGCACGGTGCCGACATAGCAAAGCCGCCGCACGGCCTCGCCATGCAGATGATGGGCATCGATCCGCGCCACCTGCGGCGTCATGTCGGCGCGCACGCCCATGAGGCGGCCGTTGAGCTGGTCGGTGAGCTTGAACGTCTGCAGGTCGAGATCCTGGCCGACCCCGGTCAGCAGCGTCTCCAGATACTCCACCATCGGCGTGATCACGAGCTGGTAACCCCAGCTGCGATACAGCGCCAGCAGGGTGCCCCGCAGCCGCTCGAGCGCCTCGGCTTCCGGCGGCAGGACATCGGCCACCCCGGCGGGCAGCATCCAGTCCTCGTGCGGCGTCGCCATCTAGCCGCCCGCCCCCGCTGGCCTCACCTGCACCACGGGCATGAGGCAGCGCAGCCCCGGCCCGCGTGGCCGCCCGGCCGAACGCGCCGCCTTACGGCTGACGCCGAGCCCGTACACGCGTGGCGAGGCACAGGGCACGATGCCCTCGATCGGCAGCATCAGGCCAACGGCCGCGGGCAGTTCGGACCAGGCCATACCAGGACGCGCGCCGGCACGCTCACGGCCGGGTGGAGGGGGCGGCGTCCGGGGAGCGGAAGTAGCGAAAGAACTCGCTGTCCGGCTCCAGCACCAGCACGCTCTTGCCCTCCATCAGTGCCGTACGATAGGCCTGCAGGCTGCGATAGAAGCGATAGAACTCGCGGTCGGCAGTATGCGCCTCGGCGTAGATGGCAGCGGCCGTGGCGTCGCCGGTGCCGCGGGCGCGCTCGGCATCGCGGTGGGCCTCGGCGATGATCACTGCCCGCTCGCGATCGGCACCGGCGCGGACGCGCTCGGCCGCCTCCTCGCCCTCGGCGCGAAGTTCCTTGGCCGTCCGCGCCCGCTCGGCCTCCATGCGAGCGTAGACCGACTCGCTGACCTCGGCGGGCAGATCGATGCGCTTGATGCGTACTTCCTCGACGTTCACCCCGAGCTTCACCGCCTCCTCATCGGCAGCGACAGAGATGTTGTCCATGATCTGGCGCCGCTCGCCCGAGACCGCTTCCTGCACCGTGCGCTTGCCGAACTCGCTGCGCAGGCCATCCTTCACGATCTGCTCCAGACGCTGCTCGGTCTGCAGCATGCTGCCGCCGGTCGCGCGATAGAACCGGGCGACATCGTCGATGCGCCATTTGACGAAGAAGTCGACGATCAGATTCTTCTTCTCCTCCGTCAGGAAACGCTCCGGCGGAATGTCGAGCGTCTGCAGGCGCGCATCGAAGGTGCGGGCGGAGTCGACCAGCGGCAGCTTGAAGTGCAGCCCCGGCGTCAGATCCGCGGCCACCATCTCGCCGAGCCGCAGCTGCAGGCCCCGCTCGTACTCCTTGATGATCACCATGCTCGAGGCCAGCAACAGCAGCCCGAGCACGAGCACGCCGATGACCAGTCCACTGCGCCCGCTCATGGCCGCCGCTCCCGGGCCCGCGGCGGCTGTTCGACGCGGCGCGGGGTACTCGCGCCCGCACCGGCACCGCCAGCCGTGGCACCGGCGCCCTGGCGTGCCAGCATCTCCTCGAGCACCTGCGCGGCATTGCCACCGCCCGCTCGCAGCAATTGATCCATCGGCAGATACATCAGGCTGTCTCCGCCGGATCCGGCCAGCACTTTGGGGTTGTTGGCGAGCACGCTTTCCATCGTCTCCAGATAGAGCCGCTCGCGCGTGATGTCCGGCGCCTGCCGGTATTCGGTCAGCAGCGCCAGGAAGCGGTCGGACTCACCTTCCGCCGCGGCGACCCGCTGCGCCTGATAGGCCTGACCCTCCTCGAGGATACGGGCCGCCTCGCCGCGCGCCTGTGGCAGCACGGAATTGGCGTAGGCATCGGCCTCATTGATGATGCGCTGCTTGTCCTCGCGCGCCTTGGTGGCGTCATCGAAGGCAGCCTGCACAGGCTCCGGGGGCTGGGCGTCCTGCAGGTTGACCGACGTCACGATCAGGCCGGTGCCGTAGTCGTCGAGTACGCGCTGCAGCAGCTGCCGGGTCCGGGCGGCGATCTCGCTGCGGCCCTCGCGCAGCACGAAGTCCATCTCGCTCTTGCCGATGACTTCACGCACGGCGCTGATCAGCGCATCACGCAGTGTCGCATCGGGGGCACGGACGTTGAACAGGTAGTCCACGGCGTCGCCCACGCGGTATTGGGCCGCCACGTCGATATCGACGATGTTCTCGTCCCGCGTGAGCATCAGACCGCTGTAGGTACTGGTGCGGATGTTGTCGACATTGACCTTGGTCACCGCCTCGATCGGCGCCGGCAGATGCCAGCGCGGCCCCTCGGTGGTGACGTGGTGCAGCTTGCCGAAGCGCGTGACCACGCCACGTTCGGCCGGATTGACGATGTAGAAACCCGAGGCCAGCCACACCAGCAGACCGATGATGCCGATCAGCGTCAGTCCGAGGCCGCCCAGCCGCGGCCCCTCGCCGCCTTCACCACCGCTGCCGCCACTACCGCCGCGCCCGCCACCGAACAGGCGGCTCAGCCGGCGGTTGGCACGGCGCAGGAGCTCGTCGAGATCCGGCGGGCCTTCGCCGCCCTTGTCCTTGTCTTTCCGGCCCCAGGGATCGCGGCCGCCCGGCTCATTCCAGACCATGATTGATGCAATTCCAGCTAGCGCGCGCGGGCGGATGGGGTAGTAAAAGCGCCCGGCATTTTAGGAGCCGCATGCAGGCGCCGCAACCGGCGCCCTGGCAAGCAGATGCAGATCGTGGCGCTCGCAGAACGCCTCGAGCGGCGCCTGGGGCAACCGTACCCGCAGGTGCCAACCCGCTTCATCGCAGATCTCCTCGCGCACCGCTGCCATCTCGTGCAGCCGGCCCCGCAGGCGACCCGCCGTGAGTGGCAGGGTAAGCCAACCCTCACGCGACTGGCCACCGAAGTGGACGGCCAGCGCGTCACGCAGGCCGTCGAGACCGGCGCCGGTCCTGGCGGAGAGCCAGACATCGCGCACGCGACCCTCGTCATCACGCCGCACCCGCGCGGGCTGATCCGTCCGGTCGATCTTGTTGTACACATGCAGCACCGGCACCTCGGACGCCTCGATCTCCCGCAGCACGGCCTCGACATCGCCGATGCGCTCGCGGCGCTCCGGATCCGCGGCGTCGATCACGTGCAGCAGCAGATCAGCTCGCCGTGTTTCCTCCAGCGTCGCGCGAAATGCCGCCACCAGCGCATGCGGCAGGTCCTGCACAAAGCCGACGGTGTCGGCCAACACCAATGGCTGCGCCGGCAGCTCCAGCCGGCGCAGCGTTGGGTCGAGCGTCGCGAACAGCTGATCGGCGGCGAAGGCATCGCTCCGGGTGAGCGCATTGAACAGCGTCGACTTGCCGGCATTGGTATAGCCGACCAGCGCAACGGTGGGCGTGCTGGTGCGATTACGCGCGCCACGGCTCAGGTCGCGCTGGCGCTCGACTCTCGCCAGCCGGCGCGAGAGCTGATCGACGCGCACGGTCAGCAGGCGACGGTCGGTCTCCAGCTGCGACTCACCGGGCCCGCGCAAGCCGATGCCGCCCTTCTGCCGCTCCAGATGCGA
>JAASSS010000136.1 GCA_021767745.1 Pseudomonadota bacterium
CAAAAAAAACCCCCTGGGGACAGGGGGCAAGTGTATGAAAGGACGAGGAGTCCTTTCAGGAGGAGACTCGGTCGGCCTGCTCAGCCGATGGCGCGTAGATTACCAGCTGTCGCGAGGTTGTCAATCCACTCGGCGCCTTAGGATAAGAAGCGGCAATACAAGCGTCGCCTTCAGTCCGTCTCGCGAGTGATGCAGCGATCTCGCCCCGCGCGTTTGGCCTGATAGAGCGCGCTGTCGGCATCCGCAACCAGCCGCGCCAGGGCGCCCTTATCGGTATCGGGGCGCGTTGCCGCCACGCCGCAGCTGATGGTCAGTACCGGCCCGGTCCGTGAGGCCGCATGGGGGATCGCCAGCGCCCGCACGCGCGCGCGCAGTCGCTCGGCCAGCACCGCTGCGCCCCGGGCGTCCACGTCGGGCAGCACGACGGCGAACTCCTCGCCGCCGTAGCGGGCGACCAGGTCGGTGGGCCGTTTCAACCCGCCGAGCAGCGAGCTGGCGACCCGGCGTAGCGCCTCGTCTCCGGCCGGATGGCCGTAATGGTCGTTGTAGGCCTTGAAGTCGTCGATATCGAGCAGCACCAGCGCCAAGGGGCCGCCGTGGCGTTGGGTGCGCTGCCATTCGGCCCGCAGCACCTCATCGAAGCGGCCGCGATTGGCCAGGCCCGTCAGGGTGTCGAGCCCAACCTGCAGTTGCAGCCGCTCGGCGAGTGCCCGCAACTGCCGCCGCACACGGTACTGCCGGTACTGCTGCTGACGGCCGAAATAGCTGACGATGTTGGAGGCCAGCGCCAGCGCGATCAGGACGATCAGCACCTGCGCATCCGCCATGGCGAGCGTGCCGGCCGTGGGGTCGAGCACCCGCACGAGGACGGCGTAGCCAATGATCAGCGCCTGCGCGAGGGTCTGCGTCAGCAGGCTCACCGGCACGATCGAGATGGCGATCATCGGCAAGGCCAGGGCGGCCGGCAGAATGGTGTCGTACAGGTCCACCCACGCCAGCATGTGGGTGATCGGCACGCTGATGGCGGCCGCGACCGCCAGGCAGAGCAGCCGGTCCAGGTGCGCGAGCGCGGGCCGGACGACGTATCCCAGTATCAGCAGCATCAGCGGGATGCTGAGATTCCACAGCAGGATCGCCGGCGAGTAGCGTTCGTTGATCAGCAGATAGATCAGTGGCGGAGCGGCCAGGCCCCAGGCGAATGCCGCGATCTGGATCAGCCGGCGCATGGTCAGGATGGCCATGTGGCGTCGCCAGCTGGCGTAATCGTCGACCACCTCCACGCTGGCGGCCCAGGCCCGATCTGACTTGTCGCGCTCCTTGTCCTGCCCGTTCATCGGAAATCTCGTCTACAGGCGCCCGAGCCAGTCGTGCAGGCGGCTGCCCAGCGCGCGGGCGCGGTGCAGCAGGCGCTGGCCGAGCGGCTGCGGCGGCTTGGCGCGTACCACATACAGCTCGTGCTGGGCCGACAGGCGCAACAGATAATCGTCGCTGGTGCAGATCTCATCGGCCAGGCGGTGAGAGAGTGCCTGAGCACCGTACCAGTGCTCGCCGGTGGCCACGGTGTCGATATCGAGCGTCGGCCGATGTTCGTGCACGAAGGTCTTGAATAGCTGATGTGTCTCATCCAGTTCCGCCTGGAACTTCGCCCGACCTTCGGGCGTGTTCTCACCCAATACTGTGAGCGTGCGTTTATAGGTGCCGGCGGTGTGCAGTTCCACGTCGATGTCGCGATGGCGCAGGAAGCGATTGAAGTTCGGCAGCTGTGCCACGACTCCGATCGAGCCGAGGATGGCGAAGGGCGCGGCGATGATGCGCTCGCCGACACAGGCCATCATGTAGCCGCCGCTGGCAGCGATGCGGTCCACCGCCACGGTCAGGGACAGCTGCGCGTCGCGCAGCCGTTGTAGTTGCGAGGCGGCCAGTCCATAGCTGTGCACGAGCCCGCCACCGCTTTCCAGCCGCAGCACGACCTCCTCGCCCGGCTGCGCGATCTGCAGGATCGCGGTGACCTCGCGGCGCAGGTGTTCGACCGCTGACGCCTGCAGATCGCCATCGAAATCCAGCACATACACCCGCCCGCGCTCTGCCTCGCGATCCACCTTGCGCGCGTGCCGGTGGGCGCGGCGCCGGCGGCGGCGCTCACGCCGCCCGAACAACGCGGCTTCCATCGCGCTGCGCATCTGGTCATATTCCGCGTTCAGATGACGGATACGCAGCAGGGTCTGCGGCCGGCGCCGGCGTGGTCCGGCCAGTGCCGCCGCGATCAGCAGCACGAGCAGGCCAACCACGACGGTGCCCGTCTTGGCGGCGAACAGGAGATAATCGGTGAACAGTTCAGTCAACGGACTGGGCTCCAGGGCGGCAACACGCCGCTCGGAATCTAGCGGATGCCGGCCGCGGACTCCATGGCGGGTGCCGCGGCGGTATCGATCCGTGGCGAGCGTTCCCTCGCCCGATGTCGGAGTGGTTCATTGAGTAGTGATGAGCGCAACGCAACGCTGCGCATGATTTCGTTTTGCTTGATTTCCGTCCTGCTGGCGACGCCAGCGGCCGCTGAGACCGGCGTCGAGGCGGGCCGCTCCACCGACGATGTCGAACTGGTCCGGCTGCTGCAGCGGGTCGAGATTCCCTGGCAGCCTTGGCAGGGTCGCTCACTCGAGGTCGATCTGGACCTGGAGCTGGACATTGGCTATTGGCACGGTGCGGACGAAACCCTCTGGGAGGTCGGCGCCGTGCCGGTGTGGCGGCTGCAGGGTCGGAGCGGTCACGGCTGGTTCGCGGAGGGCGCCGTGGGCGCCTACCTGCTCAGCGACACCTTCATCGGTGAGCAGGACCTGAGCTCGGCCTACCAGTTCGGCGATCACGTGGGCTTCGGCTGGCGCAGCCGTGGCGCGCAGCCGCTGGAACTCCGCTATCGTCTGCAGCATCTATCCAATGCGGGGCTGGTCAAGCCCAACAATGGCATCGACTTCCACCTGCTGAGTCTGGTGCGACACTACAACTGAGGGCGCGGCCGCCGGCAGTGGCCTGCCGCCAAAGCGCAACCCGAGGAGACCCCATGGACCAGCCGGCACGAAGCTGGAGCGAATTCGTGGGCATGACGGCGCGGGACGACGCCGTGGTGCTGGATGTCGAGCCGCGGCACTACAACGCCGACGGCGGCGTCCTGCACGGCGGGATCATCGCCAGCCTGATGCTGCACGCGGCCATGACGGCGGCGCCGCAGACGCGGGTGCTCGATTGCCAGATCAACTACCTGAAGTCGATCAAGGCCGGTCGCGCCGAGGCCCGTGCACGGGTTCGGCGGGCCGGGCGTCGCTTCACGGTCATCGACACCAAGCTCACCGGACCGGAGGTGCTGCTCGCCAATGCCAGCTGGGTACTGGTCACCGAGGAGATCGATCAGGCACCGGTCCGGGCGCACCAGGCGCTGGCGCTGCCGGCACCGGCGGCCGAGGCGAGTCCCATCGGACGCCTGCTCGACGCGTTCAATGCCAACATGGCCAAGCGGCTGCCGGGCATTGCCATCGAGCGCCTGCAGCCCGGCTATTGCCTGCTGACACTGGCCGACACGAGCGCTGGTCGTCAGGCGAGCGGCGAGGGGATCGACCCCGGGCTGATCCTGCTGGCGATGGACAATGCCGCGATCTTTGCGGGGTTCGGCCTGCTGCGCAACCCCACCCGCGCCTCCACCATCGACCTGAAGATGACCCTGCACGGCCAGGCGCATGGCGACCTGCGGATATCCGGCCACAGCCTCACCCAGCGCGAGAATCTCGTGCATAACCTCGTGATGGTGCGGGACGAGGCGGATGCCCTGGTCGCACATGGCAGCATGAGCTTCGTCGGCTGAGCCGGCGCCCCTGTCGAAATACTGGAAAATCCAAGTGGAACATGGTCTTAGTGATGTCTTCGTGCTGGTTGTCGCCTTGGGGGTCATCTCCCAGTGGCTGGCCTGGCGCTTCCAGTTCCCTGCCATCATCCTGCTCTCCGTGGCCGGACTGCTGGCCGGGCCGGTCTTCGGCCTGATCCATCCGGACGAGGCCTTCGGCGAGGAGGGCCTGCGCACAATCATCAGCCTGGGCGTCGCCGTCATCCTGTTCGAGGGCGGACTGAACCTGCGCCGCTACGAGTTGAAGGAGGCGGCCAACGGTGTGCAGCGGCTGGTGACGCTCGGCGCCGCGTTCAACTTCGTGCTTGCCTCGGCGGCGGCGCACTACGTCGGTGCGCTGTCCTGGCCGGTTTCCCTGGTGACCGGCGCGATCCTGGTGGTCACCGGGCCGACGGTGATCATGCCGCTGCTGCGCCAGGCGATGCTGAACCGCCGTACCGCCTCCTATCTGAAGTGGGAGGCGATCATCAACGATCCGATCGGCGCGCTGCTGGCGGTGCTGGTGTTCCAGTATTTCGTCTTCTCGGGCATCGAGGCCACGCTCGAGGGCGTGATCCTCGACCTTGGCAAGGCCGTGGGCGTGGCACTGGCGCTCGGCGGCGGTGGTGGCTGGTTGCTCGTGCAGGCCTTCCGCCGCGCCCATGTGCCGGAGTTTCTCAAGGCGCCGGTGCTGCTGGCCGCGGTGTTCTCGGTGTTCGTGCTGTCCAACTGGGTGCAGGCCGAGGCCGGTCTGCTGACCGTGACCGTGCTCGGCATCGTGATCGCCAACATGCGTCTGCCGAGCTTCGACGAGATGCGCCGCTACAAGGAGTACATGACGGTCCTGTTGGTCTCGGCGGTGTTCATCCTGCTGACGGCCAACCTCGAGCCGAGTACGCTGGCGCAACTGGACTGGCATGCGGCGGCATTCGTGCTGCTGATCGTCTTCGTCGTGCG
>JAASSS010000028.1 GCA_021767745.1 Pseudomonadota bacterium
GGCGCGCGAGCAGCGGGAGGCCGCGGCCAGGCAGATCGCCGAAGAGCTCAATGCCGTGCAGGTTCAGCGGGTCGGGCACGTCTTCACCTATTACCGGCCCCGGCCCGAATGAGGCCCGCCGGGCGGCCGAGGTAGATCACGAGCCCGAGACCTGCAGCGGCGAGAAAGGCGAGTTCGGCGCCGCCATGGGCGAGGCGAAACAGCAGACCGCCACCGGGCCGGGTCGCCGCCACCAGCGGCTGCAGGGCCAGCAGCTGCAGTACGATCAGCGCCAACGCCAGTCCCAGCAGGCGCCGGCCGCGGCCGGCGGCCGGCAACAGCCACCACAGCCCGAGGGCGGCGGCCAGCGACACGCCGTTCACCCACCGAAACAGACGCCCGGCGATGTCGCCGGCGCTCGCCGCGGGCAGCGTGGAGAACAGCGTGGGCGCCACCAGCAGTCCCACCGTCAGCGCGCTGCCGACCCAGCAGAGCAGCAACAGACGGATCGTCGCCTCGCGCCAGCCCGGGCTAGACGTAGCGAACCTCCACGATTTCCAGCTCGCGCACGCCGGCGGGGGTCTCCACGCTCGCCAGCTCGCCTTCAGACTTGCCGATCAGCGCGCGGGCGATGGGGGAATTCACCGACAGCAGGCCGGCCTTGATGTCGGCCTCGTCCTCACCGACGATGCGATAGCTGAGCTCGCGATCGGCGTCCTCGTCGTGCACCACCACGGTTGCACCGAACACCACGCGATCGGAGGGCGGCAGCTTGGTCACGTCGATCACCTGCGCGTTCGCGAGCTTGCCCTCCAACTCGGCGATGCGGGCCTCGATGAAGCCCTGCTCCTCGCGCGCGGCATGATACTCCGCGTTTTCCTTGAGATCGCCATGGGCACGCGCCTCGGCGATCGCCTCGATCACGCGGGGTCGGTCGGTGTTCTTGAGGCGCCCGAGCTCGCGCTGCAACTGCTCGGCACCCTGCACGGTCAGCGGCACTCGGTTCATGACATCAGCTCCTCGTGGAGGTCCTGCAGGCGGTTGACTTCCGCCTCATCCAGATAGGCCATGGCTTCGCAGCTCGCCCGCGCGCCGGCCAGCGTGGTGAAGTACGCCACCCGGTGCTGCAGCGCCGCGCGCCGGATCGACAGCGACTCGGCGATCGCCTTCTTGCCCTCGGTCGTATTGACGATCAGCGCCACCTGATCGTTCTTGATCATATCCACCAGGTGCGGGCGCCCCTCCAGCACCTTGTTCACCGGCGTCACCGGCAGGCCCGCGGCCTGCAGTGCCGCCGCGGTACCGCGGGTCGCCACCAGCTCGAAGCCCTGCTCGCGCAGCTGCTGCGCCAGCGCCACCGCACCCGGCTTGTCCGGATCGCGCACGCTCAGCAGCGCCACCCCGGTTCGCGGCAGCACCACGCCCGCCCCGTACTGCGCCTTGGCGAAGGCGGCACCGAAGCTGCGGCCAATGCCCATGACCTCGCCGGTGGACTTCATCTCCGGCCCCAGGATGGGGTCGACGTGCGGGAACTTCAGGAACGGGAACACCGATTCCTTGACCGCGAAGAACGACCGCGGCGTGACCTCGACGACACCCTGCGCCTGCAGGCTCACCCCGGCCATACAACGTGCGGCGACCTTGGCCAGCGGCACGCCCGTGGCCTTGGAGACGAACGGCACGGTGCGCGAGGCTCGGGGATTGACCTCGAGCACGTATATCTCACCGCCCTGGATCGCGAACTGCGTGTTCATGAGCCCAACCACGCCCAGCTCGCGGGCCATCGCCCGCACCTGCTCGCGCAGGCGGGCCTGCAGCGCATCGTCGAGATGATACGGCGGCAGGCAGCAGGCCGAATCGCCCGAATGGACCCCCGCCTGCTCGATATGTTCCATGATGCCGCCGATGATCACGTCGGTGCCGTCGCTGACCGCGTCCACATCCACCTCGACCGCATCGTCGAGGAAGCGATCCAGCAGCACCGGCGCATCGTTCGACACCTGCACGGCCGCTCCCATGTAGCGGGCGAGGTCCTCGGTGTCGTAGACGATCTCCATCGCCCGCCCGCCGAGCACGTAGGAGGGCCGCACCAGGATCGGGAAACCGAGCGAGGCCGCCTTCTCGATCGCCTCCTCGGCGCTGCGGGCCAGCGCATTCGGCGGCTGGTTCAGGCCGAGGCGCTGCAGCATCTGCTGGAAGCGCTCGCGATCCTCCGCCAGATCGATCGAATCCGGGGTCGTGCCGATAATCGGTGCACCCGCCGCCGCCAGCGCCCGAGCGAGCTTGAGCGGGGTCTGGCCGCCGTATTGCACGATCACCCCGGCCGGCCGCTCGGTCTCGATCACCTCCAGCACGTCCTCCAGCGTGAGCGGCTCGAAGTAGAGCCGGTCAGAGGTGTCGTAGTCGGTGGACACCGTCTCCGGATTGCAGTTGACCATGATGGTCTCGATGCCATCCTCGCGCAGCGCCAGCGCCGCGTGCACGCAGCAGTAGTCGAACTCGATGCCCTGCCCGATCCGGTTTGGCCCGCCGCCGAGCACCATGATCTTGCGCCTATCGCTCGGCGCCGCCTCGCATTCCTCGTCATAGCTCGAGTACAGGTAGGCGGTCGCCGAGGCGAACTCGCTGGCACAGGAGTCCACCCGCTTGTAGACCGGGCGCACGCCCAGCGCATGCCGCCGCTCGCGCACCGCCATCTCGCTGCTGCCGAGCAGCGCTGCCAGCCGGCTGTCGGCGAAACCCTTGCGCTTGAGGCGGCGCAGCGTGGCCGCCGGCAGCGTGTCAAGGCCGACGTCGGCGAGGCCACGCTCCTCCTCGATCAGGTCACGGATCTGCGTGAGGAACCAGGGATCGATGCCGGTGAGTTCGTGCACCTGCGCCACGGAGAAGCCGGCACGGAAGGCATCGCCGACATACCACAGCCGGCCATCACGCGGCGCCGACAGCTCGTGCTTGAGCGCGGCCAGGCCCTCGTCGTCCAGCGGCAGCGTCAGCTGCGGGGTAAAGCCATCGACACCGGTTTCCAGCCCGCGCATGGCCTTGTGCAGCGATTCCTGGAAGCTGCGGCCGATCGCCATCACCTCGCCGACCGACTTCATCTGCGTGGTCAGATGATCGTCCGCCTGGGGGAACTTCTCGAAGGTGAAACGCGGAATCTTGGTGACGACGTAGTCGATCGTCGGCTCGAACGAGGCCGGCGTGGCACCGCCGGTGATCTCGTTGCGCAGCTCGTGCAGCCCATAGCCCACGGCGAGCTTGGCCGCGACGCGGGCGATCGGAAAGCCGGTCGCCTTGGAGGCCAGCGCCGAGGAGCGCGAGACGCGCGGGTTCATCTCGATCACCAGCACCCGCCCATCGTCGGGATTGACCGCGAACTGCACGTTCGAGCCGCCGGTATCCACACCGATCTTGCGCAGCACCGCGATCGAGGCGTCGCGCAGGCGCTGGTATTCCTTGTCCGTCAGCGTCTGTGCCGGCGCCACGGTGATCGAATCGCCGGTATGCACGCCCATCGCGTCGAGATTCTCGATGGTGCAGACGATGATGCAGTTGTCGAACCGGTCCCGCACCACCTCCATTTCGAACTCTTTCCAGCCGAGCACCGACTCCTCGAGCAGCACCTCGGTGGTCGGCGACAGGTCCAGACCGCGCTCGACGATCTCGATGAACTCCTCGCGGTTGTAGGCGATGCCGCCGCCCGAGCCACCCATGGTGAACGAGGGCCGAACGATGGTCGGAAAGCCCACCTGCTCCTGCACCCGCAGGGCCTGCTCCAGCGTATGGGCGATCACCGCGTGCGGGCTCGCCAGGCCGATCTCGGTCATGGCATTGCGGAACCGGTCGCGATCCTCCGCCATGTCGATGGCGTCCTGCGAGGCGCCGATCAGCTCGACGCCGTACTGCTCGAGCACACCCTCGCGCACGAGGTCCAGGGCGCAGTTCAGCGCCGTCTGGCCGCCCATGGTCGGCAGCAGCGCATCCGGCCGCTCGCGCTCGATGATGCGGGCGAGCGTCTGCCAGCGCAGCGGCTCGACGTAGGTCGCATCGGCCATGCCCGGATCGGTCATGATCGTGGCCGGGTTGGAATTGACCAACACCACCCGGTAGCCCTCTTCCTTGAGCGCCTTGCAGGCCTGCGCGCCGGAATAGTCGAACTCGCAGGCCTGGCCGATCACGATCGGGCCGGCGCCGATGAGCAGGATGGTTTCGATGTCGGTGCGCTTGGGCATGGACGCTCGCCAGCAGAGAATGGGAAGGGCGCGATCAGCCGCGCCGGGCCTGCATCAGCTTCACGAAGCGATCGAACAGGCTGCGGATGTCGTGGGGACCGGGACTCGCCTCCGGATGCCCCTGAAAGCCGAAGGCGGGGTGTTCGGTGTGCCGCACGCCCTGGATCGTGTCGTCGAACAGCGAGCGGTGCGTCACCTGCAGGCTCGCCGGCAGATCCCGATCGGCCAGCGCAAAGCCATGGTTCTGGCTGCTGATCATCACGCGCTGCGCCTCCAGGTCCAGCACCGGGTGATTGGCGCCGTGGTGGCCGACCTTCATCTTCTCGGTCCGTCCGCCGGCAGCGAGCCCGAGCAGCTGATGGCCAAGGCAGATGCCGAAGGTCGGCGTATCGCTGGCCAGCACTTCGCGGATGTTCTCGATCGCGTAGTCCAGCGGCTCCGGATCGCCCGGGCCGTTGGACAGGAACACCCCGTCCGGGCGCTCGGCCAGCACCTCGCCGGCCGGCGTGCCGGCCGGCAGCACCGTCAGTTCGCAGCCGATGTCGTGCAGCAGCCGCAGGATGTTGTGCTTCACCCCATAGTCGTAGGCCAGCACGCGGAAGCGCGCCGCGGCCCGCGGCCGCCCGCCCCAGCTGCCCTGCTGCCAGTCATAGGCGCGCGCCGTGCTCACGTCGCGGACCAGATCGCGGCCCTGCAGGCCCGGGAAGGCACGCGCCGCGGCCAGCGCCTCGCGCTCCAGCTCATCCACCGGCCTGTCGCCCGCGGCGATCGCGCCGCCCTGGGCGCCATGCTGGCGCAGCAGCCGCGTCAGCCGGCGGGTATCGATATCGGCGATCGCCACCACGTTCTGGCCGCGCAGATACGCCTCCAGACTCTGCTCGCTGCGCCAGTTGCTGACGCACATCGAGCTGTCGCGCAGGATCAAGCCGGCTGCCTTCACGCCGGCGGACTCGGCGTCCTCGGCGTTGGCGCCGACGTTACCGATGTGCGGATAGGTCAGGGTGACGAGCTGGCCGTAGTAGGAGGGGTCGGTGAGGATTTCCTGATAGCCGGTCATCGCGGTGTTGAACACCACCTCGCCGGCCGCGGTACCGGCGGCGCCGATAGCCGTACCGTGGAACAGACTGCCATCCTCAAGTGCCAGAACCGCGGGTGTGCTCAAGCCGATCTCCGGATACGGGACATGAAAACGGGAGAGCCCTGTGCGCTCTCCCGCATGATTCCCGGCGCGCGCTGCGCGGGCGGAACCTGACCCGCGAGTTTACCGGGCGATCGTCCCGCTGTCAGCCGGCCGAGGGCGGCGAAGACCGCAGGCCCAGCACGTCCTGCATGTCATACAGGCCCGGGGGGCGGCCGGCGAGCCAGCCCGCGGCGCGCAGGGCGCCCCGCGCGAAGTTGGTCCGGCTGCTGGCCTTGTGGGTGAGCTCGAGCCGCTCGCCCTCGCCGGCGAACATGACGGTATGTTCGCCGACGATGTCGCCGGCGCGCACGGTAGCGAAGCCGATGGTGCGGCGGGAACGTTCGCCGGTCTGCCCTTGCCGGCCATAGACGGCATCGTGCGCCAGATCCCGCCCCAGCGCCTCGGCCGCCACCTCGCCCAGCGCCAGCGCCGTCCCGGAGGGGGCGTCGACCTTGTGGCGATGATGGGCCTCGAGGATCTCCACATCGACGCTCTCGCCGAGCGCCCGTGCGGCGGTGTCGACCAGCTTCAGGAGCAGGTTCACGCCGATGCTCATGTTCGGCGCGAAGACGATGGGGATCTCCCGCGCCGCTTCCGCCAGCGCCGCCTGGCCCGCGGCGTCGATGCCGGTGGTGCCGATGACCATCGCCTTGCCCAGGCGCCGGCAGCTCGCCAGATGCTCCAGCGTCGGCCCGGGCCGGGTGAACTCGATCAGCACGTCGAAGTCCGCCGCCGCGGCCACCAGATCGGCGCCGAGGGCGACCCCCGCCCGCTCCACGCCGGCCAGCTCGCCGGCATCGCGCCCGAGCGCTCCATTGCCGGCGGCCTCCAGCGCGGCGCCCAGCCGGCAGCCCTCGGCTGCGGCCGCGGCGATCAGCGCCCGCCCCATCCTGCCTGCCGCACCACTGACGGCGATCCGGGGGCTCATCGCGGCATGCCTTTGGCGTCGGCGCACAGGCGGCCGGTCGGGCCCCTCACGAGGCGAAGCGCTCGAAGAACGAGCGCACGCTGTCGAGCCACGAGGCCTTCTGCGGGCTGTGGCGATCGCCGCTCTCGCCCACCAGTTCCTCGAACTGGCGCAGCAGCTCCTTCTGCTCGCTGGTGAGGTTCACGGGCGTCTCCACCTGCACGCGGCAGAGCAGGTCACCCTGCTCGGCGCCCCGCACCGAGGGCAGGCCCTTGCCGCGCAGGCGGAAGACCTTGCCGGTCTGCGTCCCGCCCGGGATGCGCACCGCGGCCTTGCCCTCCAGCGTCGGCACCTCCATCTCGCCGCCCAGGGCCAGCGTGGTGAAGCTGACTGGCGCATCGCACAGCAGGTGCCGGCCCTCGCGCTGGAAGATCGGGTGCGGGCGAACCTTGATCTGCACGTAGAGATCGCCCGGCGCGCCGCCCTGCGGAGCCGTTTCGCCTTCGCCGGCCAGGCGGATCCGATCGCCGGTATCGACGCCGGCCGGGACCTTCACCGACAGCGTCTTCTCCCGCTGCTGGCGGCCCTCGCCGCGGCAGGCATGGCAGGGATCGGCGACCACCCGGCCACTGCCATGACAGCGCGGACAGGTCTGCTGCAGCGAGAAGAAGCCCTGCTGCACCCGCACCTGACCACGGCCATCGCAGGTCGGACAGGGCAGCACCTTGCTGTCCGGCTCGGCGCCGCTGCCCTCGCAGACCTCGCAGACGCCCATCACCGGCACGCGCAGTTCCACGCGGCAGCCCCGGGCGGCCTCCTCCAGGTCGATCTCCTGTACCACCCGCAGGTCGGCGCCTCGATAGCTGCGCTGTCGACCGCGGGCCTGGCCGAAGATGTCGCCGAACACGTCGCCGAAGATGTCGCCGAAATCGGCGAAGCCACCGCCCCCGGGACCACCCGCCGCGGCCGGGTCGACCCCGGCATGGCCGAACTGATCGTAGGCCGCGCGCTTGCGGGCATCGCTCAGCACGTCGTAAGCCTCGCGGACCTCCTTGAAGCGCGTCTCGGCCTCGGCATCGTCAGGGTTGCGATCCGGGTGATACTTCATCGCCCAGCGCCGGTAGGCCTTCTTGATCTCGGCTTCGCCGGCAGTCCGCGAGACTTGCAGGACTTCGTAGTAGTCGCGTTTGGCCATCGTCTTCCGGGTCCGTCGCCGCCGTCCTTGCCGGTGGCGGCGCTGTCATCACGTCGTCCGGCGCGGCCGCGGTCGCGCCGGTGAAACACGAGAACCCGAGGCGGTGCTCCGCCCCGGGCCCATTCGCTTGCCGCCGCTCAGCGGCTCTCGTCGTCCTTGACCTCTTCGAACTCGGCATCGACGACATCATCGCCGGCCTGGCCGGCACGCTCGCCACCGCTCGCGCCGCCGGGCTGTTCGCCGCCGCCCGCCTGGCCCGCGCCGGCGCGCTGCGCCAGCTCGCCGGCGATGGCGGCAAGCGCCTCGGTGCGCCGGTCGATCTCGGCCTTGTCCTCACCGGCCACCGCCTGCCTCAGCGCCTCGATGGCCTCGTTCGCACGGTTGCGGTCGGCCTCCTCCAGTGCCTCGCCGAGCTCATCCAGGCTCTTCTCGGTGCTGTAGATCAGGTTGTCCGCCTGGTTGCGCGCCGTGACCAGCTCGTGGAAGCGGCGATCCTCCTCGGCGTGCGCCTCGGCATCGGCCACCATCCGCTCGATCTCGGCCTCGTCCAGGCCGCCGGAGGCCTTGATCTGGATCGACTGCGCCTTGCCGGTGTTCTTGTCCTTGGCCGAGACGTTCAGGATGCCGTTGGCATCGATGTCGAAGCTGACCTCGATCTGCGGCACGCCGCGCGGCGCCGGCGGAATGTCGGACAGGTCGAACCGGCCGAGCGACTTGTTCTCCGAGGCTCGCTCGCGCTCGCCCTGCAGCACGTGCACGGTGACGGCGGTCTGGTTGTCCTCGGCGGTCGAGAACACCTGCGTCGCCTTGGTCGGGATGGTGGTGTTCTTGTCGATGATCTTGGTCATCACTCCGCCCATGGTCTCGATGCCGAGCGAGAGCGGCGTCACGTCCAGCAGCAGCACGTCCTTGACGTCGCCGGCCAGCACCGCGCCCTGGATCGCCGCGCCGATGGCCACCGCCTCGTCGGGATTGACGTCCTTGCGCGGCTCCTTGCCGAAGAAGTCCTTCACGGCCTCCTGCACCTTGGGCATGCGCGTCTGCCCGCCCACCAGGATCACATCGTCGATGTCCCCGACCGACAGGCCGGCGTCCTTCAGCGCGGTGCGGCAGGGCTCGAGCGTGCGCTGCACCAGCGGCTCGACCAGCGACTCCAGCTTGGCCCGGGTCAGCTTCAGGTTCAGGTGCTTCGGCCCGGTCTGGTCCGCCGTGATGTAGGGCAGGTTCAGCTCGGTCTGCTGCGCCGAGGACAGCTCGATCTTGGCCTTCTCGGCCGCTTCCTTCAGGCGCTGCATGGCCAGCGGATCGTTGCTGAGATCCATGCCGTTTTCCTTCTGGAACTCGGCCGCCAGGTACTCGATGATGCGGTTGTCGAAGTCCTCGCCGCCGAGGAAGGTGTCGCCGTTGGTGGCCAGCACCTCGAACTGATGCTCGCCGTCGATCTCGGCGATCTCGATGATCGACACGTCGAAGGTGCCGCCGCCGAGGTCGTAGACCGCGATCTTGCTGTCACCGCGCTTCTTGTCCATGCCATAGGCCAGCGCCGCCGCGGTCGGCTCGTTGATGATGCGCTTGACCTCGAGCCCGGCGATGCGTCCGGCGTCCTTGGTCGCCTGGCGCTGACTGTCGTTGAAGTAGGCCGGCACCGTGATGACCGCCTCCTTCACCTCCTCGCCGAGATAGTCCTCCGCCGTCTTCTTCATCTTGCGCAGCACGTGCGCGGAGACTTCCTGCGGGGCGAGCTTCTTGCCGCCGGCCTCGACCCAGGCATCACCGTTGTCGGCCTTGATGATGTCGTAGGGCACCACGCCCAGATCCTTCTGCACCACGCTGTCCTGGTAGCGCCGGCCGATCAGTCGCTTGATGGCGTACAGGGTGTTCTTCGGATTGGTGACCGCCTGGCGCTTCGCGGCCTGGCCGACGAGCGTTTCGCCCTCGGCGGTGAAAGCGACCACCGAGGGGGTCGTGCGCCCGCCTTCGGCATTCTCCAGCACCTTGGCCTGCCCGCCTTCCATGACGGCGACGCAGGAGTTGGTGGTGCCGAGATCGATCCCGATGATTTTAGCCATTACGCATTTCTCCGAAATTCGTGTAGGGGCTGCCGGATGCTCTGGAAGTGCGGGCAGCGCCGGTTATTTCAAGCCGGTGACCGCGCGGCCTGGCCGGCGCGGCGGGTGTTGGTGGGCGCTCAGCCCTGGGCGACGACGACCATGGCCGGACGCAGCAGGCGCCCGTTCAGGCTGTAGCCCTTCTGCATGACCTGCAGCACCGTGTTCGGCTCGGCGCCCTGCGCCGGCTGCATCGAGACGGCCTGGTGTCGCTCGGGGTCGAACTTCTCGCCCTGCGGATCGATGGCCTCGACGCCGAATTTTTCCAGCACGCCGGTCAGCAGGCGCAGGGTCAGTTCGCTGCCCTCACGCAGGCTCTGCACCTCGGGCGCCTCGCTCTGTGCCGCGGCCAGACCCAGCTCGAGGCTGTCCTTCACCGGCAGCAGTTCGCCGACGAACTTCTCCAGGGCGAACCTGTGCGCCTGCTCGAGCTCCTTGGCGCCGCGCCGGCGCAGGTTGTCCAGCTCGGCGCGCGTGCGCAGGTACAGCTCCCAGTGCTCGTCCGCCTTCGCCTGCAGGTCGGCCAGACGCGCATCCGCCGGTGCCTGGGTGGCCTCGGCGCCGTCGGCGGCCCCGGCCCCCGGCGCTTCCGGCTCGCCGATTGCGTCTTGCTCTTCCCGATTCATGCTTTCTCCATCCATCGATATCGATAGTGATCGCCACGCGCCCGGTGGCGCGCGGCCCGCTGCTCTGCTGTGTCGGGGCAGGCCCGGCGGATTTCAAGGCGGCCGGCGTGGCTCAGCGCTGGTGATCGAGCGCCGCGCCCAGCAGCCGGGCGGTGACGTCGACGACCGGGATCACGCGGTCGTAGGCCATGCGCCGCGGCCCGATCACGCCCAGCACGCCCACCACCCGGTCGTCGATCGAATACGGCGCGCTGACCACGCTGACCTCGTCGAGCACCGAATGGCCGGACTCCTCGCCGATGAAGATCTGCATCTCCTCGGCGTCGATCGCCTGATCGAGCAGGTGCAGGATGTCGCGCTTGCGGGTGAAGGTGTCGAACAGCGCACGCAGCTTGTCGACGGCCGACAGCTCCTTGAAGTCCATCAGGTTGAGCTCGCCGGCCAGCACGTAGTCTTCCTGCGCCGAGCGCTGGCTCACCTGGTCGGCCCACTCCACGGTCGCCGTCATCAGCGCGTTCAGGTGCCCGTGCATCTGGCGCATCTCCTGCAACAGCTGCGCGCGCACCTTCATCACGCTCTGCCCGGCGAAGGCGCTGCTGAGGTAGTTCGCCGCCTGCTGCAGTTCGGCCGGGGAGAAGTCCCGATCCAGCCGCAGGATGCGGTTCTGGATCTGCTGCCCGGCGAGCACCAGGATCACCAGCACCCGGCGGGCAGAGAGCGGCACGAACTCGATCTGCTCGATTTCCACGTGCTCGCGCCGCGGCAGCGTGACCACGCCCACCAGCCGGGTGATGCCCGAGAGCATGGCCGAGGCGCTGGCCAGCAGGGCCTCGCCGCTCTCGGCCTCGCCGAGCCGCAGATGCTCGCTGATGCGCGCCACTTCCTGCTGGCCCAGCGGCTCCACCTTGAGCAGGCTGTCGACGAACAGCCGATAGCCGCTGGCGGTGGGCACGCGGCCGGCCGAGGTGTGCGGCGCGGCGATCAGGCCGGCCTCCTCCAGATCGGCGAGTACATTGCGGATCGAGGCCGGGCTCAGCTCCAGTCCGCTCGTGCGCGCGAGGGTGCGCGAGCCGACCGGCTCGCCGTCGCGGATGTAGCGCTCGACGAGGGTGCGCAGCACGGTCCGGGCGCGCTCACTGAGCTCGGGATCGGGCTTGTGCGGCAGGTTGTCCGGCATAGGGCTGGGGCGACGTGCCGTCTGTTCGCGTGGGTGATGGCGATCCGGTGTTGGCACTCCGGACCGGCGAGTGCCAGCGCACGCTAGCAACCGGCCGCGGGAGCGTCAAGCCGCCACCAGCCAAGCGTGCCGATGACCGCTACCGCGGCGCATGCTAGATTCGAGCGCCCCGCAGCGAGCGCACGACGGACCCCGGCACGTGGCGGCAAACGCCTTCTCCATCATCGGCATCGTCGGCAAGCCCGGCGACATCCGGCTGCCGGGGATACTCGCGCGGCTGGTAAGTCATCTGACCGATCGCGGCTGCCACGTCCTGGTGGATCGCTCCAACGCCGAGGCGGCGCCGGCGAATGTGGACGTGCTGGCCCGGGGCGAACTGGGCAGCCGCGCCGACCTGGTGGTGGTGATCGGCGGCGACGGCACCCTGCTCGACGCCGCCCGCACCCTCGCCGGCTGCAACGTGCCCCTGCTGGGCGTCAATCTCGGCCGGCTCGGCTTCATGGTCGACGTGCCGCCGGAACGCATGACCGCCGCGCTCGATGCCGTGATGGCCGGCGAGTATCAGGTGGACATGCGGTTTTTGCTGGAGGCCGAGGTCGTCCGCGGCGCGCACAGCGTCTGCCACAGCACCGCACTGAACGATGTGGTCATCACCAAGCGCGACGTGGCGCGCATGGTGGAGTTCGACAGCTTCATCGACGGGCGCTTCGTCAGCACGCACCGGGCCGACGGGCTGGTGGTGGCCACGCCGACCGGATCGACCGCCTACGCCCTCTCCGGCGGCGGGCCCATCCTGCATCCGGCGCTGGACGCGCTGACGCTGGTGCCGATCTGCCCGCACACGCTCAGCGATCGGCCGCTGGTGATCAGTGCCGCCAGCAGCATCGACATCGTGCTCAGCAGCCAGAACACCAGTCCGGTGCAGGTGACCTGGGACGGCCAGAGCAGCCTGGAGTTGAGCTACGCCGACCGGGTGCACATCCGTCGCAGCGAGCTCACCCTGCGGCTGCTGCACCCGCTGGACCACGACTACTTCGCGATCCTGCGCAACAAGCTGCACTGGGGCAGCGCGCAGAACGTGCGCCGCTGATGCTGACCGACCTGCACATCCGCGACTTCGCCATCATCGAGTCGCTGCGCGTGACCTTCGGCCCCGGCATGACCGCCTTCACCGGCGAGACCGGCGCCGGCAAGTCGATCCTGCTCGATGCGCTCGGCCTGGTGCTGGGCGATCGTGCCAGCGCCGAGCTGATCCGCAGCGGCGCCGAGCGGGCCGAGGTAGCGGCGCGCTTCGAGCTGGGCGCCCTGCCCGCGGTCCGCGCCCATCTGGCCGAGGCGGCGCTCGACGAGGGCGACGAGTGCGTGATCCGGCGAGTGGTGAGCGCCAGCCGGGGCGGCAACGCCACCGGCTCGCGCGCCTTCATCAACGGCCGCCCGGCGACGCTGGAGCAGTTGCGGACGCTGGCCGGGCAGCTGGTGGAGATCCACGGCCAGCACGAGCACGTGGCGCTGATGCGCAGCGAGGCGCAGCGCGAGCTGCTGGACGCCTTCGGCCGGCTCGACGCCGAGCGCGCCGCGGTGCAGCGAGCCTGGCAGGCGGTGCGCCAGCTGCAGCGCCGGCTGGAGTCGCTCGCCGGGGCGGGCGACGACTTCCAGGCCCGGCTGGATTTGCTGCGCTATCAGGTGACCGAGCTCGAGGGCCTGGCGCTCGGCGCCGACGAACCCGCCGCGCTGGCGGCCGAGCAGCGCCGGCTGGCACATGGCGAGCAGCTGCTGGCGCAGGGACAGGCCGTGCTCGACCGCCTCTACGATGCCGACGAGGCGAGTGCGCATCACCTCATCGCCCGCGCCGTGCGCGAGCTGGACGAACTGTTGACCTTCGAGCCCGGGCTGGCCGAGGCGCACGAGCTGTTCGACTCCGCGGCGATCCAGCTGCAGGAAGGCGCCGATGCGCTGCGCCGGCAGCTCGAGCAGGTCGAGCTCGATCCGGCGCGCCTGCAGGCCGTGCAGCAACGGCTCGATGCGCTGCACGACCTGGCCCGCAAGCACCGCGTCGCCCTCGACGAACTGCCCGCCCATGCCCAGCGGCTACAGGCCGAGCTGGACGAGCTCAGCGCCGGCGAGGCGGATCAGGCCCGGCTGAGCGAGGCGCTCGAGGCCGCGCAGGCCGACTACCTGACGGCGGCCGCCGCGCTGTCGCAGGCCCGCCGGCAGGCGGCGGGCGCGCTCGCCACGGCCGTGACGGGCCAGCTCGCCGATCTGGGCATGGCGGCGGCCGAACTGCAGGTGCAGGTGGCCCGCGATGCGGCGACGCTCGCCGCCAGCGGGCAGGATCAGGTGCAGTTCCTGGTGCGCACCAATCCGGGTGCGGCGTTCAAGCCGCTGGCGCGCATCGCCTCGGGCGGCGAGCTCTCGCGCATGAGCCTGGCGGTGCAGGTGGTCGCGGCGGCGGGCAACCCCGTGCCCTGCCTGGTGTTCGACGAGGTCGACGTCGGCGTCGGTGGCGCCGTGGCCGAGATCGTCGGCCGGCGGCTACGCCAGCTGGCCGCCGACCGGCAGGTGCTGTGCGTCACCCATCTGCCGCAGGTGGCGGCCCAGGCCAGCGGGCACCTGGCCGTGCGCAAGCGGATCGAGGCCGGCCGCGCGCAGACCGAGGTCGCTCCGCTCGATGCCGGCGCGCGGGTGGAGGAGCTCGCGCGCATGCTCGGCGGGCTCACCATCACCGAGCGCACGCGGGCGAACGCGCGCGAGATGCTGCGCGAGGCCGCCGCCGGTTAGGCCGCGCCGCGCCGGCTAGGCGGCCGGCGACCGGGCATCGGCCACCGCCGCCGTGCCGCGGCAGTCCGGACAGATGCCGTACAGGTACAGGCTATGGTCGGTCAGCTCGTAGCCGTGCGCCTGCGCAATCACCTCCTGACGCCGCTCGATGGTGGCATCGACGAACTCGTCCACGCGGCCGCACTTCATGCACATGATGTGATCGTGGTGCTCGCCGTGGTTCAGCTCGAACATCGAGTGGCCACCCTCGAAGTTCAGCCGGCTGACCAGGCCCGCCGTCTCGAACTGCGTCAGCACCCGGTACACCGTCGCCAGGCCGATCTCCTCGCCCGAATCGAGCAGCGCGCGATAGACCTCTTCCGCGCTCAGATGGCGGTTCTCCGCCTCTTCCAGCATCTGCAGGATCTTGATGCGCGGCAGCGTGACCTTCAGCCCCGCCTTGCGAATGTCCTTGGATTCCACCCTTCCTCCGGCAGCTGAAGTCATCCGACCGCTGCGTTACCATCGCCTCCCGAACCCACCGCCGACGGTACGAACCATGCCCGTACGCAAGCTGCCGATCGCCCTGGCGCTGACCCTCGCCGCCGCGCTCACGGCCTGCATCTATCAGCCGCCCATCCAGCAGGGCAACGCGCTGGAGCCGGAACTGGTCGCCCAGCTCAAGCCCGGCATGACGCGCGACCAGGTGCGCTACCTGCTCGGCACCCCGATGGCACGCAACGACTTCAGCGATCGTCAGTGGGATTACATTTATTATATCGACCGTGGCGATGCGGCGGAGAAGCGCACGCTCACGCTCTACTTCGAGGGCGACCGGCTCGTGAACATGGAGCGCGACGTCGCCACCATCGGCGGCTAGTCCCGCCCCGGCCGATCCGCCACCGTCCGCGCCGCCGCGGCCTGCGCACGGCGCCGCTCCCGCGGGTCGTGGCGCAGCGGCGGGTAGATCTCCACCCGATCCCCCGGGCGCAGCTGCCGATCGAGCGAGGTCACGCGGCCGAAGATGCCGACCCCGTAGCCGGCCTGCCAGTCGATCTCCGGCTGCTGTGCCAGCACGCCGCTGGCGGCCAGCGCGGCCCGCACGGTCGCCGACGCCGGCAACTCCAGCGTCCGCCGGAAGCTCGCCGCCGCGCCGAGATAGACCACCTCCACCTGCATGCTCAGCCGAGCAGCCCGATCGCGTGCAGGAACACCAGCACCACCGCCGCCGGCGCCACCCACCGGCACAGCAGCCGCCAGTACCGGCGCAGGCGGGGCGTATCCAGCTGCAACTCGTCATCCGTCGCCAGCCGCGGCAAGGCCCAGCCGGCGAACAGGGCGACGGCCAACCCGCCGAGCGGCAGCATGAGGTTGGACGTCAGATAGTCGACCGCATCGAAGAAGGTGCGCCCGGCGAGCCAGGGCGTCGACCAGACGTTGAACGACAATACGGTGCCGATGCCCAGCAGCCAGATCGCGCTGCCCATGATCGCCACCGCCTGCCCGCGGCTGCGGCCGGTGCGCTCGGTGAGGTAGGCGAGCCCCGGCTCGATCAGCGAAACGGCCGAGGTCAGCGCCGCGAACAGCAGCAACAGGAAGAACAGGCCGGCGAACAGGCCACCCGCCGGCAGCTGACCGAAGCCCACCGGCAGCGTCACGAACACCAGCCCGGGCCCCTCGCCCGGCGCCATGCCGTTGCCGAAGACGATCGGGAAGATCGCCAGCCCAGCCACGATGGCAACGCCGCTGTCCAGCGCGGCGATGATCAGGGCGGAGCGGCCGATCGGCGCCTGCCGCGGCAGGTAGGAGCCGTACATCATGATCGCGCCCATGCCGAGGCTCAGGCTGAAGAACGCCTGCCCCATGGCCGCCAGCACCGTCTGCCCGTCGAGCGCGGCGAAGTCCGGCGTGAACAGGAAGCGCGCCGCGGCGCCCATGCCGCCGGTCGCCGCGCCATAGCAGACCAGCGCCACCAGCAGCACCAGCAGCCCGGGCATCAGCCACTGCACCGCGCGCTCGATGCCGCCGGCGACCCCGCGGGCAGCGATGCCCAGCACCACCGCCAGCACCAGCGTGTGCCAGAGCAGCAGGTCGAGCGGATCGCTGATGAAGTCCTCGAACACGGCCTGCGCCTGGGGGCCGCTGATGCCGTTGAAGGCGCCGGAGACGGATTTGCCGATGTAGGCCACCGTCCAGCCGGTGATCACGCTGTAGTAGGACATGATCAGCACGCCGGCGATGACGCCCGCCAGACCCACCCAGCGCCAGACGCCACTGCGGCCGTGCTGCGCGGCCAGCGTGCCCATCGCGTCCATCGGGTTCAGCCGCGCGCGCCGGCCGATGAGGATCTCGGCGATCATGATCGGCACGCCCACCGCCAGCACGCACAGCAGGTAGACCAGCACGAAGGCGCCGCCGCCGTTCTCGCCGGCCATGTACGGGAACTTCCAGATGTTGCCGAGGCCGACGGCCGAGCCGCTGGCCGCCAGGATGAAGGCGAGCCGCGACGACCACTCGACGTGCGCGACGGGGGGCTGCTGCATGGACGCATCCTTGGTCCGTGGCGCGATCGCGCCGCCTAGGCAGCCCATTCTTGCCGGCGTGCCGCGCGCGGGGCAAGTCGGCTGGCGGCGGGCAATCCCGCAGCGCCGGCGGGTCCGTATAATCCCGCCATGGCCAATTCCAACGTCAAGACCAAGAACGAGCGCCTCATCGTCGCCAACCGCAAGGCCCGCCACGAGTACGCCATCGAGGATACCTTCGAGGCCGGCATTGCCCTGCAGGGCTGGGAAGTGAAGGCACTGCGGGCCGGGCGCGCCCAGCTGACCGAGGCCTACGTGATCGTGCGCGAGGGCGAGGCCTTCCTGCTCGGCGGGCACATCAATCCGCTGCCGGCGGCCTCGACACACGTCGTCGCCGAACCGCAGCGCACGCGCAAGCTGCTGCTGCATCGGCGCGAGCTGGACCGGCTGATCGGCGCCGTCGAACGGCGCGGCTACGCCCTCGTGCCGCTGCGCATGTACTGGGAACGCGGGCTCGCCAAGCTGGAGATCGGCCTGGCCAAGGGCAAGAAAGCGCACGACAAGCGCGCCGCCGAGCGCGAGCGCGACTGGCAGCGCGAGCGCCAGCGCATCCTGAAGTCCCACTGAGCCGCCGGCCGCCCGCCGCTCATCGGCCCGTCGACGGCCTTGAAATGCGGCATCGGCGCTCCCACCTACACCGCACGGCGAGGCCCGGGACAAGCCGCCCGGGCGCTGCTAGAATCGAATGGTTCTTTCGGGGGCGACATGGCTTCGACGCAGGTCGCGAAACCGGAGGTGCATGCCGAGGGCGCAAGCTTCCTCGTTAATCCGGTTGCAAAATCATAGTTGCCAACGACGACAACTACGCACTCGCTGCTTAATACCCAGTAGGGTGCCGTCTGACCGGGGCCGTGCTTGTGCGCCCGGACCCAGGCGTCGACTCTCACAAGCTCGCGGAGCGGCTCGCCCGAGGCCTAACCGCTAAAACCTCATCGGGATCGCCGGTCGTTTTCCCTGCTCGTCGGGTAGCGGCCGGCTAAAACAATAGACGAGATAAGCATGTAGAGCCGAAGGCAGAGGACTTGCGGACGCGGGTTCGATTCCCGCCGCCTCCACCATCACCGAGTTTTCAAGCC
>JAASSS010000029.1 GCA_021767745.1 Pseudomonadota bacterium
GCCTTCGCCCGGGCCGTGGCGGAGCTGCCCGCATGAGCGTGGCACGCCCGGTGCCGACGGCGCGGCCCGCATCGCCGGCCCTCGCGCTGCCCGGGGCGCTGCAGGTGCTGCTCGCCGCCGCCGCCGTGCTGCTGGTGCTGGGGCTGGTGTTCGTCGCCTCTGCCTCCATGCCGTACGCTCAGGCCCACGGCGGCGATCCGTATCACTATCTGGTGCGGCAGACGATCTACGCGGCGCTCGGGCTTGGCCTGGGCACCATCGTCGCCGCCACGCCGGTTGGCCTCTGGGAGCGACATGCCGTGGCGCTCTTGGCCGGGGCGCTGCTGTTGTTGCTGGCGGTGCTGGTGCCGGGGCTGGGCGTGGAGGTCAACGGCGCCCGCCGCTGGCTCGACCTCGGCATCGTACGCCTGCAGGCATCGGAGCCCGCGCGTCTGCTGCTGGTGCTCTACGTGGCCGGCTTCCTGTTCCGCCGGCAGGCGACGCTGCTCTCCCGTGCCGGCACGCTCGCACCACTGCTGGCGGTACTGGCGCTGGCGGCGGTGCTGCTGCTGGCGGAGCCGGACTTCGGTGCGGTGGTGGTGCTGGCCGGTACGGTGCTGGCGATGTGCTTCATGGCCGGCGTGCCGCTGTTCGCCTTCCTCGGCCTGCTGAGCGCGCTCGGCGGCGCCTTCTGGCTGCTGGTGGCGCTCTCGCCCTACCGCCTGCAGCGGTTGCTGGCCTTCCAGGATCCGTGGACTGACCCGTTCGGCGACAGCTACCAGCTGGTGCAGTCGCTGATCGCCATCGGCAGCGGTGGCTGGCTGGGTCGCGGACTCGGCGAGGGCGTGCAGAAGATGAGCTACCTGCCCGAGGCGCACACCGACTTCATCTTCGCCATCCTGGCCGAGGAACTCGGCCTGCTCGGCGTGGTGCTGGTACTGGGGCTGTTCTCGGCCCTGATCTGGGCGGGACTGGCCATCGCCGATGCCGCCGCCCGGCGGCAGCAGTGGTTCGGCGCCTACCTGGCCGGCGGACTCACCGCCTGGCTGGCGCTGCAGGTAACGATCAATCTCGGCGTGAACATGGGGCTGCTGCCGACCAAGGGGCTCACGCTGCCGCTGCTGAGCTACGGCGGCAGCAGCCTGCTGGTGGTGTGCGCGATGCTCGGCCTGCTTTGGCGCGTGGGCTGGGAAGCCGCGCGGGCGCCGGCGGAGGCGCAGGCATGAGTGCGCCGTTCCTGCTGATGGCCGGCGGCACCGGCGGGCATGTCTTCCCGGCGCTGGCGGTGGCGGCGGAGCTGCAGGCACGTGGGCGGCAGGTGCATTGGCTCGGCAGTCGCCACGGCATGGAGAACCGGCTGGTGCCTGCCGCCGGCTATCCCTTCAGTCCGATCCGCGTGCGCGGCCTGCGGGGCCGTGGCCGCCTGAGCCTGCTGGCAGCGCCGGGCCGGCTGTCGGTGGCGCTGGCCGAGGCGCTGGCGGTGGTGGGGCGCGTGCGACCGGCGGCGGTGCTCGGCATGGGTGGTTTCGCCGCCGGGCCCGGCGCCGTGGCGGCCCGCCTGCTCGGCCGGCCGCTGGTGGTGCACGAGCAGAACGCCGTCGCCGGAATGACCAACCGCTGGTGTGCACGCCTCGCCGACCGGGTGCTGGCGGCCTTCCCCGGCGCTTTCGGCAGCGAGATCACCTGCACGATCGTCGGCAACCCGGTCCGCCGCGAGATCGCCGCGCTGGCGCCGCCGGAGGTCCGCTTCGCCGAACGCAGCGGCTCGCTGCGGCTGCTGGTGCTCGGCGGCAGCCAGGGAGCGGCGGCGCTGAACGAGCGGGTGCCGGCGGCGCTGGCCCGGCTGCGGGCCGCAGGCGCGCCGGACGTGGTGGTGCGCCATCAGGCCGGTGGCGGGCAGCTCGAGCCGGCGCGGGCGGCCTATCGCCAGGCGCAGCTGCCGTTCGAGCCCGAGCCGTTCATCGAGGACATGGCGGCGGCCTACGGCTGGGCGGATCTGGTGATCTGCCGCAGCGGCGCGCTGACGGTGGCCGAGCTTGCCGCGGCCGGCGTCGGCGCGCTGATGGTGCCGTTCCCCCATGCGGTGGACGACCATCAGACCCGTAACGCGGCCTATCTCGCCGAGGCCGGCGCGGGGCGGATCCTGCCGCAGGCCGAACTGGATGCCGAGCGGCTGGCGGCCGAGCTGGCGCCGCTGCTCGCCGATCGCGCGGCGCTCACGGCGATGGCGGTGGCGGCGCGGCGTCAGGCACATCCGCAGGCGACCACCGCGGTGGCCGATGCCCTGCTGGCCATGGAGGCCGGCCGATGAGCGTGCCGCCGCACGTGCCGGCGCGGATCGCGCAGCAGGCCTGGATGCGCCGCATCCGGCGGATTCATTTCGTCGGCATCGGTGGCGCCGGCATGAGCGGCATCGCCGAAGTGCTGCACAACCTCGGCTACGCCGTGAGCGGTTCGGACGCGCGCGCCGGCGGGGCCGTCGAGCGGCTGCGCGAGCTCGGCGTGCCGGTGCATCTGGGTCATGCCCCCGCCCACATCGCGGCTGCCGACGTGGTGGTCATATCCACGGCCGTGGCGGAGGACAACCCCGAGGTGGTCGCCGCCCATGCGGCCGGCGTGCCGGTGGTGCGCCGCGCGGAGATGCTGGGCGAGCTGATGCGCTTTCGGTACGGCATCGCCGTGGCCGGCACCCACGGCAAGACCACCACCACCAGCCTGATCGCCAGCGTGCTGGCCGAGGGCGCGCTCGATCCGACCTTCGTGATCGGCGGGCGCCTCAACAGCGCCGGCAGCAACGCCCGGCTCGGCACCGGCAGTTATCTGGTGGCCGAGGCCGACGAGAGCGATGGCTCGTTCCTGCGCCTGCAGCCGATGATCGCGGTGGTCACCAACATCGACGCCGATCACATGGCGACCTACGGCGGCGACCTGGCGACGCTGCGCAACGCCTTTCTGACCTTCCTGCACAACCTGCCCTTCTACGGGCTGGCGGTGGTCTGCCTGGACGACCCGGCGCTGGCCCAGCTGCTGCCGCAGATCGGCCGCCCGGTGATGACCTACGGCTTCGCCGAGCAGGCCCGGGTGCGGGCGAGCGAGCTGGTGGCCGACGGGCCCCGCACGCGCTTCACCCTGACCCTGCCGGACGGGAGCCGCGAGTCGGTGACGCTGAACCTGCCGGGTCGGCACAACGTGCTGAACGCGCTGGCGGCGGCGGGAGTGGCTTACGAACTCGGGGTATCCACCGCGCAAATCGCGGCGGCGCTGGCTCGCTTCGAGGGCATCGGCCGGCGCTTCCACCAGCATCCGCCGCTGCCGGTCGAGGGCGGCGAGGCGCTGCTGGTCGACGACTACGCCCACCATCCGACCGAGCTGGCGGCGGCCATGCAGGCTGTGCGCGCGGCCTGGCCGGAGCGCCGGCTCGTGCTGGTCTTCCAGCCGCACCGCTACAGCCGTACCCGCGATCTGCTGGACGACTTCGCGCGTGTGCTCTCCACCGCCGATGCACTGCTGCTGTGCGAGGTCTATGCCGCCGGCGAGACGCCGCTGCCGGCGGCGGATGGCCGCGCCCTGGCACGCGCGGTGCGCCAGCGTGGCCAGGTCGAGCCGGTGTTCGTGCCGGTGCTGGACGAGTTGGCGCCAGCGCTGGCCGCGATGGCGCGGGCCGGGGATGTGGTGCTCACCGCCGGCGCCGGCGACATCGGTGCCGCGGTGGGACAGCTCGGCGGCCGCTGGCCGGAGCGTTCGTGATGGCCGCCCGCTTCAGCTCCCCGTACGACATTCGGCGCCAGGTGCTGCTGGCCGGTCACACGACCTGGGCCGTCGGCGGCCCGGTGCGCGAGCTGTTCACGCCCGCCAGCGAGGGCGAGCTGGCCGCCTTCTGGCAGGCTCGCCGGCCGGACCCCGCGGACGTGCTCTGGCTCGGCCTCGGCAGCAATCTGCTGGTGCGCGACGGTGGCCTGCGCGGGCTCGCCATCGCCACGCATCCGGCGCTCGGCGGCGTGGAGTTCCAGCCGCAGGGCCGGGTGTGGCTCGGCGCCGGTACGCCCTGCGCCAAGGTCGCGCGCCAGACCCGGCGGCGCGGCCTGACCGGTGCCGAGTTCCTCGCCGGCATTCCCGGCACCATCGGCGGCGCGCTGGCGATGAACGCCGGCGCCTTCGGCGGCGAGATCTGGCCGCTGGTGCGACGCGTGCGGGTCCTCGATGCCGCCGGCCGGATCCACGAGCGGCGCCGCGAGGACTACACCGCCGGCTACCGCGAGTTGCGCGGGCCCGCCGGCGATGCCGGCTTTCTCGCCGCGCAGCTGCAGCTGGCACCACTGACCGACGAGGCGGACGATCCCATCCGGCCGCTGCTCGCGCGCCGCGCCGCGACCCAGCCGCTCGGCGAGCGCAGCTGCGGTTCGGTGTTCCGCAACCCGCCGGGCGACCATGCCGCGCGGCTGATCGAGGCGGCGGGTCTCAAGGGCGCGGCCGTGGGCGAGGCCGTCGTGTCGCCCAAGCACGCCAACTTCATCATCAATCGGGGCGCCGCCAGCGCGCTGGATATCGAGCGGCTGATCGGGCAGGTCCGCGCCACGGTGGCGGCTCACGCCGGCGTGGTGCTGCGGCCCGAGGTGCGCGTCGTGGGGGAATTCGCATGAGCGGCGCAGCGCGTTACGGTCGGGTGGCGGTCCTGCTCGGGGGCACGGCGGCGGAGCGGGAGGTCTCGCTGCGTTCCGGCGCGGCGGTGCTGCAGGCGCTGCAGGCCGCGGGCGTCGATGCCGAGGCCTTCGACCCGCGTGAGCGGCCGCTGACCGAACTGCTGCGCTTCGATCGGGCCTTCAACGCCCTGCACGGACGCGGCGGTGAGGACGGTGTCATCCAGGGCGCGCTGGAGATGCTCGGCATCCCCTGCACCGGCAGCGGGGTCCTGGGCGCGGCGCTGTCCATGGACAAGCTGCGCAGCAAGCAGATCTGGCAGGCGATGGGTTTGCCGACGCCCGCGTACCGGCCGGTGACGGCGCAGACCGAGCCGGCGGCGCTGGCCTCCGCGCTCGGCCTGCCGCTCGCCATCAAGCCGGCTCGCGAGGGCTCCAGCCTCGGCATGAGCCGGATCACCGCGGTCGGGCAGATTCCGGCCGCGATCGAAACCGCGCTGCGGCTGGACCGGCAGGTGCTGGCCGAGTCATGGATTGCCGGCGCCGAGTACACCGCCACGATCCTGCACGGCGAGGCGCTGCCGCTGATCCGGCTGGAGACCCCGCGCGACTTCTACGACTACGAGGCCAAGTACGCCGCCAACGATACGCGCTACCTCTGCCCTTGCGGGCTGCCGGCAGCGCAGGAGGCACGCCTGCAGGCGCTGGCGCTGGCGGCGTTCGCGGCACTGGATTGCCGTGGCTGGGGCCGCGTCGATCTGATGCTCGATGCGGCGGGCGCGCCCTGGCTGCTGGAAGTCAACGCCGTACCCGGCATGACCGACCACAGCCTGGTGCCGATGTCGGCCCGTGCCGCGGGCCTGGACTTTCAGGCGCTGGTGCTGCGGATCCTCGACACCGCCCTGACGGCCGAGCCGGCCCCGGCCGGCGGAGGCGCAGGATGAGCCGGGCCCACGGGCGGCATCGCCCCGGCCTGCTGCGCCGGGCGTTGCCGGTGCTGCTGCTGGGGGGCGTACTGGCCGCCTGGCTGGCCCTGCAGCTGCCTTCGCAGCCGTGGTTCGCGGTACGGGAGATCCGCCTGCAGGCCCCCTTGGCGCAGGCGCCGCTGGCCAGCTACGCCGCCGTGCTGGCGCCCCAGCTCGGGCGTTCGCTGCTGGCAATCGAGCCGACCGCACTGGCCGCGGCCCTGCGCGAGCACGGCGCACTGCGCAGCGTAGAGGTGGAGCGGCGCTGGCCGGATGCGCTGCGTGTGGTGGCCCGCGAGGTGCAGCCGGTGGCGCGCTGGGGCGAGGTCGCGCTGCTGGACGTCGATGGCAGCCGTATCACCGCCGCAGCGCCGGATGCGGCGGTGGCGCTGCCGCTGCTGAACGGGCCGCCCGGCAGTGAGCGTGAAGTCCTGGCGACATGGGCGGAGCTCGGCCGCCTGCTGGCGCGGCATGCCCTGCAGATCAGCCAGCTGGTCGTGGACGAGCGCGGCAGTTGGCGGCTGACGCTCGGCAGCGGCGTGGAGCTGCGGCTCGGCGGCGAGGTTCCCGCGCCGCAGCGGCTGGCCGTCTTCCTGCAGCGCGGCTGGCCGGCGCTGGCCGCCGACAGCGACCGGCTGGCCTACGTGGACCTGCGCTATCCCAACGGGTTCGCCGTCGCACCGCGGCCGGCGGCGCCCATTACCGCCCGCAACGAGACATAGAGAGTACGCGTGGCTAGGAAACAGGAACAGGAACTGATCGTCGGCCTGGACATCGGCACCTCGAAGGTCGTGTGCATGGTCGGCGAAATCGACGACCACGGCGGCGTGGAGGTGATCGGCCTCGGCTCGCAGCCCTCGCGCGGCCTGAAGAAGGGGGTGGTGGTCAACATCGAGACGACGGTGCAGGCCATCCGGCGCGCCGTGGAGGAGGCCGAGCTGATGGCCGGGTGCCACGTGCATTCGGTCTACGCCGGCATCGCCGGCAGCCACATCCGCAGCCTGAACTCGCACGGCATCGTCGCCATCCGCGACCGCGAGGTGCGTCAGGAGGATGTCGATCGCGTGCTCGACGCCGCCCGCGCGGTGGCGATCCCGGCCGACCAGAAGGTCCTGCACATCCTGCCGCAGGAGTTCGTCATCGACGAACAGGAAGGGATCCGAGAGCCGATCGGCATGTCCGGCGTGCGTCTGGAAGCCAAGGTGCACATGGTGACCGGCGCGGAGAGCGCGGCACAGAACATCAGCAAGTGCATCGAGCGCTGCAACCTCGAAGTCGAGGACATCATCCTGCAGCAGATGGCCAGCAGCGCCGCGGTGCTCGCGCAGGACGAGAAGGAACTCGGCGTCTGCCTGGTCGACATCGGCGGGGGCACCACGGACATCGCGGTGTTCACCGAGGGCGCCATCCGGCATACGGCGGTCATTCCCATCGCCGGCGACCAGGTCACCAACGACATCGCCGTGGCGCTGCGCACGCCGAGTCACCACGCCGAGCAGATCAAGCTCAAACATGCCTGCGCGCTGCCCCAGCTGGTGCAGACCGACGAGGCGATCGAGGTACCGAGCGTGGGCGATCGCCCGCCGCGGCGACTGAAGCGCCACACGCTGGCCGAGGTGGTCGAGCCGCGCTACGAGGAGCTGTTCTCGCTGGTGCTGGCCGAGCTGCGCCGCAGCGGCTTCGAAGAGCTGGTCGCCGCCGGCATCGTGCTGACCGGCGGCAGCAGCCGGATGCTCGGTGCCGTGGAGCTGGCGGAGGAAGTCTTTCACATGCCGGTGCGCCTGGGCGTGCCGCAGAACGTCGGCGGTATGAGCGAGGCCGTCGACCACCCGATGCACGCCACGGCAGCAGGTCTGCTGCTGTTCGGCGCGCAGCAGTCGAGAGAGCGCGTCGAGGCGCCCGAGCAAGGCGGCCTGACGAGCGTATGGGAACGGATGAAGCGCTGGTTCCAGCGGAATTTCTGAGCACTTCCCGTGAGCGTCGCGCAGACGACGGCGGGGCCACAGCAAGCGGAGTACATCATGTTCGAGATAACCGATTCGTGTGACACCAATGCGGTGATCAAGGTCATCGGCGTCGGCGGGGCCGGCTGCAACGCGCTGCGCAACATGGCGCAGGCAAAGATCGAGGGCGTCGACCTCATCGCCGCCAACACCGACGCGCAGGCGCTGCGCAACCATCCGGCAGGCTCGCTGCTGCAGCTGGGGGCGAACGTCACCGGCGGGCTCGGTGCCGGCATGCAGCCCGAGCGCGGGCGGCAGGCGGCGCTGGAGGACAAGCAGCGCATCCACGAGATCATCGCCGGCGCGGACATGCTGTTCATCACCGCCGGCATGGGCGGTGGCACCGGCACGGGCGCCGCCCCGGTGGTGGCGGAGATCGCCAAGGAGGCCGGCATCCTGACCGTGGCCGTGGTATGCAAGCCGTTCGGCTTCGAGGGCTCGCGGCGCATGGCCATCGCCCGCAGCGGCCTGGATGAGCTGAGCAAGACGGTGGACTCGCTGATCGTGATCCCCAACGAGCGGCTGCCGCTGGTGCTGGGCAAGGACGTGCGTATGTCCGATGCCTTCGTGGTCGCCGACGGGGTGCTGGTCAATGCCGTGTCCGGCATCGCCGAGCTGATCACTCTGCCGGGTCTGATCAACGTCGATTTCGCGGACGTGCGCACGGTGATGTCGGAGATGGGCATGGCGATGATGGGCTCGGGCCGGGCGAGCGGCGAGAACCGCGCGCGCAAGGCTGCCGAGGAGGCCCTGGCCAGCCCCTTGCTGGAAGAGGTCAACCTGACCGGCGCACGCGGCGTCCTGGTCAACGTCACGGCGGGCCTCGACCTGTCGATCGGCGAGTTCGAGGAAGTCGGCAACACCGTGCGTGCCTGCGCCTCGGACGAGGCCAACGTCGTGGTCGGCACGGTCATCGACCCGGACATGACCGACGAGCTGCGCGTCACCGTGGTGGCGACCGGCCTCGCCGAGGCCTATGGTCAGGCGCCGCCTGCGCCGCGAGAGGTCAAGCCGGCCGTGCAGCCGGTGGCCCGCACGCCGAACGGCGAGGTGGACTACCACCACCTGGAGCGGCCCGCCGTGATCCGCCGGCGCAGCCTCGGCAACACCGCACTGGCACAGGAGCACGACACCGACTATCTGGACGTGCCGGCCTTCCTGCGGCAGCAGGCGGACTGATCGCGATGACGCAGGTCATGGCGCTGCGTTAAACTATGAGGCTTGCCCGGTCTCGGCACCAAGGTGCATCAGGCGCTGCCGCCTCGACGTGCCTGCCGTGCAGCGGCATCAGGAACAGGGTCGGCGAATGCTACGACAACGCACTTTGAAAAATTCCATCCGCGCTGCGGGGATCGGCCTGCACTCGGGCAAGAAGGTCTTTCTGACCCTGAAGCCGGCGCCGGTGGACGCCGGAATCACCTTCCGCCGGGTCGATCTGCCGGGTGCGCCGCAGATCAAGGCGCAGCCGGATAAGGTCGTCGACACGCTGTTGTCCACCACCCTCGGCGAGGGCGAGGTGCGGGTCGGCACCGTGGAGCATCTGCTCGCGGCGCTGGCCGGCCAGGGGATCGACAACGCCGAGATCGAGGTGTCGGCGGCGGAAGTGCCGATCATGGACGGCAGCGCCGGGCCGTTCGTGTTCCTGATCCAGTCGGCCGGCATCCGCGAGCAGGATGCCTTCAAGCGCTACATCCGCATCCGCCGCTCCGTGCAGGTGCAGGATGGTGACCGCTGGGCGCGCTTCGACCCGTTCGACGGCTTCAAGGTCGGCTACACGATTCACTTCGATCACCCCGTGTTCGAACGGCGGCCATCGACGGTCGAATTCGATTTCGGCGGCAGTTCCTTCGTCAAGGAGATCAGCCGGGCCCGCACGTTCGGCTTCATGCGCGACATGGAGCAGCTGCGCCAGCGCAACCTGGCGCAGGGCGGCAGCCTGGACAACGCGATCGTGGTCGGCGACTACCAGATCCTGAACGAGGACGGCCTGCGCTACGAGGATGAGTTCGTGCGCCACAAGATCCTCGATGCGATCGGCGACCTGTACCTGCTGGGCCATGGCCTGATCGGCGCCTTCACCGGGCACAAGTCGGGCCACGACATCAACAACCGGCTGCTGCGCAAGCTGCTGGCTGACCAGACGGCGTTCGAGACGGTGCAGTTCGAGGATCGGGCCGAGCTGCCGATCAGCTGCCAGCCCATCGGCGCTGCCGTCACCGGCTGAGCATCGCCGGTCAGTCGACCTCCGCGAGCCGGCGCAGCGCAGCCGCCAGTGCCTCGGAGCCAGGATCGGCATGCGCCGCCATCTCCGTGGCCAGTGCCGCAAGGGCGCGGCGGGCGGTGGTATTCGGCGGCTGCGCGCGTCGTGATGACCGCGGCCGGATGCTGCTCCCATGGGGGTCCAGCATGACGCGCACCTCCACCCGTCGGTGCGCCAGCGCCGGCAGCTGTGCCAGAATGCGCGGCGCACAGAAACGCAGTCGGGCGGCACGGGCAGGATCCGGGGCGCCCAGCACCAGACGATCCGGTTGCCATGCCGCGAGCCACCAGGGTTCGGGCAGAGGATCGGTCAGTCGTCGCCGCAGTTGCTGCTCAGCGCGCAGCAGCCGATTCGCCCGGGTGGCGATGGCACTGTCGGCAAGCAGGCAGTCGAGGCGGGTCGGGCGCGGGCCGGGCAGCGTCATGTTCATGTTCGATGGCGGCGGAATATGCATTTGACCTTGCATGTCGATTGGCGCGGCCGCAAGCGCCGGCTGATTCTGCCACTCTGGGTGCTGGCCGCGGTGGTGGTCTCCTACGGTGTGCTGGCCGCGGCGATCGGCAGCTGGGGCAGCAAGCCGGAGGCCGCCGACGCCAGAGTATGGCAGGCGGCGCTGTCGGTGGCGGGGGAGGAACTGCTGCGGGTACGTAGCGAGAGTGCCGCCCGGGTCGAGGCGCTGTCCGACGGGCTGAGTCAGCTGCAGGCGCAGGCTTCCCGACTGCAGATCCTGGGCGATCGGGTGGTGCGCGAGGCGGGCCTCGATGCCTCGGAATTCGATTTCGGCGCCGCCATGGGCGGCCCTGACCTGTACGCGCCCGCCGGCGATGAGGTGGCCCTGCAGCAGGGCGTGTCGCAGCTCGCCAGTCGGCTCGGTGCCCAGGAGCGCCAATTGCAGGCGGTGTCGCATTTATTGAATGGCCGGCAGGCGCTGGCCGAAGCGCTGCCTGCGGGCTGGCCGGTGCTCGCCGGCAGGATTTCCTCCGGCTTCGGCTACCGGCGCGATCCGCTCCACGGCCACCGCCGTTTCCACGCCGGTGTCGACATTCCCGGCCGCACCGGCGACCCCGTGCTGGCCGTGGCGGCCGGCGTGGTGACGGCCACCGGCGCGCGCAGCGGCTACGGCCGCACCATCGAGATCACCCATCTGGACGGCTATACCACCCTCTACGGCCACAATCGGCGACTGCTGGTGCGGGAAGGCGATGTCGTCGGACGCGGGGACGTCATCGCCGAGCTCGGCGCCTCCGGCCGTGCCACCGGCCCGCATGTGCACTTCGAGGTCCGCCGCGATGGCCGGGCCGTCGATCCACGTACCTACCTCAAGCGCGGCGACTAGACGCCGCCGCGGCACAGAACTCCAACGGCATCTGAGTCTATGTTTGGAAAGCTAGTACGCACGGTGGTCGGCAGCCGCCACGATCGGCTGATCCGCAAGCTGCGCGGCACGGTCGCCCGCATCAACGCGCTGGAAGCGGACTTCGAAGCCCTGGGCGATGCGGATATCACTGCCAAGACGGCCGAGTTCCGCGAGCGGCTGGCGCAGGGGGAGCGCGAGGACGACCTGCTGCCCGAGGCCTTTGCGCTGGCGCGCGAGGCGGCCCGGCGCACGCTCGGCCTGCGCCACTACGATGTGCAGCTGGTCGGCGGCATCGTGCTGCACCAGGGCAAGATCGCCGAGATGCGCACCGGTGAGGGCAAGACGCTGGTGGCCACGCTGCCGGCGTATCTGAACGCCATCGCCGGGCGCGGTGTGCACGTGGTGACCGTCAACGACTACTTGGCCAGCCGCGATGCGGAGTGGATGCGGCCGCTGTACGAGCGCCTCGGCCTCACCGTCGGTGTGATCGCCTCCGGGCAGGATTCGGAGACCAAGCGGGCGGCCTACGGTGCCGACATCACCTACGGTACCAACAACGAGTTCGGCTTCGACTACCTGCGCGACAACATGGCTTTCCGCCTTGAGGACCGCGTGCAGCGCGGGCGGGCGATGGCGATCGTCGACGAGGTCGATTCCATCCTGATCGACGAGGCCCGCACGCCGCTGATCATCTCCGGCGCGCTGGCCGACCAGAGCGAGCTGTACCAGCAGATCGACCAGCTCGTGCCGCGTCTGGAGGCGCAGGCGGAGGAGGATGGCCCGGGTCACTTCAGCATCGACGAGAAGACCCGCCAGGTGCATCTGACCGAGGAGGGTCACCAGTACGTCGAGTCGCTGCTGACCGAGGCGGGCCTGCTGCCGGAGGGCGAAAGCCTCTACGACGTGACCAACGTCGCCCTGATGCATCACGTCGATGCCGCCCTGCGCGCGCATCACCTGTACAAGCGCGACGTGCACTACATCGTGCAGCAGGGCAAAGTGGTGATCGTCGACGAATTCACCGGCCGCACCATGCCCGGACGGCGCTGGTCCGAGGGCCTGCACCAGGCGGTGGAGGCGAAGGAGCACGCGCCGATTCAGGCCGAGAACCAGACGCTGGCCTCGATCACCTTCCAGAACTACTTCCGCCTCTACGACAAGCTGGCCGGCATGACCGGCACGGCCGACACCGAGGCCTTCGAGTTCCAGCAGATCTATGGCCTCGAGGTGGTGGTGATCCCCACCAACAAGCCCATGGTCCGCCAGGATCTGCCCGACCAGATCTACAAGACCCGGCGCGAGAAATTCAACGCCATCGTCGAGGACATCGTCGCCCGGCGCGAGAGTGGCCAGCCGGTGCTGGTGGGCACGGCTTCCATCGAGGCGTCGGAATACCTCTCCGGCCTGCTGCGCAAGCAGAAGATCCGCCACGAGGTGCTCAACGCCAAGCAGCACGAGCGCGAGGCGGAAATCGTCGCCCAGGCCGGCCGGCCCGGCGCCGTTACGATCGCCACCAACATGGCCGGTCGCGGCACCGACATCGTGCTCGGCGGCAGCCTGGAGGCGGCGGCGGATGCCGAGGCCCAGGCGCGCGAGAAGCAGGACTGGGCCGTGCGCCACCAGCAGGTGCTCGACGCCGGTGGCCTGCACATCGTCGGCAGCGAACGGCACGAATCCCGGCGCATCGACAACCAGCTGCGCGGGCGTGCCGGACGCCAGGGCGACCCGGGCTCGTCGCGCTTCTACCTGTCGGCGGAGGACGACCTGCTGCGCATCTTCGGCCCCGGCCGGATCGGCGGACTGATGGCGCGCTTCGGCGTGGAGGAGGGCGAGCCCATCGAGCATCGCTGGCTGACGCGCACGATCGAGAATGCCCAGCGCAAGGTCGAGGGCCACAACTTCGATATCCGCAAGCAGCTGCTCGAATACGACGACGTCGCCAACGACCAGCGCCGCGTCATCTACGAACAGCGGGACGATCTGCTGCAGGGCGAGGACATCGGCGAACTGGTGCAGCGTATGCGCGCCGATGTTGTGGACGACGTCGTGGCCACTCACGTGCCGCCGCAGTCGCTGGAAGAGCAGTGGGACATCCCTGGCCTGACCCAGGCGCTGCATGAGCTGTTCGGCATCGAACTGCCGCTGGCGCAGTGGCTGGATCAGGATCACGAGCTCAGCGAGACCAGCCTGCGCAGCCGGATCCTGGAGGCGCTGGAGGCGAGCTACGCGGAAAAGGCGGAGATCGCCGGCGAGCAGACGCTGCGCGAGGTGGAGAAGTCGCTGATGCTGAGCGTGCTGGACGGGCTCTGGCGAGAGCACCTGGCCGCCATGGACTACCTGCGCCAGGGCATCCACCTGCGGGGCTATGCGCAGAAGAATCCGAAGCAGGAGTACAAGCGCGAAGCCTTCGAGATGTTCACGCAGATGCTCCAGCGCTTCAAGCAGGACACCATCAGCGCACTGCATCGTCTCAGGTTGCGCGGTGCCGAGCAGGCGCCGGCAGCGCCGCGACCGCAGGCGCCGGTGCGCATGCAGTTCAGTCATGCGGCACCGCCGCCGCTGCCTGCAGCCGAGGCCGCTGCACAGGCCGCGGACGGTGCCGGACCGGTCGCTGCCGAGCCGGCCCCCGGCGCGGCGGTGGAGCCGGTGGCGCCGTTCGTGCGGGATGGGCGCAAGGTCGGTCGCAATGAGCCGTGTCCCTGCGGTTCGGGCCGCAAGTACAAGCACTGCCACGGCCGTCTCGACGGATGAGCGAACCCGCCGACGGGGAGGCGCTGCTGGCAGTCCCCGGCATCGAGGTTGCGGCGGTGGCGGCCGGCATACGCAAGCCGGATCGCCTGGACCTGACGCTCCTGCGGCTCGCGCCGGCTGCCACCTGCGCCGCGGTGTTCACGCGCAACGCCTTCCAGGCGGCGCCGGTGGTGCTGGCACGGCGACATCTGCAGGCGGGCCCGCCGCGGGCCCTGTTGATCAACACCGGCTACGCCAACGCCGGGACCGGTCCGGAGGGTGCCGAGGTCGCCGCGACCCTGTGTGCCGCGGCCGGCAAGGCGCTGGACGTGCCGGCCGCGGCGGTACTGCCGTTCTCGACCGGCGTGATCGGCGAATCGTTGCCGACGGGGCCGGTGTTGGCGGCGTTGCCTGGGCTGGTCGCCGCCCTGCGGCCGGATGGTTGGGCGCGGGCGGCGCAGGCGATCTGCACGACCGACACCCGGCCCAAGGCCATCAGCCGGCGCGTCCGCATCGGCGGGTACGAGGCGACGATCACCGGCATTGCCAAGGGCGCCGGTATGATTCGCCCGGACATGGCGACGATGCTGGCCTTCATCGGCACCGATCTGGCCATCGCGCCGGGCCCGCTGGCCGAGCTGCTGCGCGAGACGGTGGACCGCAGCTTCAATCGCATCACGGTCGATGGCGACACTTCCACCAACGATGCCGTGTGTCTGGTCGCCAGTGGCGCCGGTCCCGCACTCTCACCCGCCGCCGGCGATGACTGGGCGCGCTTTGGCGAGGCGCTGCAGGCGGTGTGTCTGCATCTGGCGCAGGCGATCGTGCGGGACGGTGAGGGCGCCACGCGTTTCGTGGAGATCGTGGTGGAGGATGCCGCCGATGCCCGCGAGGCCCGTGCGGTGGCCGATGCGATCGCGCATTCGCCGCTGGTCAAGACCGCCTGCTTCGCCGGCGATCCCAACTGGGGCCGCATCCTGGCCGCCGTCGGCCGCGCCGGAGTCGAGGGCCTGGACATCTCGCGGGTGCGGCTGTGGCTCGACGAGGTGGTGGTGGTGACCGGTGGCGGCCGCGATCCCGCCTATCGGGAGGCCGACGGCCAGCGTGTCTGCGCGCAATCGGCCTACACCATCCGGGTGGCGCTGGGGCGGGGTACGGCCGCGGTCGCAGTGTGGACCTGCGATCTCAGCTACGACTACGTCCGCATCAACGCCGACTACCGCACCTGAGGTGAGCACCGCGCCGGTCGAGGTGGCGGTGGGACTGGTGCGCGATGCGACGGGCCGGCTGCTGATCGCCCAGCGCCAGGCGCATCAGCCCTTCGCCGGCCTCTGGGAGTTTCCCGGCGGCAAGCTCGAGCCCGGGGAATCGCCGCGCCACGCGCTGGTACGCGAACTCGCCGAGGAGGTCGGCCTGCAGGTGGTGACGGCCATGCCGCTGTTGCAGCTGGCCGCCGATGGCCCAGCGGCAGGCGGACGCATTCGTCTGCACGTGTTCGAGGTGAGTGAGTGGCAGGGTCAGCCGCGTTCGCTCGAGGGCCAGCAGGTCCGGTGGGCGGCGCCGGCGGAGCTCGATACGGTGCCGATGCCGCCGGCCAACCGGGCAATGCGGCGGGCACTGCAGCTGCCCCAGCATGCCGCGATCACGCCGCCGGACTGGCATCGCCGGTCGCCAGCAGCGCCGGCCACGCCCTCAGCCCTGATCGTCCTGCGCTTGCCGCAGGCGGGGCCGGCGACGCTGGCGGGGGCGATCGCACGGCTGGATGCGCTGGCCAGCGCCAACCCCGCGCTGCGTCTGGCCTGCAGCAGTCGCCATGGTGGCGCCGATCTGCCGCCACACTGGGGTGTGCACCTGACGGCGGCCGCGCTGGCGCGCGTCCAGGCGCGGCCGGCGGCGCCGCTGGTCGGCGCCTCGTGCCACGACGCGGCGGAGTTGGCGCGGGCTGCACAACTTGGTTGCGACTACGCTTTCCTCTCGCCGGTGCGGGCCACTTCCACCCATCCGGATCAGCCGCCGCTCGGAGTCGACGGCCTGGCCACGCTGCTTGCCGGGGCGCGTCTGCCAGTCTACGCGCTGGGAGGCATGTGCCCGGCCGACGAGGCGGCTCTGCGCGAGGTGGGGGCGTTCGGCGTCGCCGGCATCGGCGCGTTCTGGCAGCCGGCGCCGCACGTCGGCTGAGGCTCAGGCGTCGGAATCGTCGCCCGGCGCCGCAGGATCGCCCGCCGGTGGGCCCGGGATTCGGCGCCGTTCATCCAGCCATTCGCCGAGATCGATCAGCCGGCAGCGGGGCGAGCAGAAGGGACGGGCGGGATTGTCCGCGCCGAGCACGGCCGGCTTGCCGCAGGTGGGGCATCGGCCCATCGCGCCGCGTCGGCGTTTCGAATCCGCGTCAGACGCCACAGCAGGCCAGGCGGAAGGCAACATCCTCCCGCGTCTGCACCGGCCGTTCATCGATGTCCGGCTGCACCAGAAAGCGGATGGTGATGCGGTGCCGGCTGCCGCTGATCTCGGGGAAGCACTCGCTGTCCTGCGGCAGTGTGACCACGATCATCTGACAGGGCCTGTTGGCGTCGAGCGATTGCTCATAGGCGCCTTCGTGGGCCGTGGCAGCGCCGCGCCGTCCGGTTTCGCGCACCAGCCGCAGGATCATCGTCACGGCGTCTTCCACCGTGGCGAAGTGCCGGTACCACTGCTGCAGCAGGGCCTGCTGTTCGGCCGCTGGGCGCTGCAGCCAGTGGTGCATGCGCGGCAGATCGAAGGCGCAGGTGCCGCCGGGGATGGCATTGCGCTGGCGATAGGCGATCAGGAATTCGTTGTTGCGCAGCATTGCGCCGGGTTGCCCGCGCTGCTCGTGCAGCCGCTCGACCAGCCCGCGAATCTCGGCAAGCAGGGCGTCGAGCTGTTGCAGATCCAGCCCCTCGCGCTCGCGCAGGCCCTCCAGGTGTGCCGCGTGGCGCTCGAGTTCGCTGATGATCTCGCTCTTGATGTCGCCCTGCCCGAGCGCCTCCAGGATCTCCTGCAGATCGGCGACGGCATCGCGCGTGGCCCAGGCGTCGCCGCGCCCCACGTGGTAGCGCGTTTGCGCGAACAGGAACTCCAGTCGCAGGAAGCGCCGGATGCGCTCGTTCAGCGGCTGCTCGTAATGCACCAGCGGCGCGGCATTCGCGGTTGTGGGGGTAGCATCCATGTCAGTCTGGGTTCCGGCGCGGAAGAACGAATCGCTGTCGACGTGCCTGCGGATCGGCCGCCATGCGCAGATAGGCCTCGTGCAGCTCGTCGACGGCCGCCGCGATCACGGACCTAGGATGACGATTGTCTATGATGTCGTCGGCCAGGGCCAGCCGCCGTTCGCGCGTGGCCTGGGCGGCGATGGCGGCCCCAGCCTGTCCCGCATCGACCGCATCGCGCTGCATCAGGCGTGCCTGCTGGGCCTCGGGCGGCAGGTCGACGACCAGCACGCGCTGCACCAGGCGGTGCTGACCGCTCTCGATGAGCAACGGCACCATCAGGATCGTGTATGGCGAGCGGCTGGCGCGCAGCCGTGCCTGCATGCGCATGGCGATCGCCGGATGCGTCACCCGCTCCAGGCGC
>JAASSS010000030.1 GCA_021767745.1 Pseudomonadota bacterium
CTGGCCGAAGCCGACTTCGTCGGCTCTACCAGCGGCATGGTCAAGCATCTCGGCGAGCGCGCACCGCGGCAGGTGGTGATGGTCACCGAGTGCTCGATGAGCGACAACGTGGCCGTCGAATTCCCGCAGATCGACTTCATTCGACCGTGTAACCTGTGCCCGCACATGAAGCGCGTCACCCTCGCTGGTGTACTGGAATCGTTGCGCACGCTGGCCCCGGAGGTGACGGTGGATCCCGCGGTTGCCGAAGGCGCGCGGCGGGCAGTGGAGCGCATGCTTGCCGTGGGTCGCGGACCGAAGGGCTGAACCTTGCCACCGGAATCGTTTCCTGTTTGACAACGATTCTCATTCGTAGCTAGAGTCGCATCCACAGACCTGTGGTGAGGCGACCGATGTACGTGTGTATCTGCAAGGCAGTGCGGGAGTCGGATCTGCATGCGGCGTGCGCCGCTGGCGTGCGGGACATGGCGGCGCTGCGTTCCCGCTTCGATATCGCCGGCGGCTGCGGCAAGTGCGGCCGTGAAGCCCGGGCGCTGCTCGATTCCTACCGCCAGCAGCCGCTGGGCACGGCGGCGAACGGCGCCTCCGCCTGAGCCGCCCCGCCCGGCGATACCGGGCGCCAGGACTCAACCCTCGTTCGCCGCCAGCGTCGGCGTCTCCGGACCGACCGCCTCCAGCAGACGGCTGACACGCTCGGCCGGCTGTCCCAACCGCCACCGATAGATCGTCTCGTACAGCAGCACGGCCTGCACGTAGCCGCGCGTCTCCCGATAGGGCAGGGTCTCGATCCAGATGTCGGCCGGCACCGGCGCGTTCACCGGCCGCCATTGCGCCACCCGTCCGGGGCCGGCGTTGTAGGCCGCGATCGCCATGGGCAGATGGCCGCCGTAGCGATCGATCAGCTCGCGCAGATAGGCGCTGCCGTAGCGCAGGTTTCGGGCCGGTTCCCGCAGCAGCGCTGGCGTCGGCAGAACCTCGCCCTGGCGGCCGGCCACCGCCTTGCCGGTGGCCGGCATCAGCTGCATCAGACCGATGGCACCGGCCGGCGAGACCGCCCGCGGATTCATGGCGCTCTCGCGGCGCGCGATGGCATAGATCAGTGACGGTTCCAGCGCCGCACGGTCAGCACTGTTCGCCACCAGCGGTCGGAAGGGCAGCGGGAAGCGCCGGTCCAGATCGTCCCAGGCGCCGATCCCGGCCAGGGCGGAAATGCCCAGTGCGTGTTGGCCCCAGCGCTCCGCCAGTGTCGCTGCCGCCGGGACCTGCGCCGCCGGCAATGTGCCGATGACGGCGAACCACTCCGCCCGCAGCTCGGTCTCGCGCGCCAGCCATGCCAACTCGTTCATGCGCGCGAAGGCAGGCACCTCGCGGAGCAGGGCGGCCATGTCGGCCTCGCTCACCGCCAGCGGACGGTGCTCCAGCGCGTAGGGCCGTCCGAGCCGGTCGGCCGCCAGCAGCCCGTGGAACTCCCGCTGCGAGGCCGCCCGCTGGAAGGCTGCCCGGGCCTCATCCGCCCGTCCCAGCTTGGCCAAGGCCCGGCCGCGCCAGTACGCCCACTGCGCCTGCCCGGCGGTCTCGACGTCCAGCGCCTCCAGGGCGCGCAGCAGGTATGGCCAATCGGCGCGGGCAAGCGCCCAGCGCAGTTGCCAGCCGATCAGTGCCTCATCGCGCTGTGCCGGTGGCACGGCGTCGGCAAACTGTCCGGCATTGTCTGCACCCTGGAGCAGCAGCCGGATGGCCAGCTCGTGGCGGATCGGCGCCGGATCGACCAGCTGCGCCGCCAGCTGCGGCCAGTGGCTGGCCGCGTAGGTGGGGTCCGCGCGCACCAGACGCATGGCGACATCGGCACGGATCTGTGCCAACTGGCGCGCCCGCTCGCCCGCCGTTGGCTGCAGCCGGGGATCGGTCACCAGCCGCGTGGGTTGCGAGCGTGCGGCCCGCCAGAGCGCGCCGAGGGGCTGATCGGTCGGCGGTAACTCGGCCTCCAGGAAGCGCACCAGCCCGGTCGCACCGGACGCCACGGCCAATACCAGTCGATCCCAGACCAGCGCCGGCTCGAACGCCTCGCTGGCACGCCAGGCGGCGAACAGCGGATCGCAGGCGTTGGGCTGCGAGCGTCCGCTCAGCCAGAGCGAGCGGGCGCCCTCGGAGGCCGCGTCCTGTTGCCCGGTCTGCCATTGCGCGTAGTGATACCGGCACTGCGAAGCCGCATCGCGCATCGGCGCGTAATCGGCCAGCAGCAGCGGCCAGGCCTCGGCGGCGGCGAGGGTGGCCAGCCAGCGGGCGCGCAATCGCCGGGCCAGCGGCAGATCGGGGTGGGCCGCTAGGAATTCGCGCACGGCCTGACGCTGCGACAGCCCGAGTGCATCGCCCAGCAGCTGATGGCGCAGGTAAGGTGCCAGCGGATAGTCCGCCGCCGCCAGCTGCCGCCAGAGTGCGTCGGCCCGCGCTCGATCGGCCTGTGCAAGCGCCGCCTCGGCCTCCAGGAAGCGGGCTCGCAGGGCGGCATTGGTCTCCTCGGCGGCACCGGCTCCCCCGGCCGTGCCGATGACGATCACGGCCAGCAGCAGACCCAGCAGCCGGGCGCGGCCGGCGCGCCGGTGTCCCTCAGTCGGGTTCATAGGAAAGCTGTGGTGCCAGCCAGCGTTCGGCTTCGGCGAGCGTCATGCCCTTGCGACGGGCGTAGTCGGCGACCTGGTCGCGGCCGATGGCGCCCACGCCGAAGTAACGTGCCTGGGGATGGCTGAAGTACCAGCCGCTCACGCTCGCGGCCGGCAGCATGGCATAGCTGTCGGTCAGGCTGACGCCGATGCGGCGCTCGGCATCGAGCAGGGACCAGAGAGTGGCTTTCTCGGTGTGCTCGGGGCAGGCCGGATAGCCGGGCGCCGGGCGGATGCCGCGGTAGGACTCCGCAATCAGGGCCTCGTTGTCGAGCTGCTCGTCGGCGGCATAGCCCCACGCCTGTCGCCGGACCTGCCGGTGCAGCCATTCGGCCAGCGCCTCGGCCAGCCGATCCGCCAGCGCCTTGACCATGATGCTCTGGTAGTCGTCGTGATCGGCTTCGAAGCGGGCGACCCAGGCGTCCAGGCCGATCCCGGCCGTCACGACGAAGGCGCCGACGTGGTCCACCAGGCCGGTGGCGCGTGGGGCGACGAAGTCGGCGAGGCAATGATTGGGGCGTCCGGCAGGCTTCTGCTTCTGCTGACGCAGGTGGTGCAGGGTCGCCTGCACGGCATCGCGGGCCTCGTCCCGGTAGAGCACGATGTCATCACCCTCGGCATTCGCCGGCCAGAAGCCGTAGAGGGCCCGCGCGGTCAGCCAGCGCTCCTCGATCAGTCGGTCCAGCATGCGCTCGGCGTCGGCGAACAGCGAGCGCGCCTGCTCGCCGACGACGGCGTCCTGCAGGATCTTCGGATAGCTGCCCGCCAACTCCCAGGTCTTGAAGAAAGGCGTCCAGTCGATGAACGGCCGCAGTGAAGCCAATGGCACGTCGTCCAGTACATGGATGCCGGGTTCCTGCGGCACCGGCGGCCGATAGCCGGTCCACTCGATCGGCGGCGCATTGGCACGGGCCGCGGCCAGGGGCAGCAGCTTGTCGCGACGCTGGCGGTTGCGGTGGCGGTCGCGCACCGCCTCGTATTCATCTGTGATGCGCTGGCAATAGGGTTCGCGCTGCGTCGGACTGACCAGGTTCTGCGCCACGCCCACGGCCCGTGAGGCGTCCTTGACGTAGATCGCCGGACCCTCGTAGCGCGGGGCGATCTTGACCGCCGTGTGCACGCGGGAGGTGGTGGCGCCACCAATCAGCAGCGGCGTGGTGAAATCCTGACGCTGCATTTCGGCGGCCACGTCCGCCATCTCGTCCAGCGACGGGGTGATCAGCCCTGACAGGCCGATGATGTCGACCCGCTCACGGCGAGCCGCCTCAAGGATCTTCTGCGCCGGCACCATCACGCCGAGGTCGATCACCTCGAAGTTGTTGCATTGCAGCACCACGCCGACGATGTTCTTGCCGATGTCGTGCACATCGCCCTTGACGGTGGCCAGCAGGATGCGCGGCTGGCCGGTCGCCTCGGCGCCGTCCGCCTTCTCCGCCTCGATGTAGGGGATCAGGTAGGCGACTGCCTTCTTCATCACCCGGGCGCTCTTGACCACCTGGGGCAGGAACATCTTGCCGGCGCCGAACAGATCGCCAACGACGTTCATGCCGTCCATGAGCGGCCCTTCGATGACGTCCAGCGGCCGCGTGGCGCTCTGGCGGGCCTCCTCGACATCGGCCTCGACGAAGTCGGCGATGCCCTGCACCAGCGCGTGCGTGAGCCGCTCGCGGACGGGCAGTTCACGCCAAGCCAGGTCCGGCCCCTGCCGCTCGCTGCGCTGACCGCGGATCTGCTCGGCGATCTCCAGCAGCCGCTCGGTCGCATCGGCACGGCGATTGAGGACCACATCCTCGACCCGCTCCCGCAGCTCGGCGGGAATGTCCTCGTATACCGCCAGCTGGCCGGCATTGACGATCGCCATGTCCATGCCGGCCTGGATGGCGTGGTAGAGGAAGACCGAGTGGATTGCCTCGCGCACCGCATCGTTGCCACGGAACGAGAACGACACGTTGGACAGCCCACCGCTGATGCGCGCGTGCGGCAGGGTGCGCTTGATTCGGCGGGTGGCCTCGATGAAATCCACCGCGTAGCCGTCGTGCTCATCGATGCCCGTGGCGATGGCGAAAATGTTCGGGTCGAAGATGATGTCCTCGGCCGGCACGCCGGCCTGCTCGGTCAGCAGGCGATAGCTGCGCGCGCAGATCTCCACCTTGCGGGCGATGGTGTCGGCCTGGCCCTGCTCGTCGAAGGCCATCACCACCAGCGCCGCGCCATAGCGCCGCGCCAGCCGTGCTTGCGCCAGGAACGCCGCCTCGCCTTCCTTCAGGCTGATCGAGTTGACGATCCCCCGTCCCTGGATGCACTTCAGCCCGGCTTCGATCACCGACCACTTCGAGGAATCGATCATCACCGGCACCCGGGCGATGTCCGGCTCGCCGGCCAGCAGATTCAGGAACCGCACCATCGCGCGTTCCGAATCGAGCATGCCCTCGTCCATGTTGATGTCGATGATCTGGGCGCCGTTCTCGACCTGCTGGCGGGCCACCTCCAGCGCAGTCTCGTAGTCATCCTCGCGGATCAGGCGGGCGAAGCGGGCCGAGCCGGTGACGTTGGTCCGCTCGCCGATGTTCACGAACAGGCTGTCGTCGTCGATGTTGAGCGGCTCGAGCCCGCTCAGGCGCAGCTTGGGCGCCAGCTGCGGCAACGGCCGCGGACGCCGACCGGCGACCGCCGCGGCCATCGCCCGGATGTGCTCGGGTCCGGTGCCACAGCAGCCGCCGATCACGTTCAGCCAGCCGCGCTCCGCCCAGTCGCCGATCTCGGCTGCCATTTCCTCGGGCGTGGCGTCGTACTCGCCGAACTCGTTCGGCAGGCCGGCGTTGGGATGCGCACTGACGTGGCAGCCGGCCACGCGGGCAAGCTCCTGCACGTATGGCCGCAGCTCCGGCGCGCCGAGCGCGCAGTTCAGGCCGATGCTGAGCGGCGCGGCATGCGCCAGCGAGTTGTAGAAGGCCTCGGTGGTCTGGCCGGACAGCGTGCGCCCCGAGGCATCGGTGATGGTGCCGGAGATCATCAGCGGCAGGCGCACCCCGGTCTGCTCGAAGAACTTGGTGCAGGCGAACAGGGCGGCCTTGCAGTTGAGCGTGTCGAACACCGTCTCGATCAGCACCGCGTCGATGCCGCCGGCGTGCAGGCCGGCCAGTGCCTCACAGTAGCTCTCCACGAGCGCATCGAAGTCGACGTTGCGATAGCCGGGGTCGTTCACGTCCGGCGAGATCGAGGCCGTCCGATTGGTGGGGCCGAGTACGCCGGCCACGAAGCGCGGCCGGGCCGGATCCTTCGCTGTCCAGCGATCGGCCGCCTCGCGTGCCAGCCGCGCCGCCTGCTCGTTCAGCTCACCCACCAGCGACTGCATGCCGTAGTCGGCCTGGGAGATCGAGGTGGCATTGAAGGTGTTGGTCTCGATCAGATCCGCGCCGGCGGCAAGGTAGGCCTCGTGGATCTCGCGCACGATATCCGGCCGGGTCAGGCACAGCAGATCGTTGTTGCCCTTCAGGTCCTGCTGCCAGTCGGCGAAGCGCTCGCCGCGAAAGTCGGCCTCGGTCAGCCGGTGCCGCTGCAGCATTGTGCCCGTGGCGCCGTCGAGGATGAGGATCCGCTCGGCCAGAGCCTCGGCGAGGGCAGTGGGGGAATGTGGGTTCATGGACACGCAGCGCCTTCGATCAGCCGGCATTATCGCATTCGGTGCGCCCCGGAAAGTACGGGGGCCGCGCCAAAAAAAACGGGGCCCGAAGGCCCCGCCTGTAGACATCGCCAGAGCGATGCTTACATCAGCATACCTTCCGGCATGATGTTCTGCAGCTGCATCGCGATGGACATGTCGCCCTCGATCTGGATGCGGCCGGACATGAACAGCTGCTGCGGGTTGGCGCTGCGATCGATCATCAGCTCACGCCAGGTCTCTTCGTCGGTGACGATCGTCATCTCGGCATCGTCGATGCCCGGCTTGACTTCGATGTCGCCTTCGTTGATGTGGAAGGAATACTGTGCGTCGGCGTCGGTGATGTTGAAGCCGATCACGGTCGAGAAGTCACCGGCACGCTCGCGTGCCTCGGCCTTCTGCTCTTCCGGAATGTTCTCGATCTGCTCAGGAATGTACTTCTCGAAGAATTCCTGCGGGGTGATGTCGCTCGGCGGTGCGGGACGGTCAGCCATCTCTGCTCTCCTTAACTGATGGAAGGTATGTCCAGATTTCCGTGGATCCAGTACAGGCTGGATGGGCATAGCCTAGATGAGGGGCGGGCGGGCTGCAAGCGGCGGACCGGTCGGTCGGTGAGGGGCGAAACAGCGTCACCACCGGGCCTTGTTCCAGCGCTCGGGATGCGCCCAGTGGCGCGGGTTGAGCCACTCCGGCGTGCGCTTGTAGGTGGCGACATCGTAGGTGCACAACGCCAGCGCATCCGGTCCCTTGCCATCACGGGCATCGACCGACAGACCCAGTGCCCGCAGCTCGGCTTCCTGCCAGCCATCTGGGCCGAGATGCACGATCACCGCCAGCCGGGCGGCCTGCAGATCCCGCAGCCGGGCGATCAGCGCGGTGCCCTCACGCCGTTCCAGCTGGCCGCCGGCCGGGGCGAGCAGGGCGAAGTCGTAGCGCCCGCGGCCGGCCAGGGCGGCGCAGCTTGGCGCCAGCTGCTCCACTTGTGCTTGCCCGGGCAACCGGTAAGCGGCCACTATGTCGCACGCCATCGGCCCCAGCGCCGCCACGCGCGCGGGGCGATGGCGGTCCAACAGTCCGTGAATGTCGCTCAGCAATCGATCCATACCGCTCTCTCCGGCGCCAGGCGCAGGGCGGGCGGGGTGCGACCTGATGCCACCGGTACCCTATAAGAATGAAGCTCTCTCACCCAAGGCTTGCCGGCATGCTGCTGGCCCTCAGCACACTCGGCGCCTCTGCATGGGCTCAGAATACGCCCGTGAACGATCCGCTGGAGCCGCTGAACCGGCGGATCTACACCTTCAACGAATATGCCGACCGCTATGTGCTGCGGCCGGTGGCGCAGGCCTACGATGATGTCGCACCCGAGCCGGTGCAGACTGGCGTGCGCAACTTCTTCGACAACCTCGGCGAGCCGATTTCGGCCGTCAACAATCTGTTGCAGGGTGAGTTCGGCCAGGCTGGTCACAATGCCGGCCGGTTCCTGATGAACAGCACCCTCGGCGTGTTCGGCCTGACCGACCCGGCCAGCGCCGCGGGCCTCGAGCCTGCCGAGGAGGACTTCGGTCAGACGCTGGCGGTGTGGGGCCTGCCGAGCGGGTGGTATCTGGTGCTGCCGCTGCTCGGCCCGACCACCGTGCGCGATGGCGCCGGTACGCTGGTGGATCTGCAGTTCGACCCGCTGCACTACCTGGACGACGACGAGCTGCGCTGGGCGCTGCGGATCGCGCAGGTGATCTCGCTGCGTGCAGACCTGCTCGGTGCCGACCAGGTGCTCGAATCCGCCTACGATCGCTACAGCTTCAGTCGCGACGCCTATCTGCAGCGGCGGCATTACCAGCGCTACGACGGCGAGCCGCCAATGGATGACTTCGAGGACGAATACGGCGCGCCGCCGCCCTGGGCCAGTGAGCCGCAGCAGTTGCCCGAGCCCGTCAGCGGCCAGTGATCCGGCGGCCGATCGCGCGCTGGTGCTGCTCGCGGCCGGTCGCTCGCGCCGCATGGGCCGGCGCGACAAGCTGCTGCTGCCACTGGGCGAGGCCACGGTGCTGGCGCAGACCTGCGGGCGGCTCGCCCGCCTGCCGGCTGCATACCGGCTCGCCGTGGTCGGCAGCGAAGCCACGGCACCGGTGGTGAGGCACGCCGGCTTCGCTGTGTGCTGGAATCGCGCTGGCCAGGGCGGCCGGCACGAATCGCTGCGTCTGGCGCTGGCGGCGCTGCGCGAGATCCCGCTGACCGGGGGGCTGTGGATCGCCCTCGCCGATCTGCCGCACCTGCGCGCGGAGAGCGGCCAGCAGCTGGCGGCGGGCGCCGCGCGGCTCACCGGCGACATTCTGATACCGCACTGCGCCGCGGCCGGCGACGGTCATCCACGTCTGTTCCGCGGCCCGGCGCTGGCCGCGCTGCGCCGGGCCGCGATGCCGGATCCGCGCGGACTGATCGCCGGTGGTGCCTTTGCCGTGAACCGCCTGCCGATCGCCGACCCTGGCATCTGCCGGGACATCGACACCCCGGCCGATTATCGCGCCGCGCTATGCGCGGGCTGAGCGAATCCGGCGTGCTGTTCGAGACGCTGACCGCGGCACTGGCGCAGCGGCAGCCGCTCGCGCTGGCGACGGTCATCGCCACCCACGGTTCGAGTGCGGCCGACCCCGGTGCCAAGCTATTGATCGCCGCGGATGGCGCCACTCTGGCAGGATGGATCGGCGGCGGCTGCGCCCAGCAGGAGGTCTGCCAGGCGGCGCGGGAGGCGCTGATCGACCGGCAGTGCCGGACGCTGGAGCTCGACCTGGAGTCGGAGGTGCTCGGCGCCGGCATGCCGTGCGGTGGCCGGATGCAGGTGTTCATCGAGCCGCTCGCGCCACCACCGCGGCTGTGGGTGGTGGGGCAGGGGGCGCTCGCCGGCGCGCTGGCGCAGGCGGGCCGGCTGGCCGGCTTCGCCCCCGTCCTGATCGGCGAGGGCGCACCCGTGGAAGGCGCCCTGCGGCGCCGGGAGCCGCCGGCGCCCGCCGAGATCGAACCTGCCGATGCGGCCGTGGTCGCAACCCAGCACCGGGGCGATCACCTCGTGTTGCCGGTGCTGCTGCGCTCGCCGGCCGGCTACGTCGGCCTGATCGCCAGCCGCCATCGCGCGGGCCTCGTGCGACACTACCTCGCCGGCGCCGAGCTGACGCCGGCGCAGCTCGCCCGGCTGCACGCGCCCGCCGGCCTCGCCCTTGGCGGGCGCACACCGGGCGAGATCGCCCTGTCGGTCCTGAGCCAGATCCTGGCGCTACGTCCGAACCAGCCCGCCGCAACGACAGACGAATCATGACCGCCGCCCTACGCCTGACCAATCTGCAGAAAACCTACCGCAATGGCCACCGCGCGCTGGACGGTGTGGACCTGGAGGTGGCAGCCGGGGACTTCTTCGCCCTGCTGGGGCCGAACGGGGCCGGCAAGTCGACGCTCATCGGCATCGTCAGCTCGCTGGTGAACAAGAGCGCGGGCCGGGTGGAAGTGTTCGGCCACGATCTCGACCGGGAGCCGGAAGCCGCCAAGCGGTGCCTGGGCGTGGTGCCCCAGGAGTTCAACTGCAACAACTTCGAGAAGGTGATCGACGTGGTCATCACGCAGGCGGGCTACTACGGCGTGCCGGCCGCCCAGGCCCGGGCCCAGGCAGAGGTCTACCTGCGTCAGCTCGGTCTGTGGGAGAAGCACCAAACGCAGGTGCGGGAGCTGTCCGGGGGCATGCGGCGCCGGCTGATGATCGCCCGGGCGCTGGCGCACCAGCCGCGGCTGCTGATCCTGGACGAGCCGACGGCCGGCGTGGACATCGAGATCCGGCGCTCCATGTGGCGCTTCGTGGAGGAGCTCAACGCCCAGGGCGTAACCATCATTCTGACCACGCATTATCTGGAAGAGGCCGAGGCGCTGTGCCGCAACATCGCCATCATCGACCGCGGGGCGATCGTCGAGCACGCACCGATGCGAACCCTGCTGGCCAAGCTCAACCGGGAGACCTTCGTGCTCTACCTGCAGACGCCGCTGGCGGCGGAGGCGCTGCGTGAGTCGCCTTATCCGATGCGTGCCCTGGATGCCGAGGCGGTGGAGGTCGAACTGCGCGAAGGCGACGACCTGAACACCCTGTTCCGGTGGTTGGATGCCCGTCAGGTGCGGGTGCGTTCGCTGCGCAACAAGGCCAACCGCCTGGAGCAGCTGTTCCTCGACCTGACCCAGCCCGCCACGGCGCCGCCGACGGCGCCCGGTGTGCCGGCGGCGCAGGCGCACGCATGAGTGCACCGGCCGCCGAGAGCACCGGCGCGCGCTGGCGCCGCTACTGGACCGCCTTCAACACGATCGCGACGCGCGAGACGCGCCGCTACCTGCGCATCTGGCTGCAGACGCTGGTACCGCCGGCCATCACCATGACGCTGTACTTCGTCATCTTCGGCAGCCTGATCGGCGAGCGGATCGGCCCGGTCGCCGGCTTCGACTACATGGCCTACATCGTGCCGGGACTGATCATGATGTCGGTGATCACCAACGCCTACACCAACGTGGTCTCCTCGTTCTTCGGGGCCAAGTTCCAGCGCTTCGTGGAGGAGCTGCTGGTGGCGCCGGTGCCGGGCTGGATCATCCTTGCCGGCTTCGTGGCCGGCGGCGTTGGGCGGGCGCTGCTGGTCGGCCTGCTGGTGACCGGCGTCTCGCTGTTCTTCTGGGACGTCAGCATCGCCCACCCGTGGATCGTGGCTTCCGTGGTGCTGCTGACCGCCATCCTGTTCTCGCTCGGCGGCTTCCTCAACGCCATCTTCGCGCGCAAGTTCGACGACATCTCCATCGTGCCGACCTTCGTGCTGACGCCGCTGACCTACCTCGGGGGCGTGTTCTACTCGATCGACATGCTGCCGGCGTTCTGGCAGCAGGTGTCGCTGGCCAATCCCGTGCTGTATATGGTCAACGCGTTTCGCTACGGCTTTCTCGGTACGGCCGATATCCCCATCGCCATCGCCTACGGCATCATCGGCCTGGTGATCGTGCTGCTGACCGGGATCGCACTGGTGCTGCTCGAGCGCGGCACCGGGATCCGCACCTAGAGGAGGGGAGGGGCATGAACCGCGAGCAACCACTGGCGATCGTCACCGGCGGCGGCACCGGCATCGGCAGGGCGCTGACGGCGGAGCTGGTCCGGCACGGGCTGGCGGTGGTGATCGTGGGTCGGCGCGAGGCACCGCTGCAGCGGACGCAGGCCGACCTGGCCGGCGTGTCGGGCAGCGTCGAGCCGCTGGCCGCCGATGTCGCCACCGAGGCGGGCCGCGAGCGCATCATCGCCGCGCTCGGCGAGCGGCCCGTGCGCCTGCTGGTGCACAACGCCGCGCTACTCGAGCCGGTCGCGCCGCTGGCTGAGGTATCGCTGGCGGATTGGCGCCAGCACCAGGCGGTGAACGTCGAGGGACCGCTGTTTCTGACGCAGGCGCTGCTGGATCGGCTCGCGGGCGGGCGGGTGCTGCAGATCTCCTCCGGCGCGGCCCATCATCCCTACGCCTCGTGGGGGGCCTACTGCAGCAGCAAGGCGGCGCTGCACATGCTCTATCAGGTATGGCGCGAGGAGCTGCGCGAGCGGAACGTGCAGGTCGGCAGTGCCCGCCCGGGGGTGGTGGACACGCCGATGCAGGCGCACATCCGCACGCTCGACGCCAAGCGCTTTCCCCATGTCGAGCGGTTCCGACATCTGCAGGCAAACCAGATGCTGGTCAAGCCCGCCGATGCCGCCCGTTTCCTCGCCTGGCTGCTGCTGGCCACGACCGATCGCGAGTTCGGCGCCGCGGAATGGGACATCAACGAGTGCGCCGAGCGCTGGCGCGCCTGGGAGGTGCCGGCGGCCTGAGGCCACCGGACCGGCCCGGGGCGATCAGCGGCGGCGGTACAGCGGCTGGGCCTCGTCGGCGCCGGCCTGGTAGCGCACGGAGAACTGGCGCAGCGCAGCCAGGGCGTCCTGCACCTTCTGGTCGGGGCGCAGCTCCAGCACGTCGAAGCCGACCCGCTGCAGGAAGAACAGCTGGTCGATCAGCACATCGCCGGTGGCCCGCAGCTCACCCGTGAAGCCATAGCGTTCGCGCAGCAGGCGGGCGGTGCTGTAACCGCGCCCGTCCTTGAACACGGGAAACTCGATGGCGATCGCCCCCAGCGCCGGCAGGATGGGCGCGAGCTCCTCCGCCGTCTCCTCCGGCCCGATCTGCACACCCACGGCGCCATCGTGCGCCTGCAGCGCCTCGGCCTCCACCGGCCAGCGGGCCCACGGCACGATCACATCGCCTGCCGGCGGCAGGGGCTCGCTCGGTCCCAGGCGTCGCCAATGATCCTTGATCAGGCGGCCGTCCTTGATCAGCGTCATCAGCAGGCCTCCGCGTAGACGCGGTCCTTGAACGGGGCGATGCCCACCCGCCGCACGGTCTCCAGAAAGGATTCCTCGCCCTCGCGCAGCGCCACGTAGGTAGCCAGCACCTCGGCGAGGGTATCGGCGACCCGCTCGGCCGGCACCGATGGCCCAAGTACCTTGCCGAGGCTGGCCTCGTTGGCGGAGCTGCCACCGAGCTGGATCTGGTACCAGGACTCGCCCTTCTTGTCGACGCCGAGAATGCCGATGTGGCCGACATGATGGTGGCCGCAGGCGTTCATGCAGCCCGACATGTTCAGGCGGATGTCGCCGAGATCGTAGAGATAGTCGAGGTCGTCGAAGCGCTGGTTGATCTGCGCCGCGATGTCCAGCGTGCCCGCATTGGCCAGCGAGCAGAAGTCCAGCCCCGGGCAGGCGATCATGTCGGTCAGCGTACCGATGTTGGGCTGGGCGAAGCCGGCTGCGGCGAGCGCCTCCCAGAGCGCGGGCAGGTCCGCCTGACGCACGTCGGCCAATAGCAGGTTCTGCTGGTGCGTCGTGCGCACCTCGCCGAAGCTGTAGGCATCGGCAAGCGCTGCCAGCGTCTCCATCTGTGCGGCGGTCAGATCGCCCGGCGGCTGGTCCGGCGCCTTCAGCGAGACGTACACCGCGCGATAGCCCGGCTGCTTGTGCGCGACCGTGTTGCGCCGGTACCAGCGGGCGAAGGCGACGTCATGCTCGAGCCGGTCGGCAAGCGAGGTGTCTTCTGCGGCGTCGGCTTCGTAGGCGGGCGGGGCGAAGAACGCCTGCACGCGCTCGATCTCCGCATCCGGCAGCGCCAGCGCCGCACGATCCAGCTGCGCGAACTCCGCTTCCACCAGCTCCGCGAAGCGTGCCGCGCCGGTGGCCTTGACCAGGATCTTGATCCGCGCCTTGTGCATGTTGTCGCGCCGGCCAAGCCGGTTATAGGTACGCAGGATCGCTTCGAGATAGCTCAGCAGATCGCCGCGCGGCAGGAACTCGCGCACCGTCACACCCACCATGGGCGCCCGGCCGAGACCGCCGCCGACCAATACCCGGAAGCCGATCTCCCCGCTGCTGTCAGCCACCAGCTGCAGGCCGATGTCGTGCACCTGGATGGCTGCCCGATCCGACTGCGCACCGGTGACGGCGATCTTGAACTTGCGCGGCAGGTAGCTGAATTCCGGATGCAGCGTCGACCACTGCCGGATGATCTCGCAGTAGGGCCGTGGGTCGGCCAGTTCGTCCGGCGCGACGCCGGCGAGTTGGTCACTCGTGGTGTTGCGGATGCAGTTGCCGCTGGTCTGGATCGCATGCATCTGCACGGCGGCCAGTTCCGCCAGGATGTCCGGCACCTGTTCCAGACGCGGCCAGTTGAACTGGATGTTCTGCCGCGTGCTGATGTGGCCGTAGCCCTTGTCGTAGGTGCGGGCGATGTGCGCGAGACTGCGCAGCTGCGCCGAGGAGAGCAGGCCATAGGGAATGGCGACCCGCAGCATCGGCGCGTGGCGCTGCAGATACAGGCCGTTCATCAGCCGCAGCGGGCGGAACTCCTCCTCGCCGAGCTCGCCGGCGAGAAAACGGCGCGTCTGGTCGCGAAACTGGGCGACCCGCTCGTCGACAATCTGCTGATCATGGGCATCGTATCGATACATGCGCACTCCTCGGGAATCGCCGCCGCGGCCGAGGGGCGGCCACGTGGGCCCACCTACACTAGCAACGGCCTCTTATGCCGAGAAGTAATATCACGCAATATCGTTATGCCGGCAGATCCCCCAGATGGCCCCAGGGCGCAGGGCCGAGCGTTGGCAGCTCCGCCCGCATCGCCTCGACCTGTGCCAAGCGCTGCTCGGGCGGGGCAGCGATCAGCTCATCCACCCGTTCGCGCGTGAGATGCGGCGCGAACAGATTGACGAAGTCATACATGTACTGCCGCAACACGCTGCCCTGGCGAAAGCCGATCCGGGTGGTGCTGCGCTCGAACAGCGCGTCCGCCTCCAGCGCCACCAGATCACGGTCGAGCACCGGATCGTAAGCCAGCGCGGCGACGATGCCCACGCCGAGCCCCAGACGCACATAGGTCTTGATGACGTCGGCATCGACCGCGGTCAGCACCACATCGGGCTGCAGGTCACGCGCGGCGAAGGCCTGGTCGAGTTGGGAACGCCCGGTGAAGCCAAACACGTAGGTCACGATCGGATGGCTGGCGATCGCCTCGAGCGTCAGCGGCCGCGCCCGGGTCAGCGGGTGATCCGGCGGCACCAGCACGCAGCGGTTCCAGTGATAGCACGGCAGCATGATCAGCTCGTCGAACAGCGCGATCGCCTCGGTGGCAATGGCGAAGTCCACCTCCCCGCGCGAGGCCCAGCGGGCGATCTGCATCGGCGTGCCCTGCTGGATCTGCAGGCTGACCTCCGGATAGCGGGTCCGAAACGCCTTCACTGTCGGTGGCAGTGCATAGCGGGCCTGCGTATGGGTGGTGGCGATACGCAGCGTGCCGCGCCCCTCGTCCGCATGATCGGCGGCAACCCGCTGGATGTTCTCCTCGTCGGCCAGCATGCGCCGGGCGATCTGCAGGATCGCCTCGCCGGCGGGTGTCACCGCCGACAGATGTTTGCCGTTGCGCGCGAAGATCTGCACGCCGAGCTCGTCCTCGAGCAGCCGGATCTGCTTGCTCACCCCCGGCTGCGAGGTGAACAGCGCTTCGGCAGCGGCGGTCACGTTGAGCTGACGGTCGGCGACCTCGACGATATATTGCAGTTGGCGCAGCTTCATCCGGCGCATTATATCGGTGTCGCATTAAAATATAGAAAAACATTCTTTTTCATTCTAACCGTGCTGCCGCAGTCTAGGCGCTCCCATCGCGGCAGCCGCGCTGCCCGCCGGCATCTATCCAGCCACCGAGGATCCAGCTGTGCAGAACGCGACGTCTCCCGAGCTCAGCCCGCACATCCCCGCCCGCATCGAGGCGGCGGCCGCGCTGCTCCAGCGCATCGAGCGGGACTTCATGCCGGCCGTGCTGGCGAACAGCTTCGGCGCCGAGGACATGGTGCTGATGGACCTGATCGCCCGGCACGCGCCGGGCATCGGCATCTTCTCGCTGGATACCGGCCGACTGAATCCGGAAACCTATGACCTGCACCAGCAGGCCCAGGACCGCTACGGGCTCAAGATCGACACCTACTTCCCGGAAGCCTCCGCGATCGAAGCCTTCGTGCGCGAGGAGGGCATGAACGCCTTCTATCGCAGCGTCGAGCTGCGCAAGGCCTGCTGCCGGATTCGCAAGGTAGAGCCGCTGCGCCGGGCGCTGACCGGCAAGCGCGCCTGGATCACCGGGCTGCGCCGTGAACAGTCGCCCACGCGGACGGATCTGTCCGAGCACGAGTATGATCAGGGCTTCGGCCTCGACAAGTTCAACCCCCTGATCGACTGGACCCACGGCGATGTCTGGGAGTACATCCGCGCGTTCGACGTGCCCTACAACGTGCTGCACGACCGGCATTACCCCAGCATCGGTTGCGCTCCCTGCACGCGTGCCATCTCCGCCGGCGAGGATCTGCGCGCCGGGCGCTGGTGGTGGGAGAGCCCGGACAGCAAGGAGTGCGGCCTGCACGTCAGGCAGCCGGGCGAGGCCGCTGCCACCGCCTGACGCGCTGCCACCGGCCTCTGGCCTCTGCCGCCGACCGCCCGGCCGGCGGCAGGGCGTGGCGCTGACGGCTCGCGCTGGTGGCAAACGCAGCGTGTGGGTCCGGCGGGGTCGGCACTGATGGATTTCCTGCCGATCTTCCTGCAGCTGCAGCACCAGCCTTGCCTGGTTGTTGGCGGCGGCAGCGTCGCCGCCCGCAAGATCGAGCAGCTGCTCGCCTGCGGCGCCCGGGTCACCGTGCTGGCCCCGGCTCTCGACGAAGTCCTGCAGGCGCAGGCCGATGCCGGCCAGCTGACGCACCGGCGCGAGACGATCGATCCCGCCGCACCGCCGGCCCTGCCCGCCGATCTCCGGCTGGTCATCGCCGCGACCGATGACGAGACCGCCAACGCTGCCCTGGCCGATGCCTGCCGGGCCCGTGGCGTGCTCGTGAACGTGGTCGACCGCCCGGCGCTGTCCTCGTTCATTACGCCGGCCGTGATCGACCGCTCCCCGTTGGTGGTGGCCGTTTCCTCCGGCGGCGCCGCGCCGGTGCTGGCACGGCGCGTGCGGCTGCAGATCGAGCAGGCGCTGCCACCGGCGATCGCGCGCCTGGCCACCCTGGCCGGCCGCCATCGTGCCCGCGCGCAGGCGTTGCTGCCCTCCTTCCGGGCGCGGCTGCGCTTCTGGGAGCGTGTGTTCGACGGCCCGATCGCGGCCGATGTGCTGGCCGGACGGGAGGTGGCCGCCACGGCGGCGCTGGAGCAGCTGCTGACGGCGCCCGAGACCGCCGCCCAGGCGAATGCCGGCGAGGTGTACCTGGTCGGCGGCGGCCCCGGCGATCCCGAGCTGCTCACGCTCAAGGCGCTACGGCTGATGCAGCAAGCCGACGTGGTGCTCTACGATCGGCTGGTCTCACCGGAGGTACTGGCTCAGGTGCGGCGCGACGCCGAGCGCATCTACGTCGGCAAGGCGCGCGATCGCCATACCCTGCCACAGGATCAGATCAACGCGCGTCTGGTCGAACTGGCGCGACAGGGCAAGCGGGTGCTGCGCCTGAAGGGTGGCGATCCGTTCATCTTCGGGCGCGGCGGCGAGGAAATCGACGAGCTGATGGCAGCGGGAGTCGACTTTCAGGTCGTGCCCGGCATCACCGCCGCCTCCGGCTGTGCCGCCTACGCCGGCATCCC
>JAASSS010000031.1 GCA_021767745.1 Pseudomonadota bacterium
AGGGCACGACCACCCGATCGCCCCGCTGCAGGTGGGTCACCCCGCTGCCGACCTCCTCGACGATGCCCATGAACTCATGGCCGATGATCTCGTTGCGAAGCTGGGGAAACAGGCCGTTGTAGATATGCAGGTCCGAGCCGCAGATTGCGGTGCGGGTCACGCGGATGATGGCGTCCCGCGGCCCTTCCAGCCGCGGATCGTCGACTTCATCGACCTGCACATGCTTGGGGGCGTGATAGACGAGCGCTTTCATGATGGAGGTCCTCGCTGCAAGCCGCCGGGGCCCGGGTCGACCCGGCGGCGTGAAGCCTATGGAGCCCGCTGTTCGGGAGAAGTTCATGGGCGCTGGCGTCACTGTTCGGCGGCTGCCACTCGACGCGGGAATGGCCGGCAGCAGAGTCTGCGCCACCCGCTGCCCGCGCGGGCCAGCAGCGCCGCCACGGCGCCGATCAGGAGACCGAACACATCGCGTCGGCCCGGTGCATGCTGGCAGCGATGCCGTCGCGACTGCGTCGACAACGCCCACAGCCGCCAATACCGGGCGGGATCGACTCGCCTCTGGTGAGCCGGCCAGGTAATGGTCAGGTAATGGATGGCACCGGAACGGCGACGGCAACGCCACGTCGCGCCAGCGCCTGACGGCGAGGTGGCGCGCCGGCGGCTGCACCTCGCCCCCGCGGCCATCGAGCGGCCGATGAGAACGCCTGCCGAGTGGCCCCGGTGCACCGGCGACATCGCCGCGAACGGCTGCGGGAAGCGAGACCATAGCGCGGATCGTTGCATGCCGGCTGCAACCTAGACTGGGAGCCTCTACCGCGCCGGCCGATGCCCCGGCCGAGCTTGCGCGATGTCCGACATCTCGCAGGTACGGTGGAACTGCGGGCTCGCGACTGGGTCGGATCATGCGATGAAGGCGGCCATCTTCGGGTTTCGCCCTCGATTCTGGAGGAACAGACTGATGACCCACGTGCGAACACTGCTCACCTCATCGGCCTTCTCGATGCTGCTCGCGCTGGGAGCCGCGCCGGCGCTCGCCCAGCTGGGTAGCGGCGCGGGTGGGAGCACCGCCACGACCGGGCAGTTGGGCACAGGCACCACGACCGGTCAGATGGGGGCCGGTACCACGCCCGGCGGCGCAGCCGAAGGTGGCGTGATCATGCAGGGTGAGGCCGGCGTGACGGGCGGGCGGTTCGGCCGCGCCGATGTCAACCGCGACCAACGGATCGATGAGCAGGAATTCGGCACAGAGTCCGGCACCCTGTTCGGCGAAATGGACACCGATCAGAGCGGGCAGATCAGCGAATCGGAGTTCAACAACAGGCGGGCAACGGACTTTGGTGAGGCGGATCGCAACGCCGACGGCAGCCTGGATTCGGGCGAATACACCGGCTTCTACGGTAGCGGCAACGCCGGCTACACCACCGGCGTGACTGGTTCGGACACCATCCTCGGCACTCCGGAAGGCAGCGACTCGCCCTAGCCCGCCCGGCCTGGCACGTTGCCCATCGCCGCCGGCACTCGCCGGCGGTTTTTCGTTGCGATCTGCCTGTGGGCTGGCGGCGAACCCGCTCCGTCGGCTGGGAATCAAGCTATCGCGGTGCCACCCGATAGGAGCGGTAATGGCCGACAGGCCGGAACTCCTCCCACACCGGCGCGCACCTCATGGATCTAGCCACGCTGATCGGCCTGCTCGGGGCCCTGGGCATCATCGGCCTCGCCATCCTGATCGGCGGCAGCATGATGGTGTTCCTGAACCCCGCCTCGGTGCTGATCGTGATCGGCGGTACCGTCATGGCGACGCTGATCAAGTTTCCGCTCGGCCAGTTCCTCGGCGCCTTCAAGACCGCCGGGCGCGCCTTCATGTACAAGAGCGAGAACCCGCAGGAGCTGATCGATAAGACGCTGGAGCTGGCCTCGCAGGCACGCAAGGAAGGGCTGCTGGCGCTGGAGCGCACGCCGGTGGAGAACGAGTTCCTCAAGGAAGGCGTGCAGTTGCTGGTCGACGGCCATGAGCCGGAGATGGTGCGCAAGATCCTGAGCCAGGAGATCGACACCTCCATCACCCGCCACGAGCAGGGCGAGGATGTGTTTCGGGCGCTCGGCGACGTGGCGCCGGCCATGGGCATGATCGGCACGCTGATCGGCCTGGTGCAGATGCTCTCGAACATGGACGACCCCAAGGCCATCGGTCCGGCCATGGCCGTGGCGCTGCTGACCACGCTTTACGGCGCGATCATCGCCAACGCCATCGCCCTGCCGCTGGCGGACAAGCTCGCCAATCGCAACGCCGAGGAGCGCATCAACCGCACGCTGCTGCTCGAAGGGCTCACCGCGATCCAGCAGGGCCTGAACCCGCGGGTGATCGAGCAACTGCTGCGTACCTACCTGCCCGGCCAGGAGCGCGCCGGGCAGGCGCCGGAAAAGCAGGCGGCCTGAACCGATGGCCCGCAAGCCGCAGCCCGGCGCGCCGGCCTGGATGGCGACCTTCGCTGACCTCAGCACCCTGCTGATGTGCTTCTTCGTGCTGCTGCTGTCCTTCTCGGAGATGGACATCCAGAAGTACAAGCAGGTGATGGGCTCGATGCGCGAGGCCTTTGGTGTGCAGCGCGACGTCTTCGCCCGCGACAACCCGATGGGCACCAGCATCGTCGCGCGCGAATTCTCCCCCGGCAAGCCCGATCCCTCGCCGTTCCAGGTGACGCAACAGCAGACCGCGCCGCAGGTCTACGCCGCGCTCAAGACCGACGGCATCATCGAGTCGGAAGACATCTTTGACCCCCAACGCCAGGTCGACCTCAAGGCGCCGGCCGAGCCGGTGGACCTGCGCGACGAGGAACGGCGCCTGCGCGCCGCGCTGGCGGAGGAGATCGAGGCCGGCCTGGTGGAAGTGGAACGGCGAGGTCCGGCGGTACTGCTGCGCATCCCGGAACAGGGCTCGTTCCCTTCGGGCAGCGCCGACCTGATCGAGCCGTTCTCGCCGGTGATCCGCAAGATCGCCGCCGCCATGGCGCCTTCACACAGCGAGATCATCATCACCGGCCACACCGATGATCTGCCGATCGCCACCAGCCGGTTCCGCTCCAATTGGGAGCTCTCCGCCGCCCGCGCCGTCACCGTGCTGGAGCGATTGCTGGCGGCAGCGGAGCTGACCCCGGACCGCTTCGTGGTGCAGGGGCTGGCCGAGACCGAGCCGGCCGTGCCCAACGACACCCCCGAAAGGCGCGCCCGTAACCGACGTGTGGATATAATCATCCTCGAAGCCGACCAGCAGACGACCAAGGGCCCAGGCAATTGGGACAGCTAGCCATGGCGGACGATCCCGGCGACGATAGCGATCAGCGACGCAGCTTTCGCGTCGACGATGTCTTGCCGCTCGCCTATCGCATTCGCGACAGTCACCTGATGGACGCCGCGGCAACCGCCCCGACCGCGGCCGTGCCCAGCAGCGACCCGTTCGATCTCACGCCGGCGCTGAACCGCATGCGCCAGGATTTCGTGCTGCTGCATGCAGAGGCCGAGCGCGTCTCGCCGACCGTCGCCCGCTACCTGCAGCTGCTGGACCACAAGGTCGGGCTAATGCTGCAGACGCTGCTGATGCAGCAGCTCGAGCGGGAGGATCAGGCGGGTCCGAGACCAGTGAACATCGGCGCCGACGGGGTGAGCTTTCCCGTACTGGAGTCGATCGCCGAGGGCGCGTTCATCGAGTTGCGACTGCTGCTGCCGGACCTGGCCAGCGGCCTGTCCCTGACCGGCCGGGTCACCCGCTGCGAACCCCAGGACGACATCCATCTGCTGGCCGTGCACTTCGTCGGCCTGCAGGACTACCAGCGCGACCTGCTCGTGCATCACACCCTGCGGCGCCAGCGCCAGCTGTTGCGAGCGCGGCGTGATACCGACACCGGGAGCGCCTGAGCGGACGAGGTCCTACTCGTCCCGCGGCGCCGGCAGATAACCTGCCCGGCGCAGGCCCGCGCTGGCACTGCGCCGTGCGAGCAGCCGCCCCAGGCCGATCACCAGACTGGAAGCGACCGTCCAGGCCAGCGCCTCCTGCCAATCGACCCCGGGGTCTGCCGGATCCTTCGGCGGCGCGCGCCGGCGAGCGGCGCGATAGCCACGATCGAGCGTTGCCCGCATCAGTACCGTTGCCAGCACCGCCGAGGCGCCGGTAATCAATACCGCCGTGTTCCGACTGATCCTTCGCCTTGCCACCGCTTGCTCCGATTCGGCTGATTCACCCCGGCTCAGACCCGTCGCCGGGCAGCTCGTTCCCGCCGCCGGCCATGCCGGCACCGCTGCGCCGGAACTCCCGGCCGGCATGGCACTCTTCCCTGCATTGCTCCGCCGGCTGCCGAGGACGCGCCCATGTCGACACCTGCCGCCACCTGCCACGTCACGATCGACGGCCAGACCTATCCGGCCCAGGTGGGCGAGACGCTGATGACGCTGTTCGCCCGGCACGATATCGGCGTGCCCCGGCTGTGCTACCACGAGAACCTCGGCCCGCTGCAGACCTGCGATACCTGCTGGGTGCGCCGCGACGGCGAGCTGGTGCGCAGCTGCACGCTGCAGGTCGAGCCGGACATGCGGCTGGAGACCACCGGCACCGCCCGCGATGCGCAGCTCGAGGGCATGAATCGCATCATCGAGAAGCACAACCTGTACTGCACGGTGTGCGACAACAACAACGGCGGCTGCGAGGTCCATGACGCCACCGACCTGCTGAACATCAAGCACCAGGTCTACCCATTCCAGCCCAAGCCCTACGCGGTGGATCACAGCAACCCCTTCTACCGCTACGATCCCAGCCAATGCATCCTCTGCGGCCGCTGCGTAGAGGCCTGCCAGAATCTCGAGGTCAACGAGACGCTGCACATCGACTGGGACCGCGAGGTGCCGCGGGTGGTGTGGGATCATGACCGGCCGATCGACGAATCCAGCTGCGTCTCCTGCGGCCAGTGCGTGAGCGTCTGCCCGTGCAATGCGCTGATGGAGACCACCATGCTCGGCCAGGCCGGCGTGTTCACGGCGCTGCCCGACCCGGCGAAGGACGCCATGATCGGAGCGGTCAAGGCGCTCGAGCCGGCGACTGGCTTCGAGCCGGTGATGCTCGTCTCCAAGCTCGACGCCGCCATGCGCCAGCAGGAGATCCGCCGCAGCAAGACCGTGTGTACCTATTGCGGTGTGGGCTGCAGCTTCGAGATGTGGACCCGCGGCCGCCACATCCTGAAGGTGCAGGGCGTGCCCGAAGCGCCGGCAAACGGCGTCTCCACCTGCATCAAGGGCAAGTTCGGCTGGGATCACGTCAACCATCCGGACCGGCTGACCAAGCCGCTGCTTCGCGGCGAGCAGGGGTTCCGCGAAGTCGAATGGGACGAGGCGATGGCCTTCATCGCCCGGCGGCTGCAGGAGGTGCGGGCAGCTCACGGGCCCGACGCGCTGGCCTTCGTCGGCTCCTCCAAGTGCACCAACGAGGAAAACTACCTCATCCAGAAGTTCGCGCGCGCGGTGATCGGCACGAACAACGTCGACAACTGCTCACGCTACTGCCAGAACCCGGCCACCAAGGGCCTGCAGCGCACCGTCGGCTACGGCGGCGACGCCGGTTCCTATGCGGACATCGAACAGGCGGACCTGGTGCTCATCGTCGGCTCGAACACGGCCGAGAACCATCCCGTGCTGGCGTCCAAGATCAAGCGCCAGCGCAAGCTGCGCGGGCAAAAGCTAATTGTGGCCGACCTGCGCCGCCACGAGATGGCCGAGCGCGCCGACATCTTCCTGCGCCCGAACGGCGGCACGGACATGGTCTGGCTGCAGGCGATCACCCGCCACATCATCGAGCAGGGGGGCCACGATCCGGCGTTTCTGGCCGAGCGCGTCAACGGCTTCGATGCCTATGTCGAATCGCTCGCGCCGTTCACGCTGGAAGAAGCCGAGCGGCAGACGGGCATCCCCGTCCAGACGCTGCGCGAGACGGCCACGGCACTGATGGCGGCCGAGCGGGTCTGCGCCCTCTGGGCGATGGGCATCACCCAGCACTCGCACGGCTCGGATACCAGCACCGCAATCTCCAATCTGCTGCTGGTGACCGGCAACTACGGCCGGCCCGGCACCGGCGGCTATCCGCTGCGCGGCCACAACAACGTACAGGGCGCCAGCGACTTCGGCGCGCTCTGCAACATCTTCCCCGGCTACGACAAGGTGACCGATCCCGAGGCCCGCGCCCGTTTCGCCGCCGGCTGGGGCGTGGATTCGTTGCCGGCGCAGGTCGGCTACAACAACCACGAGATGATCGAGCGCGTGCACGAGGGCGCGCTGAAGGCCATGTACATCATGGGCGAGGACATGGCGATCGTGGACGCGAACGCCAATCACGTGCAGGCCGGCCTGGCCCAGCTCGAGCTGCTGGTGGTGCAGGATCTGTTCTTCACCCGCACCGCCGAGTTCGCCGATGTCGTTCTGCCCACGGCCTGCAGTGTCGAGAAGGAAGGCACCTTCACCAACTCGGAACGGCGGATCCAGCACCTGCAGCAGGTGCTGACGCCGCTGCCGGGTGCCCGCGTGGACTGGCAGATCCTGACCGAGCTGGCCGAGCGACTCGGCCATCGCTGGGGCTATACCCATCCGAGCCAGATCATGGCCGAGGCAGCCCGGCTCACCCCGATGTTCGCCGGCGTCAGCTACCAACGGCTGCAGGGATGGAACTCGCTGCAGTGGCCGGTTGCGGCCGATGGCACCGATTCGCCCCTGCTCTACACTGAACGCTTTCACTTCCCGGACGGCAAGGCGCGCCTGTTTCCGATCGAATGGCAGCCGCCGGAGGAGAAGCCGGACGACGACTACGACCTTTGGCTGAACAACGGCCGAGTGCTGGAACATTTCCACGAGGCGGCGCTGACCGGCAAGCATCCGGGCTTCCTGCACAAGCTGCCGGATACTTTCGTGGAAATCTCGCCGGAACTGGCTGCCGAACGGGGCCTTGGCACTGGCATGCAGGTCCGGCTGATTTCCCGGCGCGGCGCGGTGAAGGTCGGCGTGCACGTGACCGACCGCGTGCGCGGCCGTGAGCTCTACATGCCGATGAACTCCACCGTGCACCCCATCAACCTGCTGACCGGCAATCACGCCGATCCGGTCGTGGACACGCCGGCGTTCAAGGAGGTCGCCGTGCGGCTGGAACGGCTGGACGATACCCGCCACGACGATCCGCTGCCCCGCGCCAACTTCCGCCACTACGAGCGCGTCCCGGTGCCAGGCGTACAGGTCGACCGCAAATGGGGACGGCAAGGCTACGAGCCGCCGCCGGCACCGAAGCGCACCAAGGAGCTGTACTGATGGCCGAACCGCTGTCGCACCGACCACTGCCGAGCCAGCCGCCACGTGATCCGGCGTGGGAAGAGCTCGACGCCCTCGTACAGACGCTGCACGCCCACGGCGTGCTGCGCCTGGCCCGCACTGCCGTGGCCGCCGCGCCCGAGTTGGCCACCATCACGACCGACACCGTCAATCACAGCCGCGGCATCGACATCCTGCGCAATCTCGCGCAGGCGGCCGACGGCCTGTCCCGGCTGGATCCCGACGACATCGCCCGCACCTTCGCCGGCGCCGGCGCGGCCTTGGCGGCGCTGCACGATCCGGCCACGCCACAGCCACGCGGTGGCCTGCGCGGCACCTTCGACCTGCTGCGCGACGACCAGCTCTGGCGGGCTGCCGGTCCCCTGCTCGGCGCAGTGAAGGCCTTCACCGCCGCCAGTCGCCGGCCGAATCCGGCGCGGGCTGTGTCGTCGGGCGAGGCCGCGCCGGCGCCCGACGCATGAGCGTGCCATACCCGTCCTCGCCGCCGGCCGGGCGGATGCCGGTCCGGCTGCAGACCTGGCGCGAGGGTCGTTGGCAGCAGGCGGTGGACGATACCCTGGCCGTCGAGGCGCCGCTCTCGCTGCAGGTCGAGGACGCCGCGCCGATGGTGACCATGCGCACCCCCGGTCACGACGCGGAGCTCGCCGCCGGGCTGCTCTACGCCGAGGGCGTGGTGAGCCAGGCCGAGGACTTGCTGGCGCTGGACCCGGCTGCGGATGGGCAGGCGCTGGCGGTGACGCTGGCGCCCGCCGCGAAAGCGCGCCTGCCGCGCCTGGCACGCGCCGGCGTGACCACCAGCAGCTGCGGCGTCTGCGGCAAGGCGGACCTGACAGCACTGGGTAACCTGGCCGGAGTCGCCCACCAGACCCGCTTTCCCATGGGCACGCTGCTGCAGCTGCCGCGGCGCCAGCGGGCGGCGCAGCGCCTGTTCGCCGATACCGGCGGCCTGCACGCCGCCGCGCTGTTCGATGCCGCCGGCCGCCTGGTGCTGCTGCGGGAGGATGTGGGCCGGCACAACGCCATGGACAAGCTGGTCGGCCGCGCCCTGCTCGACGGCCTGCTGCCGCTGACCGGCCATTGCGTGCTGCTCAGCGGCCGGGCGAGTTTCGAGCTGCTGCAAAAGAGCATCCGCGCCGGCGCCGAGCTGGTCTGTGCCGTCTCGGCGCCGAGCAGCGCCGCGGTCGAGCTGGCCGCGCGCCATGGCGTGACGCTGGTCGGCTTCCTGCGCGAAGGCCGCGCCAACCTCTACACCCATCCCGATCGGCTGCTGACGGCCGAAGGACACGACGCTCGGGAGGCGCAATGAACGCGAAGACCCTGCTGATCACCGGCGCCTCCAGCGGCATTGGCGAAGCCACGGCCCGCGCCGCCGCGGCGGCCGGCTGGCAGCTGGCCCTGGCGGCCCGCTCGCAGGACAGGCTGACCGCGCTGGTCGAGGAGCTCGGGGCCGATCGGGCCCTGGCGGTGCCCTGCGATGTCACCGACTGGGACGCGCAGCAGCGGCTGGTGGCACAGACGCTGGAGCGCTTCGGCCAGCTCGATGCCGCCTTCGCCAATGCCGGACGCGGCGGCAGCCCCGGCGGCTTCGCCGGCGGCGATGTGGCGGTCTGGCGCTCGCTGGTGATGGTGAACGTCTACGGCGTGATGCTGACGCTGCGTGCTTGTCTGCCGGCCCTGCAGCGCAGCCGTGGCCACCTGCTGCTGACCGGTTCGGTCGCCGGCCGCGTCACCATCGCCGGCTCGCCCTACTCGGCCACCAAGTGGGCCGTCAGCGGTATCGGCCATTCGGTGCGCGAGGAACTCAAGGGCAGTGGCGTGCGGGTGACGCTGATCGAGCCGGGGATGGTCGACACGCCCTTCTTCGATGAAGCCAAGCCCGATGCGATGCAACCGGAGAACGTAGCCGCGGCGGTGCTCTACGCGCTGTCCCAGCCGCCGACGGTCGACGTCAACGAAATCATGCTGAGGCCGGTCACGCCGCCGGGCGGCTGACTGCCCCGAATCCAGCGAGGTGCGACATGCCAAAGTGGAGTGACAAAGACGAGCGGATGTACGAGCACATCAAGGACGCCAGCAAGGGGCGCGGCGTGCGCTCCGAGCGGGCCGAGGAGATCGCCGCGCGCACGGTGAACAAGCATCGACGAGAGGCCGGTCGCACCCCCAACCGGCGCACTCAGGGCACCGGCAATCCGAACCGTCCGCTGACAGAGCGCAGCAAGGCGGAGCTCTACAACCGTGCCCGCGAGCTCGACATCCCGGGTCGCAGCGGCATGCGCAAGGGGGAGCTGATCGACGCCATCCGCCAACGGCAGTAGCCGACCTGCGCTGGCACCGGCCGGCGCCCTGACCTAGGCTGCCGGCAAGCCTGTAGCGGGACCCGCCATGTCACTCCTGCCCGATCGCACCGGCGGGCGCCTGCGCTCGGCCGCCGGCGCGTCGCGCTGGCCGACGCGCCGCACGCTGCTCTGGCTCCTGCTCTGGCTGGCGCCGGTCACCGCCCACGCGCAGGCGGCCTGCGTGGCCGAGAAGTCCCCGCCGGCGCCGAACGCGGAGATCCTCGTCGGCGACTGGGGCGCCGGGCCGCACAACCGCCGCTGGTACCCAGCGACCACGACCGGACTGGCCGCCGCCGACATCCCGCGGCTGACGCTGCGCTGGGTGTTCGTGCATCCACAGGGCGGGCGCCTGCGCAGCCAGCCGGCGGTCACCACCGACACGATCTATCTCGGCAGCCCGAACGGCAGCGTCGTCGCGCTCGACCCCAGCGATGGTTGTCCGCGTTGGCAGGTACCCGGGCCGGCCGGCGTGCGCACGGCGCTGGTCCTGGTGGACCTGCCGCAGGGGCGCCGGCTGTTCTACGGCGACGAGGACGGCGCCGTGGTCGCCCGCGACGCCCGCAACGGCGCGCTGCTCTGGCGGGAGCGGCTCGATCCGCACCCGGACGCCAAGATCACTGCCGCGCCCGCCTACCATGCCGGCCGGCTATACGTCGGCATCAGTGCACTGGAGGTGCTGCGCGCCGCGAACCCGCTGTATGACTGCTGCACCTTCCGCGGCGGTGTCGCCGCCCTCGATGCCGTCAGCGGCGAGCGCCTCTGGTACACGCCCACCATCCCCACCCCCGCCCGGGCGCAGGGCCGCCGCGGCCTGATCGGCACCCGCTTCGGGCCGGCGGGCGCGCCAGTGTGGAACACGCCGACGATCGATGCCGCGCGCGGCCAGCTCTACGTCGGCACCGGCCAGAACTACACGCGGCCCACCACGCCCGGCAGCAACGCCGTCTGGGCGCTGGCGTTGGCCGACGGCGCCCTGCGCTGGCGCCGTCAGCTGCTGGCCGATGACGCCTGGAACATCGGCTGCGTCACGCCGCTGAGCTTCAACTGCCCGGCGCAGGCCGGCCCGGACCTCGACATCGGCGCGGCGGTGATGCTGCTCGGCAGCGGCGCGCAACAGCGCCTGATCGTCGGCCAGAAGACGGGCGAGGTCTACGCCCTTTCGCCCACCGATGGCGCCGTGCACTGGCATCGGCGACTGGGGCGTGGCGGCCCGCTCGGCGGCGTCCACTGGGGCATGGCGAGCGATGGCGAGCGCCTGTACGTGCCGATCTCCGATGCCGATCTGAAAGTCCTGATCTTCCGTGGCGCCGCGCCGCCCGGGCCGCCGCAGCCGGCACTGAACGCGCTCGATGCACGCACCGGCGAACTGCGCTGGCGCCAGCCCGACGCGCCCTGCGCGACAGGCAATTGCGCCGCCGGCATGTCCGCACCACCCACGGCGACGCCGGCGGCGATCTTCGCCGGCTCGGTCTCCGGCCAGCTGCGCGCCTACGCGCCGACGGACGGTCGGGTGCTCTGGCAGACCGATACGGCAGTCGCGTTTCCCGAAGCCGGCAGCGGGGCGCACGGCGGCGCGATCGACGTGGACGGGCCGGTCGTCGCCGGTGGGCTGGTGCTGATCCAATCGGGCTACGCCGGCCTGTTCGCCGGTGGCAACGTGCTGCTCGCCTACGGCGTCGAACCCGCCACACCGGCGCCCTAGCCGGCCAGGCACCGGCGCCGGTCGGATGCCGGCCGCAGCAAGGGTAGAATGGAGCGCTGACTTTCCAACGGGAGCGCGCCATGGCGCAGGACACCACCACCGATCTCAGCATGAATCCCAACGGCCTGTACCGGGAGGAGACCTACACCGACCAGCGCGTGGGCACTCTCCGGCAGATGGTGCCGGTCACCGCCGACGGCGAGGCGGACGCCGGGCGAGCCACGCTGTTCGTCGGCCAGGCCCAGCTGATGACACCGATGGGCCCGCTGCCGCTGAGTTTCGGCATCGAGGCCGATACGCTCGCCAAGGCCGTGGACGGCTTCGCCGAGGCGGCCCAGCAAGCGATCGAGGAAGCCGCCCGCGAGCTGCAGGAAATGCAGCGCGAGCGTGCCGGCGGGCTCGTGGTGCCCGGCGCCGGGGATCTCGGCGGCATGGGCGGTCCGGGCGGGCTCGGCGGCGCGGGCGGGCTCGGCGGCAAGATCCAGCTGCGCTGACCGCGGCGGGACCGGCGGCGGGCGTGGCCCTGCCGCCGCCGGTCCATTCGGTCCTAGCCGACCCAGGCGCGGGCGTTGCGGAACATCCGCAGCCACGGGCCCGCCTCCGGCCAGCCGGCCGGGTGCCAGGAGTAGTTGATGCTGCGGATCACCCGCTCCGGGTGCGGCATCAGGATGGTGGCCCGGCCATCCTCGCTGGTGAGTCCGGTGATGCCGTCGGGTGAGCCGCTCGGACTCCAGGGGTAGCGGGCCGTCGGCTGGTGACGGCCGTCCACGAACTGGATGCACACCTGTGCCTGCGTCCGCTGCACCGGGTCATCGAATGCAGCCCGCCCCTCGGCATGGGCAACCGCCACCGGCAGCACCGAATCGGTCATGCCGCGCAGCAGGATCGACGGTGAGGGCAGGATGCGCACCAGGCTCAGGCGAGCCTCGAAGCGCTCGGAGCGGTTGGTGACGAACCGCGGCCAGGCCGCCGCGCCGGGGATCAGATCCCGCAGCTGCGAGAGCATCTGGCAGCCGTTGCACACGCCGAGCGTGAAGCTGTCGGCGCGGGCGAAGAAGTCGGCGAAGGCATGCAGCAGCGACTCGTGATGGCGGATCGCACTCGCCCAGCCGCGACCGGCGCCGAGCACATCGCCGAAGGAGAAGCCGCCGCACACGGCCAGCCCGCTGAAGTCGGCCAGCCGTTGGCGGCCAGCCAGCAGGTCGGTCATGTGCACGTCCACGGCTTCGAAACCGGCGCGGTCGAAGGCGGCGGCCATCTCGATCTGCCCGTTCACGCCCTGCTCGCGCAGGATCGCCACCCGCGGACGCTCGACCCGGGTGGCCGCCCGTCCACGCAGCGGATCCTCCTCCGGCCGGAAGCTCAACCGCGGCCGCAGGCCGGGATCGTCCCGATCCGCCAGCGCCTCGTACCACTCCCGAGCACAGTCCGGCTCATCGCGCAGGCTCTGGATGGCGAAGCTGGTCTCCGACCAGGCGCGGTGCAGCGCCGTGCGGTCCTCGTCCAGCCACAGCGCGTCGCCCGCCCCGATGCGCAGCCGCCGCCCCGGCACGGGCCGGCCAATCCAGTGGGCAAGCCCGGCGAGCCCCGCCTCGGCCAGGCGCTGCGTCACCAGCGCCCGGTCGGCGCTGCGCACCTGCAGCACTGCGCCGAGTTCCTCGGCGAACAGCACGGCGGCCGGCGTACCGGTCAGGCCCTGCAGGTCGATCTGCAGGCCGCAGCGGCTGGCAAACGCCATCTCCGCCAGCGTCACGAACAGGCCGCCGTCGCTGCGGTCATGATAGGCGAGCAGCCGGCCCTCGGCCAGCAGTCCGCCCACCAGCCGCACGAAGGCCCGCAACTGCGCGGGCGCGTCGACATCGGGCGCGTGCCGGCCGAGCTCGCCGTAGACCTGCGCCAGGCAGGAGCCGCCCAGGCGATGGCGCCCGGCACCGAGATCGAGCAGCAACAGCTCGCTGTCGGCGTCGAGATCCAGCAGCGGGGTCGCGTGCCGGCGCACGTCGGCCACCGCGGCGAAGGCGGTGACGACCAGCGACAGCGGCGCAGTCACCGCATGCTTCTCGCCGCCGGCCTCCCACGCCGCCCGCATCGACAGCGAATCCTTGCCCACCGGAATGGCGATGCCGAGCGCGGGACACAGCTCCATGCCCACCGCCTGCACGGCCGCGTACAGCCCCGCGTCCTCGCCCGGATGGCCGGCGGCAGCCATCCAGTTGGCCGACAGCACCGCCTCGGCCGTATCGCCGATGCCGGCGGCGGCGAGATTGGTCAGCGCCTCGCCCACCGCCAGCCGGGCGGCGGCGGCCGGATCGAGCAGCGCCACCGGCGGGCGCTCGCCGATCGCCATGGCCTCGCCGGTGTAGCCGTCGAAGTCGGTGGCGGTGATGGCGCAGTCCGCCACCGGCACCTGCCAGGGTCCGACCATGGGGTCGCGCACCGCCAGGCCGCCGACCGTGCGATCGCCGATCGTCACCAGGAAGGTCTTGTCGGCGACGGTCGGCAGACGCAGCAACCGGTAGGCCGCCTCCTGCAACGGCACCTGCGCCAGCGTCGCCTCGGCGGCCTCGTGTAAAGCGAAGTCGCGCTCGACGCGGCGCGCGTCGCGCTGCATGCGCGGCGGCTTGCCGAGCAGCACCGCCAGCGGCATGTCGATCGGCCGATTGCCAAACAGCGGGTCGTCGAGCACCAGCTGACGGGCCTCGGTGGCCTGGCCGACCGCCGCCCAAGGGCAGCGCTCGCGCTCGCAGGCGGCGGCGAATCGCGGCAGATCGGCAGGCGAGATGGCCAGTACGTAGCGCTCCTGCGCCTCGTTGCACCACAGCTCCATCGGCGACATGCCCGGGTCGGCGCTGGGGATGGCGCGCAGGTCGAACCGGCCGCCCCGCTCGCTGTCGGCCACCAGCTCGGGCAGCGCGTTCGACAGCCCGCCCGCGCCCACGTCGTGGATGGCGAGAATCGGGTTGTCCTCGCCCTGGCGCCAGCACCAGTCGATGACCTCCTGGCAGCGCCGCTGCATTTCCGGGTTGTCGCGCTGGACGGAGGCGAAGTCGAGCTCGGCACTGCTGGCGCCACTGCTCATGCTGGAGGCGGCGCCCCCGCCGAGGCCCAGCAACATGGCCGGCCCGCCCAGCACGATCAGCTCCGCCTGCGGCTCGATGGTCCGCTTGGCGACCTGATCGCGGCGGATGTTGCCGAAGCCGCCGGCGAGCATGATCGGCTTGTGGTAGCCGCGCACCTCCAGCCCCGCCGCCCCGTGCACCCGCTGCTCGTAGGTACGAAAGAAGCCGGCCAGCGCCGGGCGGCCGAACTCGTTGTTGAAGCCTGCAGCGCCGAGCGGGCCGGTCAGCATGATCTCCAGCGCGCTGGCCAGCTGCGCCGGCCGCGCCGGCCGGGCTTCCCATGCCCGGCTACGCCCCGGCAGGTGCAGGTTGGAGACGGCGAAGCCGGTCAGTCCCGCCTTCGCCCGTGCGCCACGGCCCGTGGCAGCCTCGTCGCGGATCTCGCCGCCCGCGCCGGTGGCCGCGCCCGGCCGCGGCGCGATGGCGGTCGGGTGATTGTGCGTCTCCACCTTCATCAGGATGTCGACCTCGCCCGGCTCGCGCCGGTAGACACCATCCTGCGCCCCCGGTACGAAGCGCTGGCCGGGGGCGCCGCGCATCACGGCGGCGTTGTCGTGGTAGGCCGACAGCACCGGACCGGGGTTGCGCTCGTGGGTGTGGCGGATCATCGCGAACAGCGAGCGCGGCTGCGGCGTGCCGTCGATCACCCAGTCGGCGTTGAAGATCTTGTGCCGGCAGTGCTCGGAATTGGCCTGCGCGAACATCATCAGTTCGACGTCGGTCGGATTGCGCCGCAGCCGGGTGAAGTTCTCCAGCAGATAGTCGATCTCGTCCGCCGCGAGCGCCAACCCCAGGCGAGCATTGGCCTGCACCAGCGCGGCTCGGCCCTCCCCCAGCACATCCACCTGCGCCAGCGGCGTGGGTCGGGGATGCTCGAACAGCAGCGCCGCCTCGGCGGCATCGCGCAGCACGGTCTCGGTCATGCGGTCGTGCAGCAGAGCCAGCACCGGCGGCTCGAAAATCGCGCTCTCCGGCACGCCCGGCAGGTGGTAGCACACGCCGCGCTCGATGCGGCGGATGGTGTCGAGCCCGCAGCTGCGGACGATATCGGTCGCCTTGCTCGACCAGGGCGAGACGGTACCCAGCCGTGGCACTACCAGCAGCGCGGGCGCGCCGGCCGGCGGCGTCGGGGGTGGCGGACCATAGGTCAGCAGCTGTGTCAGGACGGCTTCGTGCGCCGTGCTCAGCGGCTCGGCGTCGACCAGGTGCAGGTAGGCGGCCGTGATCGACTCGAGTCCCGGCAGCAGCGGCGCCAGGCGCTCGACGAGCTTGGTCTGGCGGAACGCCGACAGCGCCTCGCCCCCGGGAATCTGCAGCATCTCAGGCTCTCCTCATCCGTAGCAGCTGGCGGACGACGCCGGCTAGCGTAGCTCGCGCCAGCCGAGCCCCGCATCCTGATCGGCCAGCTCCATACCCTCCGCCTCGGCGGCGAGCACCGCCCCGAGCGCGGCCCGCACATGCGCCGGGGAATTGTTCTGCTCGCTGATGTGGCCGGCCACCAAATGCTGCAGGCAGGAGCGATCGAGCTGTTGCAGCAGCCCCGCCGCCTGACAGTTGCTCAGATGCCCCCAGTCACCGCCGACCCGCCGGCGCAGCATGGCCGGATACGGCCCCTGCGCCAGTAGCTGCCGATCATGGTTGAACTCCAGCAACAGGGCATCGAGCCGCTGCAGCTGCGCGACGATATGCGGCGTGCTCGCGCCGGTGTCACTCAGCACGCCGAGCCGGTGGGCGCCATCGTCGAACAGGAACTGGCACGGCTCGCGGGCGTCGTGCGGCACCGGATACGGGCACACCTGCAGGTCCTGCACGGCGAACGATTCATGCGGGCTGATGAGCTCCAGCCGCTCGATGTCGGGCCGGCCGGCGCCCTGCCAGGTGCCCGGCGTCATGTACACCGGCAGTGCGTGCCGGCGCGCCAGGCGGGCGACGCCGCCGATGTGGTCGGCATGTTCGTGCGTCACCAGAATGGCCGTGAGATCGGCCGGCGCCAGCCCCAGCGTCGCCAACCGCCGCGTCGCCTCCCGCAGACCAAAGCCGCAGTCCAGCAGCAGGCGGGTGCGATCACGAACCACAACGGTGGCGTTGCCCCGGCTGCCACTGCCAAGGCTGGCGAAGCGCAGCGCCATGCCGCGCGCCTACCGAGGCGGCCGCGGCTGCTGCGAGTAGTGCGTGCCGGGAAAGGCAGTGACGTTGCCCTCGGCGTCGCGGATGCGCGCGCTGCCCTGCTCGGCCACCTCATCGATCCGGATGATCGCGTGCATCGGCACGAAGCTGCGGCTCACCCCGGCGAACTCGCTCTTGAGCCGCTCCTCCCCCGGATCCACCACGACTTCCGACTGCGCCCCGAACACCAGCTCTTCCAGCGTCACGAAGCCATAGAGCGGCTCCTGGTGCACCTTGCGGGCGTAGATCTCGTAGACCTTGCCCTGGTTCAGGAAGCTGACGCGATACAGAGACTTCGGACGGGACATGCACGGGCCGGGAGAGGGGCGCGCGGGGAGTTTACCGCAGCGGCGGCGCAGCGCCCACGCCCGGACCGGGGCGCGACGTTCAGGCCACGCCGCTGGCAGCCACGGCGCGCCGCGCCGTTTCGGACCAGTCCAGCAGCGAAAGCTGCCCGTCCTGCCGTTCCACCAGGGCGCTGCAATGCTCTACCCAGTCGCCGCAGTTGGCGTAGCGGACGTTGCCGATATCGCGCAGCTCCGGCCGGTGGATGTGGCCGCAGATCACGCCGTCGATTTCGTACTTGGCCGCTTCGCGCGCCACCGCCTGCTCGAAATCGCTGACGTAGCTCACGGCGTTCTTCACGCGGCTCTTCAGGTAAGTGGGCAGCGACCAGTAGGGCTGGCCCATCGCGCTGCGCACGCGATTGAGCGGCTGGTTCAGCCGGACCAGCCCCTCGTAGAGTTTGCTGCCGACGCGCTCCATGCCCTCGGAGATGTAGACGACGCTGTCGAACTCATCGCCGTGCAT
>JAASSS010000032.1 GCA_021767745.1 Pseudomonadota bacterium
CCGGCACGCCAGGGGCCGTGGCTTCACAGGTCGGCGACGATCTCCTCGACCAGCAGCGAGCCCTCGTAGACTTCCTTGTCGTTGACCAGCACCTTGCCGTGCTGCCCGCCGGTGATGGGCTCGGCAACGAAGCCGCGACGGTCGCTCCAGGCCGTGGCGTCGCCACCATTGGTGACCTTGACGGTGACCTTGGCCTTCTTGATCGGGTTGCCCTTGGCATCCACCACGCGAAATACCAGCATTTGCACGCTCCTTGGCGGCGGAACCGAGCGGTTCCGATGTCGCGTTTCTAGTCCATTCGGGTTGCCGCTGCCACCTGTCGAGGCAGCGGCCGTCCGCATCCTGATCCTAGCTCGCTGGCGCGGCGCGAGGGCCCGCTGCGTCATCTTGCCGCGCGGTACGCCGTCTTGACCGATCGTTCAATAGCCGCCATTCTGATCGCCTGACCGATCGTTCAAGAACGCCGCCACCGCGGCGTTGGCGGGCGGTCGTCCCCGACGATACGAGAGGGCGGCAAACGCCCCGGAGGAGACTCAAATGACGATCACGCGTGGGCTTTACGCGCCGTGGAAGTACGGGCGCTTCTTTTTCGGCACCTGGGTGGTTCTCGGCGCGATTCCGCTGTTTCTCATCGGCGGGCAGCCGATCAAGTGGTATGCCATCGGCGTGCTGGTACTGGCACTGGCCTCGGAGGCGCTCTCGGGCCGCTATGAGGACGAGCCGAGTTATTCCCAGCCAGAGCTGTTCTACTGGCTGCAGTATGTGAGCCAGGTCGCCGGCATCGTGTTGACGGTGCTGCTGGCATGGATGATCGCCCTGCCGCACGATCTGTTCGGCATCGGCGCCGCCGTGGAGGCCGTGACCGGGTACGACGCGGTCGCCGCGCATCTGGCGAACGACAGCTGGGGCGTGATCCTGGCCGCCGTGGTGCTCGCCGGCATCGCCGGCGCGCTGGGTTCGATCGCCATCGGCCACGAGCTGACGCACCGGACCGAGCGGCCGTTCGCGGTCTTCATGGGCCGGCTGGGGCAGGCGTTCAGCCTGTTTACGCACTTCTCGATCCGCCATCCGTACGGGCATCACAATCTGGTGTGCACGCCGGCGGATCCGGCCACGGCGATTCGGGGCGAGAATTTCTATCGCTTCACGCTGCGCTCGATCGTCGGTCAGAAGAAGATGACCTGGGATCTGGAAAAGCAGCGGCTGGCGCGCATGGGGCTCTCGCCCTGGCACTGGGAGAACCGGGCGTTGCGCGGCTGGGGCATGGAGCTGCTGGTGGTGATGTTCTTCGCCTGGGCGGCTGGTTGGGCCGGCGTGCTGGCGATCCTCGGCGTCTCGGCGGTGACCCATCTGGCGCTGGAGGCAGCGAACTACATCGAGCACTACGGCCTGGTGCGGCTGCCCGATCAGCCCCAGCAGGTGCGCCATGCCTGGAACAGCAACGTGACGGCGAGCTACTACCTCACGGTCGGGATTTCCCGCCACAGCCACCATCATGCCGACGCGAGCGTCGAGTTCTGGGATCTGAAGGCCTACGCCAGGGAGGCGCCGACCACGCCCTATGGCTATGTGTGGAGCTTCGTCTTCGCGCTGGTGCCGCCGGTGTGGAACGCGCTGATCGCGCCGAAGTGCCTGGAGTGGGACTACCGCTTCGCTACGCCGGAAGAGCGCGAGATCGCCATGCGCCAGAATCGCGAGAGTGGCATTCCCGAGCTGGTCGCCGCCGCGGAGGACTATTTCGCCGGCCGCGAGCGCAACTGGGGCAGCCGTGCGCCGGAGGGGCGGCTGCGCACCGGGTCGCTCGCCGGCTGAGCCGATGCCGGCGCGGCGGCCCTGCCGTGCCGGCCAGCCATCGACCCGAGGATCACGCGGCGTCGCGGCCTGCTGGCCCGGCGCCGCGCCGCGTCGTGGCCGCCAGCGGCGGCGTGGCGGCGGTAGGCGCAGGGCCGAATTCCAGCACGTCGTCCTCGAGCCGGGCGTACCTCAGGCTCAGCAGGTCGCGCACGTAGTTCTGGTAGAGCCGCCAGGGCGCCTTCGAGCCCTGCTTGGGAAACCTGTCGATCGCCCGTTGCACGTAGCCGGAGGAGAAGTCCACGAACGGCAGCGTGGCCACGTCCGGGTCGGCCGGGCGCGGCGTACAGGTGCGGTAGCCACGCTGCTCCATGAAGTTCAGCAGCCGGCACAGGTAGCGGTTGGTGAGGTCGCACTTCAGCGTCCAGGAGGCGTTGGTGTAACCGGTCGCCTGGGCAAGGTTGGGCACGCCGGAGAACATCATGCCCTTGTAGGTGAGGGTGCGGCCGGGATCGAGCGCCTGTCCGTCGATATCGAAGGCGATATCGCCCAGCGGGACGAGATCGAGCCCGGTGGCCGACACGATGACATCGGCTGCCAGCGTCTGGCCCGACTGCAGGCGGATGCCCTCCGGCACGAAGCGCTCGATGTGCTCGGTGACGATGCTCGCCTCGCCCTTGCGCAGGGCGCGGAACAGGTCGGCATCGGCCGCGATGCACACGCGCTGGTCCCAGGGGGCGTAGCTGGGGCTGAAGTGCCGGTCGACGTCGAACCGCCGGCCGAGCAGCAGGCGGGTCTGCAGTCGCAGCAGCCGGCGCATCAGCCGCGGCCAGCGGCGCGAGGATTCGAAGAACAGCATGGTCAGCCACACGTTCTTCAGCCGATTGATGCCGGCGGCCGTCTTCGCGGGCAGCACGCGCCGCAGCAGCCCGCTGAGCGGATCCACCGACGGCAGCGCCAGGACATAGGTGGGCGAGCGCTGCAGCATGGTCACATCCGCGCCCTGCGCGGCGAGCGCCGGCACCAGCGTGACGGCGGTGGCGCCGCTGCCGATCACCACCACCCGCTTGCCGGACACTGCCAGTTCCGTCGGCCACTGCTGTGGGTGGATCAGCGGCCCGCGGAAGGTGTCGGCATCAGGAAACTCGGGCAGGTAGCCGTGCTCGTAGCGGTAGTAGCCGCTGCACAGGTACAGGAAGTTGCAGGTGTAGCGCACGAGCTCGCCGCGCTCGCCGGCGTCGGCCTCGACCGTCCAGCGCGCCGTTGCCGAAGACCAGCTCGCCCGGCGCACCCGCCGTTGCAGCTGGACGTGACGGCCGAGCTCGTATTCCTGCGCCGTCTGGCGGATGTAGTCGAGGATGGCCTCGCCCGGCGCGATGGTGCGGGTGTCCTGCCAGGGCCGGAACGGGTAGCCGAGCGTGAACATGTCCGAGTCCGAACGCACGCCGGGGTAGCGGAACAGGTCCCAGGTGCCACCGGTGCGTTCACGCCCCTCCAGGATCGCGAAGCGCTTGTTCGGGCAGCGCTCTCGCAGGTGCACGCCGGCGCCGATGCCGGACAGTCCGGCGCCGATCACCAGCACGTCGTAGTCGTTGTCGTCCGTCATCCCTCGTTACCTCGTCGCGGCGGTACGGGCGCTGTTGTCTGAAGTCAGGCACAAGCCTGCGGGACTGGCAACTGGGTCGACCCGCCCACGCCGCCGCGGCGCTCCAGGCCGACGCAGTCGCCGTGGCTTGGAACGCGTCGGATATCTGATCTCCCCCCATCACCGGTGGGCAGCCAGGGTACGGGCAGGGAGCTGGTGTCGGACGCGCCCGTCGAATGCCCCGGAGCAGATGCTCCACCGGAGGGCAACCGTCCGGACAAACGAGGACATGCGAGTGGGAGCGAACATGGAACTGAACAGATACGTGTTGATGGGCTGCGCCGCCGCGGCGATCTCGACCGCCGGTATCGGGGCGCTCCACGCTCAGGATCAGCGGCCGATGCAGGATGCGCCGCAGGCGCAGATGGCTGATGACACGCAGCAGGAGGACGGCGGTCCATTGGCCGAGGCACGCCAAACCGCGCAGGAGGCCGCCCAGACGCTGCGGCAGATGAAGCAGGAGACTGCGGGCGCCAAGGACGTGCTGGCGCAGGCCAAAGCCATTTTCATCGTCCCCTCCTACGCGCGCGCGGGCCTGATCGTCGGCGGCCAGGGCGGCCAGGGCGGCGAGGGGATTTTGGTAGCGCGCCAGGGCGCTGACTGGAGCGGCCCGCTGTTTTACAACCTCGGCGGCATCAGCCTGGGCGCCGAGGCAGGCGTGGAAGCGGGCAGGCTCGTGCTGGTGATGATGTCCGAGCAGGCGCTGGACGGCTTCATGGAGCAGAACAACTTCTCGTTGAATGCCGAGGCCGGCCTCACGTTCATCGACTGGTCGGCGCGCACGGGCGAGGCATTGGGTGATGGCGAGGGCGATGTCATCGTCTGGTCAGACGCCGAAGGCGCGTTCGGTACGGCGTCGCTGAGCGTCACCGATGTGCGCTGGGATGCTGAAGAGAACCGTGCCTGGTACGGCGCCGACGTCACCCCTCAGGCCGTGCTGCAGGGGGAGGTCAGCGGCGCGCATGACGGGGACTTCAAGCAGATGCTGAAGGGCGGCTAGAACGCCGGCTCACCGAAGGGCCCTGCGGGGCCCTTCTTTCGGCCACCTTCGCAGGCCGCACGGCCGAGGTCGAGGATCAGCCGGCGCTCGTTCCGGTTCCCGGCTTGCCGTCGCCCGACACCCCATCCAGGAACAGGCGGACCGTGCGCAGCAGTTCGGGCAGATCCCGGATCACCCCGTCGGGCTGGTGCGGGTGGCGCACGGTGCCGGGAAAGATCCTGTCGATCCAGTTCCGGTCCCAGCCGGCGCCGTTGTAGAAAATCGAGGTGACCTGCGCCAGCTTGGCAGCGACGACGTCGGTCGTGCTGTCGCCGACATACCAGCAGCCGGGTCCGGGCGCGACGCCGAGGTCGGCCAACGCCTTGAGCAGCAGGTCCGGCGCCGGCTTGCGGGCGGCCACATCATCCCCACAGACCATGGTTTCGAACAGCGCCCGCCAGCCGGTGCCGTCGATGGTGTCGATCTCGCGCTCCATGAATTCGCGGCTGCGATTGGACAGCACGCCCAGGCGCACGCCGAGAGCCTGCAGCGCCTGCAGGTGCGTCCGCGCCTCGGGCTCGAGCGGTTCGATCTCGCCGAAGTGCTGCCGGTAGCTGGCGTCGAACAGCCGGTGCGCCTCGCGCTTGGCCTGCTCGTCCGCGCCGAACAGCAGTTCGAAGATGTCCGTGCGCGAGATCTTGCGCTCCAGCTTGATGCGCGGATGCAGGCGGTGGTGGGCGCGCACGTACTTGACGAGCTTGGCGTCCTCCACCGTCTTGGAATCCTCCGCCTTCACCAGCCGCTCGATCAGCCCGGTGTCGACCAGCTTCGGCAGCACGTCGTCGACGGCGTGGTACATCGCGTCCTTGGTGTCGACCAGGGTGGCGTGCCAGTCGAACAGGATGACCGTCGGCCGCGCGTGCGGCAGTCGCAGCAGCGTCATGCGCGCCGCGCCACGTTGGCGGGCCGGCCCGGCGGACGCGCCGCCGAGGTCGGGCCGGTCGCGCCCACGTGCCTGCCGGGCAGGGGGCTCATCCGGCGGTGAGGCGCCGGGTGATGTCCGCGACGTGCCGGCCCTGGAAGCGGGCTGCCTCCAGATCCACCGCCTTCGGCTGCAGGCTGCCGTCCGGGCCGGCGATGGTGCTGGCGCCGTAGGGGGTGCCGCCGTGAATCTCCTCCACGCCCATCTGGCCGGGAAAGCTGTAGGGCAGGCCGACGATCACGAAGCCCAGGTGCAGCAGCACGTTGTGGAAGGAGAGCAGCGTGCTCTCCTGGCCGCCGTGCTGGGTCGCCGTGGAGGTGAAGACCGAACCGACCTTGCCGACCAGCTTGCCCTGCGCCCACAGGCCGCCGGCCTGATCCAGGAACTGCTTCATCTGCGAGGCCATGTTGCCGAAGCGGGTCGGCGTGCCGAAGATCACGCCGTCGTAGTCCGCCAGCTCGTCCACCGTGGCGACCGCCGCCGGCTGCTCGAGCTTGTAGCCGGCATCCCGGGCGATATCCACGGGCACCACCTCCGGCACTCGCTTGACGAGCGCCTCGGCGCCTTCGACCTGACCGACACCTTCGGCGGCGGCGTGGGCCAGCTGCTCGACGTGGCCGTAGCTGGAGTAGTAGAGCACCAGAATCCGGGCCATTGGCGTTCTCCTTGGATGGGGTGTACGGGCAGCCTGCCGCAGCCGGCCGGCGATGTCACCGCGCCGCTGCGAGGTCAGCCGAGGCGACGCAGGCAGTGCAGATAGCTCAGCTCGTCCGGCGGTCGGCCAAAGCGCTGCGACTCCCACAGCGCCAGGCCCAGGCATTCCATCATCTGGTGCTCGGCGGCCTGCGGATCGCCGAGCCGGCGCGTCAGACGCTGATGGATGGCGCGTATGCCCGCCGGCCGGTCGGTCGCCACCTGTTCGCGGATCGCCAGGTGCAGCCCCATGTGCAGGAAGGGATTGCCCTCGCCCGCATCGGGGTCGAACTCCCGCTGCAGCAGGTCCGGCGTGCCCTCCAGCAGTGGCTGATACTCCGGATGCGCTGCGATCACGTCGACGAGCTGGTGCTCCAGCGCCGTCAGCGGTTGGCCGGCGCGGGCCTTCGCCCAGGCGGCGGCGAACTGCCGGCGCATCGAGTCGCGATCCTGGCCCAGCATCCGCGCCCGCTCAGGCGGCCGTCGCCGCGGTCGTCTTGTCCGGGTATTCGCACAGATCGTGGATCAGGCAGCTCGCGCAGGCCGGACGGCGCGCCTTGCAGACGTAGCGCCCGTGCAGGATCAGCCAGTGATGCGCGTGGCGGCGGTAGGCCTTCGGCACCACGCGGGCGAGCTTGCGCTCCACCGCCAGCGGCGTTGCACCCGGCGCCAGCCGCGTGCGGTTGGCGACCCGGAACACGTGGGTGTCCACCGCGATCAGCGGCTGGTCGAAGGCCACGTTCAGCACCACGTTCGCTGTCTTGCGCCCGACTCCGGGCAGCGCCTCCAGCGCGGCCCGCTGCCGCGGCACCTGCCCCTCGTGCTCGCGCAGCAGCCGCTCGCAGGTGGCGAGCACGTTGCGAGCCTTGGCGTTGTACAGCCCGATATGGCGGATATGGCGCTTCAGACCGGCCTCCCCGAGTTTGAGCATTGTCGCCGGCGTGTCAGCCTCGGCGAACAGGCCGGCCGTTGCCCTGTTGACGCTGACATCGGTGGCCTGCGCGGAGAGAATCACCGCGATCAAGAGTTCGAAGGGCGTACGCCAGTGAAGTTCACCGGCCGGTTCCGGCTCGGCGGCGGCGAAACGGGCGAAGATCGCCTCGCGCTTGGCGGCGTTCACGCCGGCGCAGCGCCGGGCAATGCCTCGGCCGGCGCCGCACCGGCACGCCGCAGGCGGTAGTGGTTGCGCAGGGCGATCAGCAGCCCCAGGCCGATGAAGGCCCCGGGCGGCAACAGGGCCAGCAGGAAGCCGGCATCGCCCGGCAGCAGATGCACGCCGAGCCCGCGCCCGCCCGGGCCGAACAGCCGCTCCGCATCGCCCAGCAGCGTACCGGCGCCGACAAGCTCGCGCAGCGCCCCCAGCACCACCAGCACCAGCATGAAGCCCAGCCCCATCGCCAGCGCGTCGAGCGCCGCCGGGCGCCAGCCGACGCGGGAGGCGAACGCCTCCGCGCGGCCGAGGATCAGGCAGTTGGTGACGATCAGCGGCACGAAGATGCCGAGCGCCCGGAACAGCCCCGGCGTGTAGGCGCGCAGCAGCAGTTCCACCATCGTCACCAGGGTGGCGATGATCAGCACGAACACCGGCAGGCGGATCTCGCGGGCCACCCATTGTCGGCTCGCCGACACCGCCAGGCTGCTGCCCAGCAGCACGAACAGCGTCGCCAGCCCCAGCCCCACGCCGTTGATCGCGCTGGTGCTGACGGCCAGCAGCGGGCACAGCCCCAGCAGCTGCACCAGCGCCGGGTTCTGGTGCCACAGGCCCTCGCGCAGCAGCGAAGCGGTCGGTGGAGTTGCGGACATCGGCGGATCAGTCGGTCGGGACGGGCGGCGGCGGCGCGAGCAGCGCGGCGCGATGGCGCTCGAAATATATCAGCGCATCGCGAACGCCGTGAACCACCGCGCGCGGCGTGATGGTGGCGCCGGTGAAGGCATCGAAGGCGCCGCCCTCCGGCCGCACCCCCCACTGCGCTGGCGGCGGATCGCCGAGTGAGCGGCCGCGAAAGGCCGTGATCCAGTCGCTGCGGGTGTGCTCGATCTTGTCGCCCAGCCCCGGCGTTTCCCGATGCGCCAGCACCCGCACCCCGGTGACCTCGCCGTCCGGATCGATGCCCACCAGCAGGGCGATGTCGCCGCTGTAACCGTCGCGCCGGGTGACCGGCAGCGCGAGCGCCTGCACTTGGCCGGCCCCCACCCGGCGCCAGAGCGTGAAGGCCGCCGCATGGCCGAGCGCCGGCGCCGCCGGCATCGTCAGCGTCTGCACCTCGCCCTCGCCGGGCGGCAGCACGGCGTCGAGCGCGGCGCGCAGCACCGCCGCCTCGTTGCGCCGGATCGGTGCCTCGGTCAGCTGCCAGGTCAGGCCGATCAGGAGCGCGCTGAGCGCGGCCACCACCGCCAGCGTCGCGGCCGCCCGCCAGGGCGTGGGCAGCGGCTCGCTCACGCGCGCGGTGCGCCGTAGCGCCGCGGCAGGGTGTGCCGGTCGATCAGCGGAACCGCCAGGTTCATCAGTAGCACACTGAAGGCCACCGCATCCGGATAGCTGCCGAAGCTGCGGATCAGCCACAGCAGCACGCCGATGCCGAAGCCGTAGATCAGCCGGCCGCGCGGCGTGGTGCTGGCCGACACCGGATCGGTGGCGATGAAGAACGCGCCGAGCATGGTCGCGCCGCTGAACAGGTGCAGCATCGGCCCGGGGAAGCGGTCCGGTGCCACGAGCGTGCACACCAGGCTCGGCAGCGTCAGCCCGGCCAGCAGTGCCACCGGGATCTGCCAGCGCACGATGCGCCGGGACATCAGCCACAGCCCGCCGGCCAGCCAGGCGAGGTTCAGCCACTGCCACTTCGCGCCGCCGAGCGGCCCGTAGTAGACGCCCGCGCGGATCTCGCTCCAGGTCCAGGCCAGACGCAGCTGATTGCGCAGATGATCCAGCGGCGTGGCTCCGGTGATCGCATCGAGCTGCGTCGAGGCGGGCAGCGTGCCGGTGAGCGTGTAGTGCAGCACCGGCCAGGGCCCGGGCGCCGGCGCCACCGCGTCCGGCCAGCGGGTCATGAACACCGGGAAGGACACGATCAGCACCACATAGCCGAGCATCGCCGGGTTGAACGGGTTCATTCCCAGGCCGCCATAGAGGTGCTTGCCGAGCGCGATGGCGACGATCACCCCGCACAGCGTGATCCACCAGGGCAGCAGTGGCGGCAGGGCCATCGCCAGCAGGGCGCCGCTGACCACGGCGCTGCCGTCCTGCAGCGTCGACCAGACCGGCCGGCCGCGCAGGCGCAGGCAGTAGGCCTCCACCAGCACCGCAAAGCCGATCGCCAGCAGCAGATTCAGGAGCGCGCCGATACCCAGCAGCAGGCTGGCCAGCAGCACCGAGGGCAGCAGCGCCAGCAGCACCTGGCGCATGACCCGGGTGACATCGCGCGCCACGTGGGTATGCGGCGCCGGGGCGAGCTCGAACTGTCTCACGAGGCGGGCGGCTCCTCGTCCGGTGGCGCGTCCGCCGGCTTCTGCTGCGCGCGGGCCCGCGCCCGGTCGAGCGCCGCCTGGATCGCCGCGCGCCGGTCCTGCGCCTGGCCGACCTCGCTCGGCGCCGCCGGGCGGCCAGGGCGGCGGGCCTCTCGCGCCGCGGCCAGTTCGGCGGCCTCGGCGGCCAGTCGCCGCTCGCGGGCCTCGTAGCGGGCCTTGGCTTGGGCCGCGGCGGCGGCATCGCGCTGGCGGCCGCGCACCAACGCCTTGGCCCGGCGGTAGTGCGCGACCAGCGGGATGTGGCTCGGGCAGACGTGGGCGCACAGGCCACATTCGATGCAGTCGAACAGCCGCTGGCGCGCCAGCTCGTCGTCCTCGTCGCGGCGCGCCGCCTGCAGAAGCTGCTGCGGCAGCAGCCGGGCCGGGCAGACGGCGACGCAGTCGCCGCAGCGGATGCAGGCGCGCTCCGGGCCCGGGTTGGACAGATCCGCCGGCGCCGCGACCAGTACGCAGTGGGTGCCCTTGGTGATCGGGCGGGCATCGTCCGCCACCGCCACGCCGGTGAGCGGCCCGCCGACGATCAGCCGGTGGGCCAACGCCGTGTAGCCGCCGCAGAACTCGATCAGCGTCGCCAGCGGCGTGCCGATCGGCGCCAGCACGTTGGCCGGCCGGGCCACGCCGCCGCCGGTGACGGTGACCACCCGGTGCGTCATCGCCCGGTCCTGCTCCAGCGCCTGCCAGGCGGCGTAGGCCGTGCCGACGTTGTGGCAGACGATGCCGGCTTCCGCCGGCAGGCGCCCGGCGCCGAGCTCTTCGCCGGTCACGAGCTGGATGAGCTGGCGCTCGGCGCCGGCCGGATAGCGCACCGGCAGGCGCTGCAGCCGCCAGTGCGTCCAGCCGGTGGCCGCAAGGGCCGCCGCCATGGCTGCCAGTGCGGCGGCCTTGTCCGCCTCGATGGCGATCACACCGGCGGTCGCGCCGGCAGCGCGGCGCAGCCACTCGGCGCCGCGCAGCACCGCGGCCGCGCCCGTGCGCAGCAGCGCCTCGTCGCAGGCGACGTAGGGCTCGCACTCGGCGCCGTTCAGGATCAGCAGCCGGGGCTGGCTGGCGCTGGCGACGCCGGCCTTGGTCGCCGCCGGGAAGGCCGCGCCGCCCTGGCCGGCCACGCCCGCGGCGGCCAGCCGGCGGCGGATCTGCGCCGCCGGCGTGTCGATGGCGCCGGCGCCGGGGTCTGCCGCCGGCGGCTCGCCGCGGCTGCCAGGCGCGGCGCAGGCCAGCACCAGGCACTGGCCCTGCGCGTCCGGCGCGCCGATCAGCGCCCGCCGCTCCAGCGCGACGACCGTGGCCTCGGCCGGTGCGTGCAGATCGGCCGTCAGCGGATCGGGTGCGGCCGCGATGCGCTCGCCGGCCTCGACCCGCTGGCCCACGGCGACCAGCGGTAGCGCCGGGGCGCCCGGATGCTGGCGCAGCGGCAGCACCAGCTCGTCCGGCAGCGGCAGCACTTCGATCGGCGCCGTCTGCAGCGCTGCCTTGTGGCCGGGCAGCGTCAGCCCGCCCGGGAAGCGGTGCGGTGTCGGTTCGATCTCGACCATCGGCCGGCTCAGCCGCCGCCGGTCGCCGACGGTCGTGCCGGCAGGACGTCGGCGGTGGGGCTCCCGGCCGGTGCCGCCGCCGGCTGCAGCGTGATGCAGTCGACCGGGCAGGGCGAAAGGCACAGTTCGCAGCCGGTGCACACGGCCGGCAGCACCGCGTGCAGGTAGCGATGGGCACCGACGATGGCATCCACCGGACAGGCGGGCAGGCAGAGCGCGCAGCCGATGCAGCGCTCCGGATCGATCACGGCGACCTGGGCGGGTGCCGGTGCGGCGCCTGCCACGGGCAGGGCGGGCCGATCGAGCAGCGCGGCCAGCGTGGTCACCAGCCGCTCACCGCCCGGTGGACAGCGGTTGATGGGCGCCTCGCCGGCGGCGATGGCCTCGGCGTAGGGGCGGCAGCCGGGGTAGCCGCATTGCGCGCACTGTGTCTGCGGCAGCTGCGCGTCGATGCGGCGGACCAGGCCGTCGGCATCGGGCGGCAGACGCCGCGCCGCCAGCGCCAGCGCGCCGCCGGTGGCGGCGCCGAGGCCGCCGAGCGCGAGCAGGGCCGCCAGCATCTACAGGCCGCCGAAGCCGCGAAAGCCGAGAAAGGCCAGCGACATGATGCCGGCGGTGATCAGGGCCACCGAGGCACCCTGGAAGGGGGCCGGCACGTCCGCCGCCGCGATGCGTTCGCGCAGCTCGGCGAACAGCACCATCACCAGGCCGAAGCCCGCCGCCGCGCCGGCTCCGTAGAGCGCGCTGCCGAGCAGCGAGAGCGATTCCTGCTGCGCGAGCAGCGCCACGCCGAGCACGGCGCAGTTGCTGGCGATCAGCGGCAGGTAGACGCCGAGCGTGGCGTGCAGCACAGGACTGGCATAGCGGACGAACAGCTCGGTGAACTGGACCGCCCCGGCGATCACCAGGATGAACGCCGGCGTGCGCAGGAATTCCAATGACAGCGGCGCCAGCACGAGCGCGTGCAGCAGGTGGCTCAGCAGGGCCGCGAGCGTCAGCACGAAGCCGGTCGCCATTGCCAGGCCCACGGCGGCGCCGCGCTGTCGCGAGGCTCCCATCAGCGGACACAGGCCGAGGAACTGCGTCAGCACGAAGTTGTTGACCAGAACGGCGCCGATCAGGATCAGGCCGAGCTCGCCCATGGCCTCACTTCACGCGCATGCCGGGCTGCGCGCCCTCGTCCGGCGACAGCAGGAACAGCTCGCCGCCGCCGGGTCCGGCCGCCAGCACCATGCCCTCGGAGAGCCCGAAACGCATCTTGCGCGGCGCCAGATTGGCCACCATCACCGTCAGCCGGCCGACCAGGCTGGCCGGCTCGTAGGCCGCCTTGATGCCGGCGAACACCTGCCGCTCGCCGAGGCCGATGTCGAGCGTCAGGCGCAGCAGCTTGTCCGCCCCCTCCACGTGCTCGGCGGCAACGATGCGGGCGATGCGCAAGTCGATGCGGGCGAAGTCGTCGAACGCGATCTGCTCGGCGATCGGCGCGGGCTGTGCGGCATCTGCCGGCGTGGCCGACTGGGCGGCCGGTGGCGCGGCAGCGGCCAGGTCCTGGCGGGCGTCTTGCATGAGGGCCTCGATGGCATTGGGGTCGATGCGCTGGGCCAGCGGCCGATAGGGGCCGATGGCGTGATCGAGCAGCGGCGTGCGGTGATCGTCCCAGCGCAGCGGCGGGATCTGCAGGAAGGCTTCGACCTGCGCCGCCAGCTCGGGCAGCACCGGCTTGAGATAGAGCACCAGCAGGCGGAACAGGTTGATCCCCTGGCTGCTGGTCGCCAGCGCCTCGGCGGCGCCATCGGGCTGCTTGATGCGCTGCCAGGGCGCCGCCTCGGCGATGTATTCGTTGGCGCGATCCGCCAGCGCCATGATCTGGCGCACCGCCTTGCCGTAGCGGCGCTGCTCGTAGTCCGCAGCCAGGATGTCCGCCGCCTCGACGAAGACCTGCTGCAGTGCCGGATCGGCGAGCGCGCCGGCCAGCCGGCCAGCGCCCGCCTTGTGCACGAAGCCGGCACAGCGGCTGGCGATGTTCACCAGCTTGCCCACCAGGTCGGCGTTGATGCGCTGGGTGTAGTCGGCGAAGCTCAGGTCCAGATCGTCCACGCCCTCGCCCAGCTTGGCGGCGAAGTAGTAGCGCAGCGTCTCCGGCGGCAGGTGTCGGGCGAAGGTCGCCGCCTGGATGAACGTGCCGCGTGACTTCGACATCTTCTGCCCGTCGACGGTCAGAAAACCGTGAACGAACACGGCGCTCGGCGGGCGAAAGCCGGCGCCCTGCAGCATCGCCGGCCAGAACAGCGTGTGGAAGTAGGCGATGTCCTTGCCGATGAAGTGATACAGCTCGGTGTCGCTGCCCGGCTGCCACCAGGCGTCGAAGTCCAGGCCCTCGCGGGCGCAGAGGTTGGCGAAGCTCGCCATGTAGCCGATCGGCGCGTCCAGCCAGACGTAGAAGAATTTGCCGGGCGCGTCGGGAATCTCGAAGCCGAAGTAGGGCGAGTCGCGGGAGATGTCCCAGTCTGCCAGGCCCGCCTCGAACCATTCTTCGAGCTTGCGTACCACTGCCGGCTGCAGCGCGCCGCTGGCCATGAACTCGCGCAGCTGCGTCTCGAAGTGGCCGAGCTGAAAGAAATAATGCTCGGACTCGCGCTGCACCGGCCGGCTGCCGGAGAGCACCGAGACGGCGTTCTTCAGCTCCGTCGGCGCATAGGTGGCGCCGCAGGCCTCGCAGGAATCGCCGTATTGGTCCGGCGCGCCGCAGCGGGGACAGTCGCCGCGGATGAAGCGATCCGGCAGGAACAGGCCGCGTTCGGCGTCGTAGGCCTGGCGGATCGTGCGCCGGGCGATGTGCCCGGCATCGCGCAGCCGCGTGTAGATCAGCTCCGCGAAGTGCCGGTTCTCGGGGGAATGCGTAGTGTAAAAATTGTCGAGGCTGATGCCGAAGGTGGCCAGAACCTGCTGATGCGCCTCATGCATCTGCGCCACCAGCGCCTCGGGCGTGACCCCAGCCTGCTCGGCCCGCAGCATGATCGGCGTGCCATGCGCGTCCTCGGCGCAGACGTAGCGACACTCGTGCCCGCGCAGCCGCTGGAAGCGCACCCAGATGTCGGTCTGGATCGCCTCCACCATGTGCCCCAGGTGCAGCGGCCCGTTGGCGTAGGGCAGCGCGCTGGTGACCAGGATGCGTCGGGGAACGGCGTGTTCGGCAGCGGCAGCGGTCATGGGCGATCGGGTCGATGCCGCCGTGCCGGCGGCGGAGGCGGCCACGGCGGGAGGCACGGAGCGGCCGCCGGGCGTCGTGGGCAATCGGCCGAGTATGCCATATCATGCGGGGCCGCCGCTGCCACGCCCTGCCGGGAATCGCGCATGATTGACGAGACCGCCGTCACCGACCTGCTCGCCCGCGAACGCGACCCCTACCTCGACGCCGACCTGCTCAGCGCCCGGCTGGTGCGCGAGCTGCAGGTGGAAGGCGATGCAGTCGGGGTGCGGCTGGTGCTGCCCTACGCCGGGCTCAGCGCCGGCCAGGCGCTCGCCGGGCGGCTGCGCACGCAGCTCGAGGCGCTGCCGGGCGTGACCCGTGCCCACGTGGACGTGGCGGTGGAGATCCCGACGCACGCCGCCGCCCGCGGCCGGCCACCGCTGCCGGGCATCCGCAACCTGATCGCGGTCGCCTCCGGCAAGGGCGGCGTCGGCAAGTCCACCACGGCGGTGAACCTGGCGCTGGCGCTGGCGGCGGAGGGCGCGCGTGTCGGCATCCTGGACGCCGACATCTACGGGCCGAGTCAGCCGCGCATGCTCGGTGCCATGGTCAAGGCCGAGGCGCACGGCGGCGGCAAGCGCATGGCGCCGGTGGTGCGCTATGGCGTGCAGAGCATGTCGGTCGGCTATCTGATCGATGCCGAGACACCGGCGATCTGGCGTGGCCCGATCGTGACGCAGGTGCTGAACCAGCTGCTGCGCGAGACCGACTGGGACGACCTGGATTTCCTGGTGGTGGATCTGCCGCCGGGCACGGGCGACATCCATCTATCGCTGGCGCAGCAGATTCCGCTGAGCGGGGCGATCATCGTCACCACGCCGCAGGACATCGCCCTGCTCGACGCCCGCAAGGGACTGAAGATGTTCCAGCAGGTGGAGGTGCCGGTGCTGGGTGTGGTCGAGAACATGAGCACCCACGTGTGCAGCCACTGCGGTCACGAGGAGCCGATTTTCGGCACCGCCGGCGGCGAGCGGCTGGCCGCCCAGTACGATGTGCCGCTGCTGGGCAGCCTGCCGCTGGACCTGCGTATCCGCGAGCAGGCCGACAACGGCCGGCCGACGGTGGTCGCCGAGCCGGACAGCGAGCTGGCGGCGCGTTACCGGGCGATCGCGCGCGAGGCCTCGGCGCGGCTGCTGCGTGGCGGCAACGAGCAGGCGGCGTTCCCGGCGATCCGGATGCTCGACGACTGAAGCGGCGTCCGCCGCCGGGCGGGCCGGGCACAAGGAAGGCAGATGAGCATCAAATCCGACCGCTGGATCCGGCGCATGGCCGAGGCCCACGGCATGATCGAACCCTTCGAGCCGGGGCAGGTGAAGACGCGCCAGTCGGGCGACAAGGCGATCTCCTACGGCACCTCCAGCTACGGCTACGACGTGCGCTGTGCCGATGACTTCAAGATCTTCACCAACATCAATTCGGCGGTGGTCGATCCGAAGCAGTTCAGCGAGACGAGCTTCGTCGACTTCAAGGGCGAGGTCTGCATCATCCCGCCCAACAGCTTCGCCCTGGCGCGCACGGTGGAGTACTTCCGCATTCCCCGCAGCGTGCTGACGATCTGCCTCGGCAAGAGCACCTATGCGCGCTGCGGCATCATCGTCAACGTGACGCCGCTCGAACCGGAGTGGGAGGGCTACGTGACGCTGGAGTTTTCCAACACCACGCCCCTGCCGGCGAAGATCTACGCCAACGAGGGCGTGGCGCAGATGCTGTTCTTCGAGTCCGACGAGCCCTGTGAGACCAGCTATCGCGACCGCGGCGGCAAGTATCAGGGGCAGACGGGCGTCACGCTGCCGCGCGCCTGAGCACGCCGGCGATCAGCCGCGGTCGAGTTCGCGCAGCGCCAGGCGCACCGTCGGCCGACCCGCCTCGCGCTGCTCGAACTGCACCGGCAGGTAGTCCAGCGCCGGCGCCAGCCACAGCACGCTGCGCTTGTCCGGGTCGTCCACCCGCGCGAGGCGCACCGTGTCGAACAGACCGGCCGGCGTATCCAGTGGCTCCTCGCCCTGCACTTCGAAGCGATAGGTCTTGAGCTTGCCGCCGTCGACGAACCGATAGCTGATGGTGCGCTCGCCGCGGGCGACCTCGTGGCGCAGCACGAGCTGCAGCAGGGCGGGATCGTACGTGCCGGCCGGCACCTCCAGCGTCTTGCGCAGCTGCCCGTCCCGGTGCACCGCCACGCGCCGGCCCGAAGTGTCGAACACCAGCGCGCGGGCCATCGGCCCCTCGTCGGTCTGGCCGCGGGTCTCGTAGCGCTCGGGCAGCAGCCGGCCGTCGCGGTAGCGGAAATGGCTGCGCTCGTTCAGCGAGTCCACCGGCAGCCAGCCGGCCCAGGCCGAGGGATGCGCCTCGCCGCGAAACAGCCAGCGATCCTCACCGGCCGGGGCGAGCTCGTAGTCGATGGTGCCGACCGAGACCGGCCCGTAGTGCACCCGATAGCTCGCCTCGTACGCTGCCGGCGCGAGCGTCCGATCCGCCGCCAGCACCGTCATCGCCGCGCCGAGCAGGAGCGCGAGCAGTGCCAGCCGGCCGCTTCGGCGCCTGCTCATGCCGCCGGCCCCGCCGGTTCATCGAGCATCAGCGGCGTCTCCAGCAGCACGCCGTCCAGCAGCGGGCCACGCGGGTGCCAGCGCAGGCGGTCGCGCACGAACCATTCCACCACCTGCGGGTAGATCACATGCTCCTGGCGCTGCACACGCGCCTGCAGCGTGGCCGGCGTGTCGTCGGCCAGCACGGGAACCCGCGCCTGCAGGATCGAGGGGCCGCCATCCACCTCGGGGGCGACGAAGTGGACCGTGGTGCCGTGCCAGCGCTGGCCGTCCGCAAGCGCCCGCTCGTAGGTGTGCAGGCCGCGATAGGCCGGCAGCAGCGAGGGATGGATGTTGAGCATGCGGCCGGTGTAACGCTCGACCAGCGGCGCGCTCAGCACGCGCATGAAGCCGGCCAGCACGATCAGGTCCGGCGCCAG
>JAASSS010000137.1 GCA_021767745.1 Pseudomonadota bacterium
CCCGCTGGCCGACGGCCCGTGCCATCGTCTACGGCCACAGCCATCGACTCACGCTGGAGACCGAGACGCTGCCCTGGATCGTCAATCCCGGCGCCGCCGGCCGGGCCCGCACCCACGGCGGCCCGAGCTGGGTACTGCTGGAAGCCGGCCCCGGCGGCTGGCGGCTGACGCCGCAACGTTTCGCCGCCGCCACACGGCGTTAGACTTTCCAGCCCGGCAACACGGCGGCGATACGCCGCCGGTCGAACCCGCCGGATCGACGAGGGGAGAGCAACATGAGCGATACGATCTGGATCGTGGCCGCCAACAGCGCCGGCGCAGTGATATGGCAGGCTGAGGGACCCCACGGGCCGCTGCGCCAGCAGCAGGTGCTCGTCCACCCCGAGGCCCGCCAGCACAACGAGGACCTGGTGACCGATCAGCCCGGCCGCGTCTTCGACAGCGCGGGCCAGGGTCGCCACGCCACCGACTATGGCACCAGCCCGAAGGATCACGAGGCCGAGGTGTTCGCGCGCGAGCTGATCGACGCGCTGGCCCGGGCCCGGGCCGAGGGCCGGTTCGACCGGCTCTACGTCGTCGCTGCGCCGGCCTTCCTCGGTCGGCTGCGCGAGCAGTACCCCGAACCGCTGCGCCAGGTGCTGGCCGGAGAGGTCGACAAGAACGTCGTGCGTGAGGATGCCGACGCGGTCCGGGCGCAGCTGCCCGAGCGGCTCTAGGCGGCGGCCGTCGCTCTCGAGCACCCCGAAGCCCCGGTCCGGGAGGCAGTCGTGAGCCGGCGCACCAGGCGCCGCGGCCGACGCTGGCTGCTGGCCGCCCTGCTCGTGCTGCCGGCGCTGCTGGTCGTGTCCGTGCTGCCGGTGCTGCTGCTGCGGGTGGTCGCGCCGCCCACCACCGTTTACATGCAGGTGGCCGGCGGCGGACAGCACGAGTGGGTGGCACTGGAGTCGATCTCGCCCTGGCTGGTGCTGGCGGTGATCGCCGCGGAGGACCAGCGTTTCGTGCAGCACCGTGGCTTCGATCTGATCGAGCTGCGCGAGGCGGTCTACGCGCGCCTGCGGGGCGAGCGGCTGCGCGGTGCCAGCACCATCACCCAGCAGACGGCGAAGAACCTGTTCCTGTGGCCGGGCCGCAGCTGGCTGCGCAAGCTCATCGAGGCGTGGTACGCGCTGTGGCTCGAGCTGCTGCTGCCCAAGTCGCGCATCATGGAGCTGTACTTGAACATCGCCCAGTTCGGCCCGGCGGTCTTTGGCGCCGAAGCCGCGGCGCGGGCGCATTTCGGCCTCAGCGCCGCCGAACTCGATGCCGAACAGGCTGCCTGGCTGGCGGCGGTACTGCCGACGCCGAGCCTGTCGCGCATCGACCGGCCGTCCGCGAGCTTGACCCGGCGGCAGGCGTGGATCCGCCGGCAGATGGCCGCCCTGGGCCTGCAGCACGCCGCGCCCCTGCTGCACCAGCCGGACGCGGCGGCCCACGCCGGGCCGCCTCGCCAGCCAGCGTGAGCGCGCCGGCGTGGGCACAGCGCTGGCTGCATTCCCGGCGCGGGCTGTGGGGCATCACCGTGCTCTCGGCGCTGGAGGCGACCGTGCTGCCGGTGCCGCTGGAGTTGCTGCTGGTGCCGTACATGGTCGCCAACCGCCGGCGCCTGTGGTGGATCGCGACGCTGGTGTTGCTGGGTTGCCTGATCGGCGCGGTGGCGGGCTATGCAGTGGGCTATCTCGCCTGGAACGGCATCGGCCATCCCTTGGTCGAACTGTTCGGCTACGAGGCGGCCTGGAAACGCTTCGTGGCGCTGTTCGAGGCCCATGGCTTTTGGGCCATCGTCGCGGTCGGCATCACGCCCATCCCGTTCCAGGTGGCCATGCTGGCGGCCGGCGCGGCACAGTATCCGGTGCCGCTGTTCCTGCTGGCGGCGACATTCGCCCGCGGCATCCGCTACTACGGCCTGGCGCTGGCGGTCGCCTGGGTCGGGCCGCAGGCGGCCCTGCTCTGGCGGCGCAACGCCGGCTGGCTGGGGGCGCTGCTGCTGGCCCTGTTCCTCGGTCTGACGGCCTGGAACCTCGCGGCCCTGGGCGGCGGTTGATCGCATCCGACAAGGAGACTCTGCCATTGGATATCGTGTTCTTCGTCCTGGTCCTGCTGGTTGCCGCTGGCGGCGCGTGGTTTCTGGTGCGCCGGCGCGCCTCGGGGCCGGCCACCGTCGATTTCGCCGCCATGCAGTGGCAGGCGTTCGAGAGTCGCCTGAGCGATCACTTCTGGCGCTCGGGCTACCACGTGGAGAAAATCGACGAGTCGGACGCGGACCTGCGGCTGACGCGCGAGGGCAAGACCTGGTACGTCAACGCCAAGTACTGGGATGCCGGCCATGTGGGCGCCGAGCCGGTCCGCCAGGTGATGCAGCGGGTGGCGGGTGAGGACGCCGCCGGCGGCTTCGTGGTCACCAGTGGGCAGTTCACGGCGGATGCCCGCCAGCTGGCCGCACGGGCCGAGATCGAGCTGATCGAGGGGTCGGCGCTGGCGGAAGCCCTTGCCCGTCGCGGCTGAGTCCACGCCGCCTGCATGATGAGCGCACTGCTCGGCGTGCTGGGCGGGATCGGACTGTTCCTGCTCGGCATGCAGCTGATGACCGGCGGTCTGCAGCAGGCCGCCGGCGGCGCGCTGCAGCAGATTCTGCGCCGCGGCACGCGCACCACGCTGCGCGGCATCCTCTCCGGCGTGGTGGTGACGGCACTGGTGCAATCCTCCAGCGCCGTCACCGTGGCCACGCTCGGTTTCGTCAACGCCGGGTTGCTCTCGCTACCCCAGGCCGTGCGCGTCATCTTCGGCAGCAACCTCGGCACCACCATGACGGCGTGGATCGTCGCTCTGGTCGGCTTCGAGCTGAAGATAGCCGCCTTTGCCCTGCCATTGATCGGGCTGGGCATGCTCGCGCGGCTTCTGCTGCGCGGGCGCCTGGCCCATCTGGGCGAGGCCGCAGCCGGCTTCGGTGTGTTCTTCGTCGGCATCGATACGCTGCAATCGGGTTTCGCCGGCATGACGGGCGAGCTGACGCTGGGCGCGTTGGCGAGCCCGCTGCTCAACGTGGCGCTGTTCTTCGCCCTGGGCTTCGCGCTCACGGTACTGACGCAATCCTCCAGCGCCGCCATCGCCATCGTCATTTCTGCCGCCGCTGGCGGGCTGGTGGGGCTCACGGCTGCGGCCGCGGCGGTGGTGGGAGCCAACGTCGGCACTACCTCCACCGCCGTGCTGGCCGCCCTGTCGGCCACGCCCAATGCGCGGCGGGTGGCGGCGGCGCACGTGGTGTTCAACATCGTCGCCGGCCTGCTTGCGCTCGGCCTGCTGGCACTGTTCAGCCTGCGCTCATCGCAGGGCCTGCCGGACGCGCTGCCGATCGGCACGCTGCTGGCTATCTTCCACACGCTGTTCAATCTCGCCGGCGTGCTGCTGCTCTGGCCGTTCATCGACCCGCTGGTGGCCCGCCTGCGCCATCGGTTTCGTACCGCCGAGGAGGATCTGGCCCAGCCCCGGCATCTGGACCGCACGCTGATCGCCACGCCGGCGCTGGCGCTGGATGCCCTGACCCTGGAGCTGCGCCGGGCGCGGGCGCTGGTGGGGGAGGAAATCCTCGCCCTGCTGGCCGGGCGACCCTCGGCGGCGCGCCGACTGGCGCTGGAGGCCCTGCTGAACCAGATCGCCGAGTTCGCCGGCGGCCTGCGCCTGCCGGAGGGCGACCCGCGCCAGCAGGCGTTGGCGGCCGGTCTGCGTGTGCTGCGCAGCCTGCGTGATGCGCTGGACTACCAGCGGCAGATCATCGAGCGGCGCCCCCAGATACCCGCCGCCGCCGACGGGGCGCTGGGCACGCTGGCGCGTGAGGCGATCGCGATGCTGGGGCAGGCCCGCAGCCGGGAGGCCGCTGCCGCCCAAGGGCTAAAGGCCTGTTACCAGCAGCAGCGGCAGGCTCTGTTGCAGTTGCCGGGGCGCGGCCAGGTGACGCCGGCCGAGGCCATTCCGGCGCTGGACCAGCTCAACGATGCGCACCGCATGGTGCGGGAGCTGGTCAAGGCCGACGAGCAGCTGACGTTGCTGCCGGACGTCGCCGACCGCGCGGGCGAGGAGGTGTTGCATACGTCCACGGTGGCAGTGCCGACTGGCGCAGTCTCAGCCCCGGCGCAGGGGAAAGAGGCTGTGGATCACGGCGCCGACATAGCCGGCTCCGAGCGCCACGGAGAGCGCGCCGGCTAGCATCAGCCCCGGTAGCTGGCCCAGCACCGGCGCAAGGCTCACCAGCGCGGCTGCCGCCACCGCACCCAGCGCATGCCAGTACGGCAAGTGCGGCGCCCTGGCCGCCGCCACGTAGCCGCCGGCCATCCCGGCCACCAGCTCCGGCACCATGCCGAGCAGCCCCAACCACGGCGAGTCGAATTGACCGGCGAAAAACGCCCGCATCTGCCCCTCGTCGAACCCACGCGCTGCCAGCACACTACGCGTCGCCGCGCTCATGACCACGCTGGTCGCGAACTTCGCCACCAGCGCCGCCAGCAGGCCGAACAGCAGTGCCTGACCGGTCGTTCTCACGCGGTCGTTGTCAGAGCCAATCTCATTCATGTCGCTGATCTCTTCAGCATGTCGCC
>JAASSS010000138.1 GCA_021767745.1 Pseudomonadota bacterium
CAGACGCTGGCGCTGCGCGAGCAGGAATTCGTCGAGGCGGCACGCAGCTTCGGGGTGCCGGCACCGACCATCATCCGCCGCCACATCGTGCCGAACCTGCTGGGCGTGGTGGCGGTGTACGTGACGCTGACGATCCCGAGCGTGATCCTGGTCGAATCATTCCTGTCCTTCCTGGGGCTCGGCGTGCAGGAGCCGCAGACCAGCTGGGGCGCGCTGGTCAACGATGGCGCTCAGCAGATGCAGTCGGCGCCCTGGCTGCTGGTGTTCCCCGCGGTGTTCCTGGCGGTGACGCTGTTCTGTTTCAACTTCATCGGCGACGGTCTGCGCGACGCGCTGGACCCGAAGCAGCGATGAGCCTGCTGGAGGTCGATCGGCTGCAGGTGGGCTTCGCCGCCGAGGCGGGCGAGGTACTCGCCGTGCGCGAGCTGAGCTATGCACTGGCGCCGGGGGAGACGCTGGGCATCGTCGGCGAGTCCGGTTCCGGCAAGAGCCAGAGCGTGCTCGCGCTGATGGGCCTGCTGCCGGACAACGCCCGCGTGGCCGGCAGCGCGCTGTTCCAGGGCGAGCAGCTGCTGGGCGCACCGGAGGGCCGCTTGCAGAATCTGCGCGGCAACCACATCGGCATGGTGTTCCAGGATCCGATGACCGCGCTCAACCCCTACCTGCGGGTGGAGCGCCAGCTCGCCGAGGTGCTGATGCAGCATCGTGGCGCCGGCTGGCGCCAGGCACGTCACCAGGCCATCGAGATGCTCGAGGCCGTGCGCATCCCCGACGCCGCCCGCCGCGCCCGCCAGTACCCGCACGAGTTCTCCGGCGGCATGCGCCAGCGCGTGATGATCGCCATGGCGCTGCTGTGCCAGCCGCAGCTGCTGATCTGCGACGAACCCACCACGGCGCTGGACGTCACCGTGCAGGCGCAGATCCTGGCCCTGCTCAAGAGTCTGCAGCACGACTTCGGCACCGCCATCATCTTCATCAGCCACGACCTTGGCGTAGTCGCCGGGCTGTGCGACCGGGTGCTGGTGATGTACGCCGGCGAGCTGGCCGAGCAGGCCGAGACCGATGCCCTGTTCGCCGCGCCGCAGCATCCCTACACCCGCGGTCTGCTGCATGCCCTGCCGCGGTTGGATGCCGCCGGCGAGCGCCTGGCGACCATCCCCGGCGCGCCGCCCTCGCCGCAGGCCCGCCCCCCCGGCTGCCCGTTCCACCCGCGCTGCGCGTACCGATTCGCGCCGTGCGATACACAGAATCCGCCACCGAGCACGGTCGGCCCGAACCATATCAAGCGCTGCCACCTGCGAGGCTTCGATGACGCCGCTGCTTGAGGTCGAGCAGCTGACGGTGCACTTCCGGGTCGGCGGTCTCGGCCGGCGCCGCACCGTGCATGCCGTGGACGAGGTCGGCTTTTCGCTGGCGCCGGGGGAGACGCTCGGCATCGTCGGCGAAAGCGGCTGCGGCAAGTCCACGCTGGCGCGGGCGATCTGCGGTCTGGTACCGGCCACGAGCGGGCAGGTGCGCCTGCAGGGCGAGCCGCTGCTGGGCCCTGCGCGGGCGGCGCGCCGGCGGCGCGAGCGGGCGGTGCAGCTGGTCTTCCAGGATCCGCTGGCGGCCCTGGACCCGCGCCTGACCGTGGGCCAGGCGGTGGCCGAGCCGCTGCGGACCCACGAGCCCGGCCTGTCGCGCCTCGAGCTTAGGCGGCGGGTGGATCACATCCTGACGCTGGTCGGCCTGTCACCGGCGTTGCACAACGCCTACCCGCACGCCCTCTCCGGCGGCCAGTGCCAGCGCATCGGCATCGCCAGGGCGCTGATCCTGCAGCCGGCGTTGCTGATCTGCGATGAGCCGGTGAGCGCGCTGGACGTCTCGATCCAGGCGCAGATCGTCAATCTGCTGCAGGATCTGCAGGACGAATTCGGCCTGTCGATGCTGTTCATCGCGCACGACCTGTCGGTGGTCCGGCACATCAGCCGGCGGGTGATGGTGATGTATCTGGGCCGTGCGGTGGAGATCGCCAGCCGTCAGCAGCTGTTCGCCACGCCGGCCCATCCGTACACGCAGGCGTTGCTCGCGGCCGTGCCGGTGCCGGATCCGGCCCGCCAGCGCGAGCGGCTGTTCGCGCCTGTCGTCGGCGACCTGCCCTCGCCGCTGGCACCTCCGCCGGGCTGTCGCTTCCATACCCGTTGTCCGTATGCGGCGGCCCGCTGCCGTGAGCAGGCTCCGCTGCTGCGGCCCTTCGGCGAGGGTCACGCCGTGGCCTGTCATTTCGCCGAGCAGATCGCCGCTGGCGAGCGGCCCGCGCAGCCGGTGGAACCCGCCCGCACGGCGCCGGTCTGAGCACGCGTTCTTTCCGTCCGGGGCTCTCTCACATGCCGAGCAACTCCCTGATTCCCCTGGCTGCCCTGCTGGCCATCCCCTTCCTGCTGAGCGGCTGCGGCGGCGAGAGTGCCGTGATGCAGGGCGGCATGAGCCAGCTGGTCGCTGCGCAGGGCGGCGATGAGGCCGAGGCCGTGGCCGAGGCGCAGGAACGTGCAACCGAGGCTTGCGAGGCGCGCGACTACGAGCGCTTCGAGATCCTCGATCAGCAGCTGCTTCGTCCGGGTGAGGACAATGCTGCCGCCATGGCGCTGCTGCAGGGCGCGACGGTGGCCGAGGACGCCGATCTCGGCAGCTTCATCGACGGCGATACCGACGAGTACCGCCTGATCTGGCGCATTGCCTGTCGCTAGCGGCGCCCCTCGCCGGCTCGGCGGGCTGGCGCTGCTGCTGTGCGTCGGCGCCGCTCTGGCGCAGGCGGTGGCGGTGCTACCTGTGCAAAGGGCCGGTGAGCAGGTCGGCACGCTGGAGCTGATCGCCACGGCGCAGGGGCTTCAACTGGTGCCGCGTATCGAGGGCCTCGCGCCGGGGCTGTGGCGAGTGGACCGGGTCGCCCGATGCGGCGACATGCCGCCCGACCGCCCGCTCACCTGGCTGTGGGCAGACGCCACCGGGCGGATGCGCCTGCCAGTGTTGCTGACGCAGCAGACACTGCCGCTGGCCGGGGTGCTGCAGCTGGAGCCGCCTGGCGGTGCGGGCGCGGACGGGCCGCTGTGCACGCCGCTAACGGCTGGCGGTCGGGTCCGGCAGTCCCAGTGAACTGGCTGGCAAATCCGCCTCGCATAGCCGGGCCAGCGGCGCCAGCCGGGCCTCGCGCTCGGCGGCACTGGCCGCGGTGACCGTCACGTGGCCGAGCTTGCGCCCGGGCCGCGCCGACTTGCCGTAGCGATGGATGTGCAATTCGGGCAGTGCTGCCAGCTGCGCCAGCGGCGGTTCCTCGCCGATCAGGTTGACCATGGCCGCATGGCCGCGGGGCTCGGTGCTGCCGAGCGGCAGATCACAGATCGCCCGCAGGTGGTTTTCGAATTGGCTGGTCTGGGCGCCTTCAATGGTCCAATGGCCGCTGTTGTGCACACGCGGCGCCAGTTCGTTCACCAGCAGGCGCCCTGCCTGCACGAAGAACTCGATCGCCAGCACGCCGACGTAGTCCAGCGCCTCGAGCAGCGCGCCGGCGTAGCGTTGCGCCTGGCGCTGCAGTTCGGGGTCGTCGAACGGGGCGCGTGAGCAGCGCAGGATGCCGCCGTGATGCCGGTTCTCGCTCAGCGGGTAGAAGCGCTGCTCGCCATTGACGCGGCGTACCGCCAGCAGCGAGACCTCGAAGTCGAACGGCACCCAGCCCTCCAGGATCAGCGGCTGGCCGCCCAGCGCCTCCCAGGCAGCGCCGGCCTCGTCCGGGTGTGTCAGGCGGTACTGGCCCTTGCCGTCGTAGCCGAAGCGGCGCGTCTTGGCCAGCGCGGGCGTGCCCAACTCGGCCGCGGCCCCGGCGAGTTCGGCAGCGGAATCGACCGGCGCGAACGGTGCCGTCGGCAGGCCGAGCCGGTGGCAGAGCGTCTTCTCGGCCAGGCGGTCCTGGCTGGTCGCCAGGGCCAGCGCTCCGGGGCGTACGGGGCGCTGCGCCGCGAGCCGCTCCACCGCAGCGACCGGCACGTTCTCGAAATCCAGGCTGATCACATCGCTGCGGGCGGCCAGCCGGTCGAGTGCTGCGGCATCGTCGAACGACGCCCGCAGCACGTGGGCCGCGGCGCCGGCCGGGGCCTGCTCGGCCGGATCGAGCACGGTAAAGCGCAGACCGAGCGGAATGCCGGCCAGGGCCAGCATCTGTGCGAGCTGGCCGCCCCCCAGGATGCCGATGTTCATGCCGGTGGGGGCAGGGACGGATCGGGATCGGCCAGCACGCGTTCGGTCTGGGCCTGACGGAAGGCAGCGAGACGCTCGGCGATGGCCGGCTCGAACGGCGCGAGAATGGCGGCGGCCAGCAGCGCGGCGTTGATCGCGCCGGCCTTGCCGATGGCGAGGGTGCCGACGGGCACGCCGGCCGGCATCTGCACGATGGAGAGCAGCGAATCCACGCCCGCCAGTGCCTTCGAGGCGACCGGGACGCCCAGGATCGGCAGGCTGGTGCGCGCGGCGAGCATGCCGGGCAGGTGGGCGGCACCGCCGGCACCGGCGATGAGGACCCGCAAGCCGCGGTCGGCAGCCGTGTCGGCGTAGTCGAACAACAGCCCGGGCGTGCGGTGCGCCGACAC
>JAASSS010000033.1 GCA_021767745.1 Pseudomonadota bacterium
ATCGCCGCGTAGCGCGGCGAGTCATCCACCTGATACACACTCTGCGACCAGCGGCCGCGGGCGTCGGCTGGCCTCAGCGGCATGCGCCGCCACTGGCGTGGGGGGCGGAACGTCAGCAGATCTGCCGGCTCGAACTGCCAGTCCTGACGCCAGTGCTTCTGCACGAAGGGACCGGCCACCGTCCCGTCGGGCTGTGCCACGAACATCGTCAGGATGTGCTGCAGGCTGATGAAGTCGGGCCGTGACTCGAGCACGAACACCCGCTCGGTCGCCCAGGAGCGATAGGGACGGGCCGGGGTGTAGGGCGGCTCGAACAGCGCCGTCTCCAGAAAGTCGAAGCTCACCCGATAGTCGCCGGCCAGGGCGAGGATGGCGGCGCGATCACGCGCCAGCGGCGTCTGCGCGGCCTGCAGGCGGTCCCAGGCCGGCGCCGGCTGGTCGGCGAGGGTGACGGCCGTGCCGGTGCTGGTGCCGCCGCGGGGCGCGAGCGTGGCGGCGTCGACGAAGGGCCAGCCGAAGACATAATCTGCAGCTACGACCGCGCCCGGCAGCAGCAGGCAAAGCCCGGCTGCGACGCACGCCGCACACCGGCGCCCTAATGATCTGGAGGTACCGATCATGATGAAGCTTCCCCGCCTGCTCCTGTCGCTGACGGCGTTCACTGCGATGGCTGGGCTGGCCGCCTGCGAGCCGCAGCCGGAAGTGCCGACGCCGCCGGCGGCCGCTGCCGACGCCGCTGCCGCGATCACAGTCTACAAGTCACCTACCTGCGGATGTTGCGGCCGCTGGGCCGACCATCTGGCCGAGGCCGGCTTCGCGGTGCGCGAGGTGGAGCTCGAGGATCTTCATGCGGTGAAGCATGCCAACGGCATTCCGCCCGGGCTCGGCTCCTGCCATACCGCCGAGGTCGCCGGCTATGCCATCGAAGGCCATGTCCCGGCGGCGGAAATCCATCGCCTGCTGGCGGAACGGCCGGCAGTGGCGGGCCTGGCCGTGCCGGCCATGCCGATCGGCTCGCCGGGCATGGAGCAGGGCGGGCGGACCGATCGCTACGTGGTGCAGGCCTTCGACGCCGAGGGCAACAGCACGCCGTATGCCCATTACGAGGGCCCGAGGCGCCTGAGCACGGACGGGCCCAATCACAACTGACACCACACCGACTCGAAGTGCGGGTCGTCCGGATTGTAGTCCGGCTGGGGCCCCTCGAAATGGTCGCCGAGTAGCCGCAGATCATGCATGTGCTCGACGTGGAACAGCTTCCAGCCGAGCTTGTCGCTGCGGCTCGAGCCGTCGCTCTGCCAGGCGCTGAGCGCTTCGTGGCCGCGAGTGTTCATGCCCCAGATGTGCGGTTCCACGATGCGCAGATGGCCCGCGTAGCGGAAGGACAGCCGCCGGCGCTGCTCGATCGCCCGATCGATACTCATCAACCTGCTCCTCGTCGCTCGTCGCTCGTCGCTCGTAGCCCGTCGCCCGCCTCAGCTGCTGGCGCGTCTCTCCTCTGCATCCCCATCCTGCTGCGGCGGTGCGAACCACGGATACACCGCCGGCAGCACCACCAGCGTCAGCAGTGTCGAGGTGATCAGCCCGCCGACGACCACCGCCGCCAGCGGCCGTTGCACATTGGCGCCGATCCCGGTCGCCAGCAGCAGCGGCACCAGGCCCAGGATCGCGACCGACGCGGTCATGAGCACCGGACGCAGGCGCAGCTCAGCGCCCTCGTGCACCGCCTGTTCGAGGCCGCGGCCTTCCTCGCGCAGGTCGTTGATGTAGCGAACCAGCACCACCCCATTGAGCACCGCGACCCCGAATACCGCGATGAAACCGACCGCACCGGGCACAGACAGGTACAGGCCCGAGAGCCACAGCGCGAAGATGCCGCCGGTGATGGCGAAGGGCACGTTCAGGAAGATCAGCGCCGCATAGCGCAGGCTGCTGAAGGCGGAGTAGAGCATCAGAAAGATCAGCGCCAGGGTGATCGGGACCGCGACGTACAGTGTGCGCATGGCACGTTGCTGATTCTCGAACTCGCCGCCGTACTCGATGCGATACAGTGGCGGCAGGGTCACCTCGCGCTGCACCTGCTGCTGGATCTCGCGCACCACGCTACCCATGTCGCGCCCCCGCACGCCGAACAGCACGTAGGCCCGTCGTTCGCCGAGGTTGCGCGAGATCAGTCGCGGCCCATCGAAGACCTGCAGATCCGCCACCCGCGAGAGCGGGATCAGTTCGCCGGAAGGCGTACGCAGCGGCAGCTCGCGGATCGTCGGCAGGCTGTCGCGCGCCTGTGGCTGCAGGCGCACGAAGACATCGAAACGCCGCACGCCCTCGAACACCTGCTTGGCGCTCATGCCGCCGATGCCGATCTCCACCGCCTCCAGCACCTGATCGACCGTCATGCCGTAGCGGGCCAGCGCCTCCCGATCCGGACGAATCTCGATCTGCGGCTTACCGAACTGCTGCTGCAGGCGGCTGTCGGCCGTGCCCTCTACGCTGCGAACGATGCCGAGCACCTGCTCACCCAGGTCGCGCAGCGTCGCCAGATCCGGCCCGTAGATGCTGACCACCAACTGCGAAAGCACCCCGGTGATGAGTTCGTTGCTACGCATCTGGATCGGCTGACTGAGCGTGTGGTTGACGCCGGGGAAGCCGTCATTCAGTGCCTCGGTCACCGCCGTCTGCAACGCGGCATAGTCGCGTTCGGTAGACCAAGTACCGAGCTTCTGGAGCGTGACGATGGAGGTGATGACATTCACCAGCGCCGGATCGCCGCCCACCTCGGCCCGGCCGACGCGCGAATAGACGCCCTCGACTTCCGGCAGTTCGCCCAGCGCCGCCTGCATCTTCTTGGTGAACTCGATCGAACTCGGCAGATTGGCGCCGGGCGGCAGGAGCGACTGCACCAGTAGCGTGCCCTCGCGCAGCGGCGGTACGAACTCGGTCCCAAGGCGCGGGAAGATGGCGAGGCTCGAGCCGAAGGCGCCGATGGCCAGCAGCAGCACGATCACCGGGTGCGCCGTCGCCCCGTGCAGGATCGGCCGATAAACCCGTTTCAGCCAGCCGATCAGGCGCGGTTCCTCCACCTTGGTGCGTCGCGAGAAGGCGAGCGTGCAGAGCACCGGCACCACCGTCAGCGCCGCCAGCAGGGCGCCGACCAAGGCAAAGCTCACGGAGTAGGCCATCGGCGAGAACAGCTTGCCCTCGTTGCCCTGCAGCGAGAACAGCGGCAGGAAGACGATGATGATGATGGTTACCGAGAACACGATCGGCTGGGCGACCTCGCCCGCGGCCGTCCGCACCAGTTCCTGGATGGAGGGACCGTCTTCGCCGTCGTCCTGCGCTTCCAGGTGGCGGAAGATGTTCTCCATCATCACGACCGAGCCGTCGATGATCATGCCGATGCCGATCGCCAGCCCGCTCAGGCTCATCAGATTCGCGGATAGCCCGACGAAGTGCATGGCCAGGAAGGCAACCAGTGCCGCCAAGGGCAGACTGGCGATCACGATCAGCGCCGAGCGCAGGTTGCCGAGGAAGATCCACAAAAAGATCAGCACCAGCACGAAGCCGTCGCGCAGCGCGTGTTCGACGGTGGTGATGGCAGCGTCGATCAGCTGCTGCTGGGTGTAGAAGGGGCGCACGACCATGCCCTCGGGCAGGATGGCATTGATCTCCTCGATCCGCTGCTCGACCGCCTCGAGCAGCTTCTGCGTCGGCGCATAGATCAGCTTCAGCACGTAGCCGCCCACCGCCTCCTCGCCATTGGCGATGAGCGCCCCACGACGGATGGCCGGGCCGAAGCTGACCGCGGCGACGTCGCGCACGTAGACCGGACGCCCCTGGTATTCGGCCAGCACGATGCGTCGGATGTCGCCCAGACCCTGCTGGTCCGGGCCGATCCAGCCGAAGCCGCGCACGATGTATTCCTCGCCCGCGCGGTTGATGAACGAGGCGCCGACGTTGCGGTTGTTCGCCATCAGCGCCGCCCGCACATCGCCCACGGTGAGGCCGCGCGCGAGCAATGCCTGCGGATCCAGCTCCACCTGGAACTGACGCACGAAGCCGCCGATGGAGAGCACGTCGGTCACGTTCGGCACGGTGCGCAGCCGCCGGCCGACCAGCCAGTCCTGTGCCGTGCGGCGCTCCATCAGCGAATAGTCGTAGCCCGGCTCGTTCTCGACCGTGTACATCAATACTCGGCCGAGCGCGGTGGTGATCGGGCCGAGCTGCGGAACGCCGAGCGCCTCGGGAATCTCCTGCCGAGCCACCTGCAGGCGCTCCATCACCAGTCTGCGGGCGAAGTAGACGTCCGTACCATCCTTGAAGTAGACCGTGACGCGCGAGAGCCCGAACACCGAGGTGCTCTGAATACGATCCAGCCGTGGCAGGCCATACATGGCGATCGACACGGGATAGCTGATGCGCTTCTCCACATCGACCGGAGACAACCCAGGGCTGACGGTGAAGATGCGCACCATCGGCGGCGTCACGTCCGGATAGGCATCGCGCGGCAGGCTGGCGACCGTCCAGCCGCCGCCGATCAGCACGGCGAGCAGGGCGGCGAACACCAGCACCCGGTTGGTGAGCGCGAACTGCACAAGCCGGTTGATCATGCCCGCTCAGTCTCCGCCGTCGGCCGTTGCGTCATTGCCGGCACCGGCGTCGGCCGCCGGCGCCGCGGGCAACTGACCGGACTTGGCCGCGGCGGTGAACGCCGTCTTCAGCTCGAAAGCACCCTCGGCGACTACCTGTGCACCGGGCGCCGGGCCACCGATGATTTCGAGGTAGCCGTCGGCCTCCGCCCCGGTGGCGACCGGTTCGGCGCGGAACGTCCGTTGTTGCGCGGTCGGCCGGAACACCACCGATTGTCCTTCCAGGCGCTGCACAGCCGTGACCGGGACCAGGGCCGAGGCGGCATCCGCCCGGGTGCGGATGGCCACCTCGCCGAACATGCCCGCCCGCAGGGCTCGCTCCGGATTCGGTACCTGGCCCAGCAGACGTACGGTGCGCGCCTCGCGGTCCAGCGCATCGGAGATCCAGAACACTTCGCCATCGAACTCCTGCTGCGGCAGTGCCCGAACCGTCAGGCGCAGCGGCTGGCCGGTGTCCAGCCGTGGCAGTGCCTGCTCGAAGGCGGCGATCTCCACCCACATCCGGCTCGGGTCGACGATCCGGATGGGGGTCTGGTCGCCTCGCACGGTCTGCCCGGGACGCAGTGCCCGGCGTTGCACGTAGCCGGCCTGCGGCGTGTGTAGCCGGTAGGTCGAAAGCCGTGCGTCCTGGCCCGCCTGGATCTGCTCGATCTCCTGGCGTGAGAGCCCGTACAGGCGCAGCGTCTCCCGGCTCGCCTGTGCCTCGGCCTGCGCCTCGCGAAAGCGCGCCCGTGCTGCCAGCACTTCGGCCTCGCTGCTGATCTGCTGGCGGGCGAGCCGGCGTTCCCGTTCATATTCGGCGCCGGCCGTCTCCAATCGCGCCTCCAGCGCCAGATGCCGTGCCTTGGCCTGGCCGACCGCCACGCTGTCGAACACCGCCACGGCCGCACCGGCCTCCACCCACTCACCGAGCCCGGCGATCATGCGCACGAGCTTGGCCTCCACCCGTGGGCCGAGCTCGGTGACGCGCTCCTGATCAAAGATGACGGTCGCCGGCGCGGTGATTACTGCCTCTGCGCTGCCGGCCTGCACCGGCACCAGATCCAGCGTCATGCGCTCGAACTGCGCTGCCGTCAGGCGCAGCGTGCGTGGCAGGTCGGCTGCCGAACTGCCCGCTCGTGGCGTGCCCCCCTGGGCAGACAGATTGGCCGGTGCCGGCGGGGCGAGTTCCGTACCTCGCCCCGCCGGGCCGCCGCGCCGGGTATCGGCGCTGCCGGGTTGCGCCTGACTCGCCGGTGGGCCGTCGTCGGGGCTGTTCGATGCCGACGAGCCACTGTCGAATGGTTCCAGCCACAGCAGCAGCAGGGCGCCGGCGAGGACCAGCGAGAGGACGCTCAGCCCGACTGCGAGCCAGGCCGCGGCCGAGAGCGCGCGCAGGCGCCCGAGTGGTCCGCGCCGCTGCCGGTGCTCTTGCGCCCCGTCCGATGCGTGTCGGCGGTCGGCGCCCTCGCGGCCATCATCGGATGCATCATTCGCCATGATCTGCCTGCCAGGGTGAGATTCGGTCCGGCATGGCCGCCGGCACCGGCGGCGCCCGCCGTGCCTCGAGCGCCACCAGTCCGCCCGTCGTACGCTCCAGGGCGCTGCCGGCGGCGGCGAGTGCGCGTAGCGCATCCAGATAGGTCTCGCGGACCGAGAGGTAGTTGTCCTGTGCGCTGGTGAGCGCCGGAGCAGCGAACTTGCCGGCCGCGACGGCCCGCTGCACCAGCTGTACGTTCTCCAGTGCCGCCTCGAGCATCGCCTCGCCAACCGCCTCCACCTGCAGCGCCGCGGCCCGGTAGTCCGCCAACGCCCCCAGCACCTGCTGCTCCACCTGCAGCTGCAGTAGCTCGTGCTCGGTCTTCTCGCGCGCCAGCTCGGCGGCGGCGATGCGCTGTTCGCCCTCGTACTGGTAGAGCAGCGGCAGCGGCAGCGAGACGCCGGCGCCGAGGATCTCGCTCTCCTGCTCCTGCTCGTAATAGCCGTAGAAGGTCGGTTCGGGAATCAGCAGCTTCTGCGCCAGGCGCTGTTCGCTGCGGCGGGCGGCCACCCGCTCCGCCGCGGCCTGCAGATCGGCGCGACGTTCCAGGGCCAGCTGCACCAGCTGATCCGCCTGGCGCAATGGCACGGGCGCCGGCTGCAGGCGACCCTCGGTGACGAACTCGTGCGAGGGTGCCTCGCCCAGCAGCAGGTTCAGCCGCAGGCGGGCCTGCACGACGCGCCGCTCGGCTTCGGCCAGTGTTGCCCGCGCCCGCGCCGCGCCAACGGCGGCGGCGTTCACCTGCATGCGCGTGCCTTCGCCCAGGCGCAGCCGTTGCTCGTTCAGCGTCACGATCCGGCCGGCCACGGCGACCAATTGCACGGCCGTCTCCACGGCTCGCTCGGCAATCAGCAGGTCGAAATACGCCTCGCGCGCGCTGGCGGCGGTGGCGGTGCGCCGATACTCGAGCTCGGCCTCGGCGGCGGAACGGCGCTCGCGCGCGGCCTTCATGCGCAACCCGCGCTCGCCACCGATCCAGACCTGCTGCGCGAAGGACAGAAAAAAGTCGGTACTCTCGCCCCCGGGGTCGTCACGCCGGCCGGCGCTGATGTCGACGCCGGTATCCGAGGGCGTCTGTCGCGCCGCCTGGGCCTCGGCGCCGGCCGCCCGATCCACATCCTGGCCCGCCGCGCGCACGCCGAGATTCCGCTCCATGCTGCGTGAGATCGCCTGCTCCAGCGTCAGCACCGGCGCGGCTGGCGCTGCGGCGGCGAAGCAGGCCAGAGTGGCGAGGCACAGCCAGCGGCTGGCGATCAACAGGGCATGGCGAAGCGGCATGGCGGGCGCAAGGTAACCGTGGGGACAGTGTGTGCGCCATGTCTTGGGTTGGGTCAGCGCCTCCTAGGGACAGCGCTGACACACCGAAAGTGCCGCCTTCAGTGCATATGCGCGCCGGCGGTCAGCAGCAGCGGCATCAGCGCCACCCAGAGTCCGCTGCCGGCGACCAGCAGGCCGAGGCCGCGCCTGCCGCTGCCGGCGAGGGCGAACAGGCGTGCCGGCAGCATGGCACTGGCAAGCAGCGCGGGCAGGGTGCCGAGGCCAAAGCTCACCAGCAGCAGCGCGCCGTGCAGCGCCGAGCCGCTGGCCGCCGCCGCCGCGAGCATGCCGTAGAGCAGCCCGCAGGGCAGCAGTGCCCACAGCAGGCCGGCGGCGAAGCGCGCCGGCAGGCCGGCGCGATGGCGCAGTCGCGCCGCCGGACGCTGCACGCGGCGCCACAGCGGGTCCCCGAGCCGCTCCAGGGCGCCCAGCGGCGCGCGGCCATAGGCGATCTGCAGCCCGATCAGCACCATCATCAGGGCCAGGGCAAGGCGCAGGTTCGGCCCGCTCAGGGGCAGCTCGCCCATGCCCCGGGCGGCGAGGTTGGCGCCGGCGAGGCCGGCCAGCGCGCCGAGCAGGCCATAGCCGCACAGGCGACCGGCCTGCAGCGCGAGCAGCGGCCCGTCCGGTCGCAGCCCAACCGCTCCGGGTACCTGCCTGGGGCAGCCCAGGGCTGCCGAGATGCCGCCGCACATCCCGAGGCAATGCGGCGTGCCGGCAAGGCCGGCGAGCAGGGCGGCGAGTGGCAAGGGCGCCCAGGCGAGCAGGCTGGCCTCGGCGCTCATCGGTCCGCGTCGCCACCCGGCCGTCGCGCGGTGTCGGCGTCGGTCGGTGCATCGTCCGGGGGGACAGGGCCGCCGGGCCGGGCGTCGTCGTCCAGCAGCACCTGCCAGGCGGGCGTTTCCAGATCCTCAAACTGGCCGCTGCGCACCGCCCAGAAGAACACGCCGATGGCGATCAGCATCAGTCCCAGCGCCAGTGGAATCAGCACGAAGATGATCTCCATCAGGCAGCCTCGAACGAGGCGTCGGTGGCCGGGGCGGACGCCGGCGCGGCGGGTGGCGCAGCCGACGCCGGTCCGGTGGCCGTCGGCACACGCGCCAGCCTGGCGGCGTTGAGCACGACCAGCAGCGAGCTCAGTGTCATGCCGAGCGCCGCCCAATAGGGCGTGAGCGTGCCGGCCAGCGCCAGCGGCAGGGCGCAGAGGTTGTAGCTGATGGCCCAGGTGAGGTTCTGCCGCAGCAGGCGACGGGCGCGGCGTGCGGTGGCGAACACCTCCGGCAGCGGCGCGAGCGTGCCGGCCGGCAGGACGAAGTCGGCCTGCGACTGGGCTAGCGCCGTGCCCGCCCCCATGACCAGGCTGACCTGTGCGGCGGCCAGCAGCGGCGCATCGTTGTTGCCGTCACCGATCGCCGCCGGATGATGGCCGCGACGCTGCTCGGCCTGCAGCCGGGCCAGCTTGCCGGCCGGCGTCAGGCCACCGGCATAGTCGGTGATGCCGGCAGCCGCCGCTGCCGCCGCCACGGCCGCCGGCGCGTCGCCGCTGGCCAGCAGCGGCCGGATGCCGGCGGCGTGTAGCGAGGCGATCACGGCCGGCGCCTCCGCCCGCAGCGGATCGGCCAGCACGAATACCGCCAGCGGCTGCCCCGCCTCCTGCAGCAGCACCGGCGTGGCCCCTGCCGGCAGCGGCGGCAGGGCCAGTGCTGCCGGCGGGCGCCCCAGCTGCAGAATCCGCCTGTCCACCGCCCCGCGGATGCCCTCGCCCACCTGCTCGCGCACGTCCCGGGCCGGGGGCAGCGCGAGGCGCCGCGCGAGGGCGGCGGCCACCAGCGCCTGGGCCAGCGGGTGACGCGAATGGGTCTCCAGCGCCGCGGCCAGCTGCAGGCAGCGCGCCGCCGGCAGCCCCGCGAGCGGGTGGATCGCCTGCAGGTGCGGGGCACCGCAGGTCAGCGTGCCGGTTTTGTCAATCACCAGGGTATCCAGTGTCTCGACCCGCTCGAGCGCACCCGGGCGCAGCACCAGGATGCCCTGGCGCAGCAGGCGGGTGCTGGCGGCGACGTAGGCGGCGGGCGTGGCCAGCGAGAAGGCGCAGGGGCAGCTCACCACCAGCACAGTCAGGGCGATCTCCAGCGCGCGTCCCGGGCCGGCCGGCCACCACAGCGCCAGCGCCACCCCCGCCGCCAGCAGGATACCGGCGACGAAGGCCTGCGCCAGCCGCTCGGCGGCGGCCACGGCAGCCGGTCTTGCCGTCTGCGCGCGCAACAGCAGGCGGGAGAGCCGGCCGAGCTGGCTGGCTGCGCCGGTGGCCGTGATGCGCACGATCAGGGGCTCGCCGTGATTGACGCTGCCGCCGACGAGGGCTGCCCCCGGCCCGCGCGGCTGCAGGCGCGACTCACCGGTCAGCAGCGCCTCGTCGAGCTGGCCCGCGCCGCGCTCGATCACGCCGTCTGCCGGTACCGCCTCGCCCTGGGCCACCTGCACGCGATCGCCGGCGGCCAGCTCCTGCAGCAGGATCGGCTCACCGATGCCATCCGGCCCGAGCCGCCGGCAGGTCGCCGGCAGCAGCCGCGCGAGCGCCGCCACGGCATCGTTGCTGCGCCGGCGCAGGCGGTGTTCCAGCCAGCGCGCGGCGGTCAGCAGAAAGACGAACATGGTGATCGACTCGAAGTAAATCTCGCCGCTGCCGCGCCAGGCATTGACGGTGCTGAGCAGCCAGCCGCTCAGCAGGGCGAGGGCGATCGGCACGTCGGCGTTCAGTCGTCTGTGCAGCAGCGCGCGCAGGGCGCCGCGCAGGAACGGGCCGCCGCTGTAGAGCACTACGGGCGTGGCCACCAGCAGACTCACCAGTGCCAGGAACTGGCGGTAGAGCGGCTCGATGCCCTGCAGCGCGCCGGCATAGAGCGCCACCGCGTAGGTCATCACCTGCATCATGCCCAGGCCCGCCACCAGCAGCCGTCGCAGCAGGGCACGGCCTTCCGGATCGGCATCATCCGGGGCGCCGAGGGTCGGCTGTGGCCGGTAGCCGAGCGCGGCGATGGCGGCCAGCAGCGCGCTGAAGCGCAGCCGCGCGGGATCGAACACGACCAACCCGCGGCCAGTGGTGGGATGGATGGTGGCCTCCTGCACACCCGGCAGTTGCCGCAGCCGGCTGGCGATCAGCCAGCCGCAGGCGGCGCAGCGCAGCCCGTCGATCTGCAGCATGGCCTCGCGCAGCGGCCCGCGCGGCGCCAGATAATGGGCCGCGGCAGCGGGCCGGTCCCACGCCTGCCAGACGCTCGCCGAGGCGGCTTCGGCGGGGCGGGGCGCCGGCGCTGCACGGTGCTGGTAATAGCCGGCCAGGCCGGCCTCGTGGATCAGTGCGGCCGCATGCGCGCAGCCGTTGCAGCAGAAGGGCTGCGCGGCGCCGGCCGCCGCGCCGTGCCGCGGCGGCAGCGGGCGGTGCACGGCGGTGGCGCCGAGTGGCGCGCCACAGTGATAGCAGTGCCCGTCCATCAGCCGGCACCCGCGCGCAGCGGGGTGCGCGCGGCCGTCTCCGCCAGCGTGCCGGCCAGCTGCCACTCCGCGCCCGCCTGGTGGCCGTGCAGCCGGACCTGCCAAGCGCCGGTAGGCGCCGGGGCCAGCGTGCCGGTGTAGACATCGGTGCGGGCCGTCGCCTGCAGGGCGAGCGTGCGGTCACGCTGCGGCTGGGTGGGGTGGATGAACCGCAGCGTGAGCGTGCCCGGCGCATCGTCGATACCGAACGGGCCACTGCCACGGCTCAGCTGCACCTGCACCTGACCGCTCTGCCGATCCAGCTGCAGCTCCCCGGCCAGACCCAGCGCGGCGGCGTGACGGGCCTGCGCATCGGCGTGCACCACCGCCAGGGCGAGCCGCTCGGTACGATCGAACACCGCCGCCTCCGGTGTCTGCAGGGCGAGCACCAGCATGGTGACACCGCCGGCCACGGCCGCCAGCGGCGGCACCCACAGCAGCCAGACCAGCGGTTCGCGATACCAGGGCCGCCCGGGCACGGCCGTCGACGGCGCCCTCATCGGGTCGGCGCCAGCAGGCGCGTTTGGCGCCGGGCGAGCACCTCGCCCTCGGCAGTGGTGAGTTGCAGGCCGATGTCGCTGCCGCCGCTCACGGCGGCGCGCGGCACCCGCACCCGGGCGGCAGCCGTGGCCACCGCGCCGGGCGCGACCTCCAGCGGCGCCGGATCGATCTGTGCCTCGGCGCCGGGGACGCCCGTGGCATCGAGCGTCAGGCGCAGTGGTTCACCCGCGCGGTTGGTGATCTTCAGCGTGTAGCTGTTCTCGATCCAGTCCCCGTCCACGACCCGGTAGAGCGCGTTGCGATCGCGCAGCACATCGAAGGTGACGGTATTGCGGGTGAGCAGCGAGAAGGCCAGGCCGCCAGCGATCAGCAGCAGGATCAGTCCGTAGAGGATCACCCGTGGCCGCACGATGCGGGTCGGCCGGCCTTCCAGCGCGTTCTCGGTGGTGTAGCGGATCAGCCCCCGAGGATATTGCATGCGATCCATCACGCTGTCGCAGACATCCACGCAGGAGGCGCAGTTGATGCACTCGTACTGCAGGCCATTGCGGATGTCGATGCCGGTCGGGCAGACCTGCACGCACAGGTTGCAGTCGATGCAGTCGCCGAGCCCCGCGGCGGCCGGCGAGACGCTGCGACGCCGGCCGCCGCGGGGCTCGCCGCGGCCGGCATCGTAGGAGACGATCAGCGAATTGCGGTCGAGCATCGCGCCCTGGAAGCGCGCGTAGGGGCACATGTACAGACAGACCTGCTCGCGCATGAAGCCGGCGTTGCCCCAGGTGGCGAAGCCGTAGAAGCCGATCCAGAAGCTCTCCCAGCCTCCGAGCTCGAAGCTCGCAAGCTTGACTGCGAGCTCGCGGATCGGCGTGAAGTAGCCGACGAAGGTGAAGCCGGTCCACAGCGCGAGCAGGATCCACAGGCTGTGCTTGATGCCCTTGCGCAGGACCTTCTGCCGGGTCCAGGGGCCGGCATCGAGCTTCATGCGCCGGGCGCGATCGCCCTCGGTGTGGCGCTCGATCAGCAGGAACAGCTCGGTCCACAGCGTCTGCGGGCAGGTGTAGCCGCACCATAGCCGCCCGCCCAGCGCGGTGAAGAACAGCAGCGTGACCGCCCCCATCACCAGCAGCAGGGCGAGATAGATGAAGTCCTGCGGATAGAAGGTCATCCACAGGATGTGGAAGCGCCGCGCCGGCAGGTCGAACAGCAGCAGCTGGCGGCCCTGCCAGGAGATCCAGGGCAGCAGGTAGAAGCCGCCGAGAATGACCGCCAGCGCCAGCAGGCGCAGTCGCTGGAAACGCCCGTGTACCTCGCGTGGGTAGATCTTCTCGTGCGCGGCGTACAGCGGGCCGCTGACGGCGGCGTCCGTCGATCGGGATACGTTGCTGCTCATGGGGCTTCCGGCGGCAGCAGCGGCCGGCGCAGGCGCTGCACCAGCAGCAGCGCCGTGAGCGTGCTGGCCAGCGTGGTCACGCCCCAGAACATGGCGAAACCGAGCGTATAGCCGATCTCCCGGCTGATCGCCCAGTCCGGGTGGGTCGCCACCCGCAGCGTCTCCGGATCGATCTGGCCGAAGAAGACGAACGTCGCCACGCCCGCGCTCAGAAAGGAGGGCCAGAGCACTGCGGCCACGATGCGGCCCAGCCGCCCCAGATGCACTGGTGTGTCGGCACGATCGGCCGGCGCCTCGACAGCGTCGATCGTCTCGGGCACGCGGGCTTCGAGGTTTACGATCCGGTTGTCCGGTGGCGCGTGCCGGGGCGGCTCCGGTGGGCGCCGCCCGTTCACGAAGCTGGCTCCGGCTCGGCTGCGACGCCGGGCGTCGGCGGTGCCATCGCGCCCGGGGGCGTCGCGTCTGCCGTCGCGGCCGGCTCGGCTGGCGTGCCGCCGAGGCTGTAGACGTAGGCGGCGAGCAGGTGCACGCGCGCCTCGCCCAGCCGCTCCGCATGCGCCGGCATCACGCCGGTGCGCCCGTCGGCGATCGTGGTGGTGATCGTCTCCAGATCGCCGCCATAGAGCCAGGCATCGTCAGTCAGATTCGGCGCCCCGATGGCCGTGTTGCCGCTGCCGTCGGCGCCGTGACAGGCGAAGCAGTAGGTCGAGAACACCTGCTGGCCGACCGCGCTGAGTTCGTCGCCCCCCGGTGCCTCGCGCCCGTTCAGGCTGTAGACGTAGTTGGCCACGCCGGCGAGCTGCTCGGCATCGAGCTGGCCACCGAACGGCGGCATCACGCCCTGCCGGCCCTGCGCGATGGTGGTGCGGATCGCCGCCGGCTCGCTGCCGTGCAGCCAGGCCTGATCGGTCAGGTTCGGAAATCCCGGTCCGCCGTGCGCATCCGAACCATGGCAGGTGGCACAGTGCTGGGCGAACAGCCGCCCGCCGGTCTGCATGGCCTGCGCATCCTGCGCCAGCTCCGGGATGGGCTGCGCGGCGTAGGCCTGGTAGAGCGGCGCGTAGCGCAGCTCCGCCGCCTCGAGCTCGCGTGCGTAGCGCTTCTCCTGGTCCCAGTCGAGCAGCCCCTCGAAGGCGCCCAGGCCGGGGTAGAGCAGCAGGTAGAGCACGCCGAACAGGATCGTCAGGTAGAACAGGTACAGCCACCACGCGGGCAGCGGGTTGTTGTACTCGGTGAGATCACCATCCCAGACATGACCGGTGGTCTCGCCCGGCTGCGCCGGTTCGGTGCCGCCGCGCCGGGTCCAGCTGATCAGCCACCAGCAGGCAGCGATGTTCAGCAGGGTGAGCCCGGCGATGAACACGGTCCAGAACAGGCTCATCGGGAATCCTCCGGGTGGTCTCGCTCGGCAGGTGGGCGGAAGGTCGGTTCACCGGACGCCGGATCGGGCGGTGCCGGTCGCTCATCGTCCAGCGGCAGGCGGGCGGCCTCATCGAAGTCCCGCCGGCGCCGGCCGCTGTAGGCCCAGACCACGACGCCGACGAACAGCACCAGCAGGATCAGCGTGATCAGTCCCATCAGGGTGCCGGTGTTCATCGTTGGGTGAGCTCGGTGGCGGCCGTCGGTGCAGTCAGCGACTGCAGGTAGGCGATCAGTGCATCCAGCTCCGTCTTGTCGGCAGTCGCCGTGACCGCGTCGGCCAGGTCCGCGTCGGTATAGGGCACGCCCAGGCGTCGGTGGCCCCGCATGTGGCGCTGGATCTGCAGCGGATCGAGCTCCCGCTCGGCCAGCCAGGGGTAGGCCGGCATGTTCGACTCGGGCACCACGTCGCGGGGATCGAGCAGATGGATGCGGTGCCAGTCGTCGCTGTAGCGGCCGCCGACCCGCGCCAGATCCGGCCCGGTGCGCTTGGAGCCCCACTGGAAGGGCCGGTCGTAGACGAACTCGCCGGCGACCGCGAAGGGTCCGTAACGCTCGGTTTCGGCGCGGAAGGGGCGAACCATCTGCGAATGGCAGTTGTAGCAGCCCTCGCGCACGTAGATGTCGCGACCGGCGAATACCAGCGGCGGATCGGGCACCACCCCGGGTGCGGGGTCGGCCGCCTGGGCGCTGAAGATCAGCGGCACGATCTCGACGATGCCGCCGATGCTCACGACCACGGCGATCAGGATCGCCATCAGGCCGACGTTCTTCTCCAGGACCTCGTGTTGCTTGCTCATTGCGGCAGCCTCAGGCGGTCTGCAGCTGCGGCACGAGGGCCGGCTGCGGCTGGCGGGCGCGAACGGTGCGGTAGACGTTGTAGGCCATGATCCCCATGCCGGCGAGGTAGAGCCCGCCACCGCCCAGGCGGATCAGGTAATAGGGCCGGGTGGCCCGCAGGGTTTCGATGAAGGTGTAGGTGAGCGTGCCGTCCGGATTGACCGCCCGCCACATCAGTCCCTGCATGACGCCGGCGATCCACATCGAGCCGGCATACATCGCGATGCCGATGGTGGCGATCCAGAAGTGCCACTCGATCAACCGCACGCTGTACATCTGCTGCTGCCCGTACAGCCGCGGGATGAGGTTGTACAGCGAGCCCATGGTGATGAAGCCGACCCAGCCCAGCGCCCCGGCGTGCACGTGGCCGATGGTCCAGTCGGTGTAGTGCGAGAGCGCGTTGACCGTGCGGATGCTCATCATCGGCCCCTCGAAGGTGGCCATGCCGTAGAAGGACAGCGAGACGATGAGGAACTTGATGATCGGGTCGTCGCGCAGCTTATGCCACGCGCCCGAAAGGGTCATGATGCCGTTGATCATGCCGCCCCAGGAGGGCGCCAGCAGGATCAGCGAGAAGACCATGCCGAGCGACTGCGCCCAGTCCGGCAGGGCGGTCCAGTGCAGGTGGTGCGGCCCGGCCCACATGTAGACCGAGATCAGCGCCCAGAAGTGGACGATCGACAGCCGGTAGGAATAGATCGGCCGTTCGGCCTGCTTGGGCACGAAGTAGTACATCATGCCCAGGAAGCCGGCGGTGAGGAAAAAGCCCACCGCGTTGTGCCCGTACCACCACTGCACCATCGCATCGACCGTGCCGGCATAGAGCGGGTAGGACTTCCACCAGCCCACCGGCAGCTCGGCGCTGTTCACCACGTGCAGCAGCGCCACCGCCAGGATGAAGCCGCCGTAGAACCAGTTGGCCACGTAGATGTGCTTGACGCGCCGCTTGACGATGGTGCCGAAGAAGACCACCGCATAGGCCACCCAGACCAGCGTGATCAGCAGGTCGATCGGCCATTCCAGCTCGGCGTACTCCTTGCTGGTGGTCAGCCCGAGCGGCAGCGTGATCGCCGCCGCCACGATCACCGTCTGCCAGCCCCAGAAGGTGAAGGCGGCGAGCCTCGGCGCGAACAGTGGCGCGTGGCTGGTGCGCTGCACCACGTAGTAGCTCGTGCCGATTAGCGCCGAGCCGCCAAAGGCGAAGATTACCGCGTTGGTATGCAGCGGACGCAGCCGGCTGTAGGTCAGCCAGGGCAGATCGAAATTGAGTGCCGGCCAGTAGAGTTGGGCGGCGATCAGGACGCCGACCGCCATGCCGACCAGGCCCCAGACGATGGTCATCAGGGAGAACTGGCGGACGACGCGGTCGTGATAGGTCAGCTCAGTGGCGGTGGCGGCAGACATAGGGAATTCCGGCAGGGGCTCCCGCCGGGGTCGCGGAAGCGCACGCGCCGATTATCTGGAGCCGGTCCGCGGCGCTTCTTGATCCATGTCAGAAAACGCCGCGGGCCGACCGGCGCGGCGCGGCCGCATGGCACCGCGCGTGCCGCTCGGGCACCATGGCGCGGAACGCTCAGGAGCCGCCCGCATGTCCCGCGTCACCGTCGTCGAGCATCCCCTGATCCAGCACAAGCTCACCCTCATGCGCCGGCGCGAGACGCCGACCCAGGCGTTCCGGGCCCTGCTGCGGGAGATCGCCCAGCTGCTGACCTACGAGATCACCCGCGACCTGCCGCTGGAGCTGACCGCGATCCGGACACCGCTGCGCCCGATGCAGGCGCCGATGCTGGCCGGCAAGAAACTCTGCTTCGTCTCCATCCTGCGGGCCGGCAACGGGCTGCTGGAGGGCATGCTGGAGCTGCTGCCGGCCGCGCGGGTCGGCCATGTCGGGCTGTATCGGGATCCGCGGACGCTGGCGGCGGTGGAGTACTACGCCAAGCTGCCGCAGGACATCGACCAGCGGCTGGCCATCGTGGTCGATCCCATGCTCGCCACCGGCCATTCGGCCATCGCCGCCATCGACCGCCTGAAGGCCCGCGGCGCCGGGCCGCTGCGTTTCCTGTGCCTGCTGGCCGCACCGGAGGGCGTCGCCGCGTTGCAGGCTGC
>JAASSS010000139.1 GCA_021767745.1 Pseudomonadota bacterium
AGCTTCCAGGCACTGCTCCGTCGCGGCGTCATCGTGCGTCCGCTCGCCGGCTATGGTCTGCCCCGGCACCTGCGGGTGACGGTGGGTCTGCCGGCCGAGAACGAGCAGCTGCTGGAGGCGCTGGCCGCGCTGGCATGATCGGACGGTTGGCGGTCATCGGCGTCGGCCTGATCGGTGGTTCGGTCGCCGGCGGGCTCAAGCGCGCTGGGCGGGTGGGCGAAGTCGTCGGTTGGGAGCGTACGCCCGCCAATCTGCAGACGGCGCTGGATCGGGGGCTGATCGATCGGGCGGCCGATTCCGCCGCGGCGGCCGTGGCGGCGGCCGATCTGGTGCTCCTCGCGGCACCGGTCGCCAGCATCCCGCCGCTGTTGCGCGAGATCTCCCCGGCGCTGCCCGCGGAGGCGACGCTCACCGATGTCGGCAGCACCAAGGCATGGCTTCTGGCGCAGGCGCAGCAGGTGCTCCCGCCCGCGCAGTTCGCGCGCTTCGTGCCGGGTCATCCGATCGCCGGCACCGAGCACGCCGGGGCGGCGGCGGCCCAGCTCGACCTGTTCGCCGGCCGCACGGTGATCCTGACGCCGATCGAGCAGACGGTGCCCGCCGCGCTCGCGGGCGTGCGGGCGATGTGGCAGGCGCTTGGCGCCACGGTGGTGGAGCAGTCGCCGGCGGCGCACGATCAGCTGCTGGCACTGACCAGCCATCTGCCGCACGTGCTCTCCTACGCGCTGGCCAGCACGCTGGAGGACGGTGAGTCGCCGGCCGCGCTGGCACCGGCCATAGGTGGCGGCCTGCGCGACATGACCCGTATCGCCGGCAGCGATGTGCGCATGTGGCGGGACATCCTGCTGAGCAATCGCGAGGCGGTCGAGCGAGCCCTGACGGCGTATCGCCGCCATCTCGACGCGCTGGAGGCGGCAGTGGCAGCGGCCGAGCCGGCGCGTCTGGAACAGTTGCTGGCGCACGGGCGGGCATTGCGCCGGCGCCTGCTGGAGGAAACGGAGTGACCATCCATTACCGATCGTCGGCTGCCGGCCCGCTGCGCGGTGAATTGCGCGTGCCCGGCGACAAGTCCATCTCGCATCGGGCACTGATGCTGGGTGCCATCAGCGAGGGCCGGACCGAGATCGAAGGCTTTCTCGATGGCCTCGACTGCCTCGCCACGCGTGATGCCCTGCGGGCGATGGGGGTGCGCATCGAGGGGCCGCAGGCGGGCCGCGTCGCCATTGATGGCGTCGGGCTGGACGGCCTGCAGGCTGCGGAGCAGGCGCTGGATCTCGGCAACTCCGGCACGTCGATGCGACTGCTGGCCGGCCTGCTCGCAGGCATGCCGTTCACCAGTGTGCTGACGGGCGACAACTCCCTCAGCCGGCGACCGATGCACCGGGTGATCGCACCGTTGACGCAGATGGGCGCACACATCGAGGCGACTGCCGATGGCACCGCGCCCCTGCAGGTGCATGGCCGGCGCCCGCTGGCTGGCCTGCGCTACACGCTGCCGGTCGCCAGCGCGCAGGTGAAGTCGGCGCTGTTGCTCGCCGGCCTTGGCGCCGCGGGCGAAACCCTGCTGGTGGAGCCGCGGCCGAGTCGCGATCATACCGAACGCATGCTGCGGGCCCGCGGCGCCGACCTGCGTCGACTGGATGCGCAGCGACTGGTTCTGCGACCGGGCCGGGCACTGACCGCGGCGCCCGTGGGCGTGCCAGGGGATATCTCCTCGGCGGCGTTCTTCATCGTCGCCGCCACACTGGTGCCCGGCTCCGAACTGCTGCTGCGGGAGGTGGGGGTGAATCCCACTCGCACCGGGCTGCTGGAGATCCTGAAGCTGATGGGGGCGGACATCGAGCTGCTCGACCCCCGCGAAGTGGCCGGCGAGCCGGTCGCCGATCTGCGGGTGCGCCACGCACCGCTGCACGGTATCGAGATCCCCCCGACGCTGGTGCCCCTGGCCATCGACGAGTTCCCGATCCTGTTCCTGGCGGCTGCCTGCGCGAAGGGCACGACGCGGTTGCGAGAGGCCGCCGAGCTGCGGGTCAAGGAAAGCGACCGGATCGAGGTGATGGCGCAGGGCCTGGCGGCACTCGGCATCGCCGTGGCGCCCATGCCGGACGGGATCATCATCGAAGGCGGGCCGCTCGAGGGTGGGCAGGTCGACAGCCACGGCGATCACCGCGTGGCGATGACCTTCAGCGTGGCCGGAGCACTGGCGCATGAGCCGGTGACCATCACCGACTGCGGCCCGATCGAGACCTCCTTCCCAGGGTTCGCCGACTGTGCCGGCGCCGTGGGGCTGGAACTCGCGCTGCTGCCGGCAGCGGCCCTGTCGTGAGTGCGGCGCCGGTCATCTGCATCGATGGACCGAGCGGTGCCGGCAAGGGCACGGTGAGCCGCGCCCTGGCGGCCGAGCTCGGCTGGCATTTCCTTGACAGCGGCGCGCTGTACCGCGTATTGGCAATCGCCGCCGAGGATCGGGCGGTGGCGCTCACGCAGGTCGATGCGCTGGCGGCGTTGGCGCAGGCGCTGGAGCTTGCCTTCGACGGCGACGCGATGGCGGAGCGGATCCTGCTCTACGGCGAGGACGTCACGCCGCGGGTTCGTGCCGAGGCGACTGGTGAGCGGGCCTCCCGGCTGGCCGCGCATCCGCCGGTGCGCGAGGCACTGCTGGAGCGGCAGCGACGCTTTCGCATGCCGCCGGGCCTGGTCGCCGACGGTCGGGACATGGGCACGGTCGTGTTTCCGGATGCTGCGCTCAAGCTGTTCCTGATCGCGAGCCCGGAGGAACGGGCTCGCCGACGCGCCAAGCAGTTGAGCCAATTGGGTCTTGATGCTAATGTTCGACAGTTAACCGCTGGTATTCGGGCGCGGGATGAGCGCGATCGGACGCGCCGAGTGGCACCGCTGCAGCCGGCAGAGGATGCACGAGTCGTCGATTCGACGACGCTGGACATCCCCGGGGTGCTGCAGCAGGTGCGTACGCTCGCGGCCGAGCGGGGTTTGACTGGGCGGGGCATGGGTACCCGCAGCTAGGAGGCGGCACAGGACGTGCAGCCATATGTTGAGCAAACGGCACGACAGGGAGTCGTTCCGGTCATGACGCTATTACAGCAGGATCGATCGTTTAATGGCTGAAAGTTTCGCGGAACTGTTCGAGCAGAGCCTGCAGCATCAGCAGCTGCAGCCGGGTGCGCTGGTCATGGGTGAGGTCATCGCCATTCGTGGCGACGATGTCATCGTCAATGCCGGTCTCAAGTCCGAAGGCATCATTCCCATTTCGCAGTTCGTCAACGAGGACGGCGAGATCGAGGTGAGCGAGGGCGACGAGGTCGAAGTCGCACTGGATGCGGTGGAAGATGGGCGCGGCGCTACCATCCTGTCCCGTGAGAAGGCCAAGCGGGCGCGTACCTGGGCGCGCCTGGAGAAGGCCTTCAACGACGATGAGGTCGTCACCGGCTTCATCAGCGGCAAGGTGAAGGGTGGCTATACGGTCGATCTGGAGCAGATTCGGGCCTTCCTGCCCGGCTCGCTGGTGGACATCCGGCCGGTTCGGGATACGACGTATCTCGAAGGCAAGGAGCTGGAATTCAAGGTCATCAAGCTGGACCCACGTCGCAACAACGTGGTGGTCTCCCGCCGTGCGGTGGTCGAGGAAGAGTACAGCGCCGAGCGGCAGCAGTTGCTGGAGAACCTGCAGGAAGGCGACATCGTTCAGGGTATCGTCAAGAACCTGACCGACTACGGCGCCTTCATCGATCTTGGGGGCATCGACGGTCTGCTGCACATCACCGACATGGCCTGGAAGCGGGTCAAGCACCCCTCCGAGGTGGTCAACGTCGGTGACGAGCTGCAGGTCAAGGTGCTGAAGTTCGACCGCGAGCGCCAGCGGGTCTCGCTCGGCCTGAAGCAGCTGGGTGCCGATCCCTGGGAGGATATCGCCCGGCGCTATCCGTCCGGCACGCGCCTGTTCGGTCGTGTCACCAACATCACCGACTACGGCTGCTTCGTGGAGATCGAGGAAGGCGTGGAAGGTCTGGTTCACGTCTCCGAGATGGACTGGACCAACAAGAACGTCAATCCGGGTAAGGTCGTGACCATCGGCGACGAGGTCGAGGTGATGGTGCTCGATATCGACGAGCAGCGCCGCCGCATCTCGCTGGGCATGAAGCAGTGCATGCCGAACCCATGGGTCGATTTCGCGCAGACGCACAACAAGGGTGACCGGGTCTCCGGCGTGATCAAGTCCATCACCGATTTCGGCGTGTTCGTCGGCATCGATGGGGGCATCGATGGGCTGGTTCACCTGTCCGACCTCACCTGGGACGATGCCGGCGAGGACGCAGTGCACCGGTTCAAGAAGGGCGACGAGGTCGAAGCGGTCGTGTTGCAGGTCGATGCGGAGCGCGAGCGTATCTCGCTCGGCATCAAGCAGCTCGATCAGGATCCATTCGCGACTTATCTGGCGCAGCATTCGCGCGGTGAAATCGTCACCGCCACGGTGCAGGGCGTCGAGCCGCGTGGTGCCGTCGTCGTGCTCGACGATGCCGTGGAAGC
>JAASSS010000140.1 GCA_021767745.1 Pseudomonadota bacterium
CCGCGGCGGCCGAGTCGTCGAGGTCGAGCGCCGCCGCCCAGGCGCCGAGATCCGGCCGCCGCCCACGCCGCGGCCACGGGGCGACCAGCGCCGTCGGCTCGGCCAGCACCACACGCAGCGCATGCCCGGGCGCGGCTTCCACGCGCCAGGCAGCAGGATCGGCCGCGGTGAGCGCCAGCCCCACCGCGTGCAGCCGCGCCAGCGCCTCGCCGAGCGTGATCAGCGCGTCGTTCCGGCGCGCCCCATCCGGCGCCAGCTGCCCGCCATCGGCCGCGGCGGCGAGGAAGTCCGACAGCGGACGGCCAGGGGCTTCGCGCCACACGAGGAAAGGCAGCCCTGCCACCCGGCCCTGCAGCAGGGCCGGCGGCGCGGCCACGCCGGCAGCGATCAGCCGGCTGAGGCGCGCCGCGAGGGCAGCGGCAGGATCGCGCAGGCGCTGCTGCCAGCGCCGCCGGCCACCGCCACGGAAGATCAGCGCGCGGAACGGGCGCGTCGTACGGCTGCGGGCCTCGAGCCGCTGCGCATCGGCCTGCAGCAGCTGCCAGCCGGGCGCGCTGCCGTGTTCGAGCAGCTGGCGCAGCGCCTCGATCAGGGCGCGATGGTAGTTGGCATCCGCCTCCAGCGCCGCGCCGGTCTGCTCATCCAGTAATTGCCCCGGATCGGTCATCCCCGGCATCTTCGGGGCTGCGGGCGGACGGCTCAAGCGCCGGCGGCCACGGGCATCGGACCACGGGCGAGCAGCGCGTCGAAATAGGCGATGGTCGGCACCAGACCCTGTGCCAACGGCACCTGCGGGCGCCAGGCCAGCACCTCGCGGGCCAGGCTGATGTCCGGCCGGCGCTGCTTCGGATCGTCCTGCGGCAGCGGCCGGTGCACGATGCGCGAGCCCGAGCCGGTCAGCTCGATCACCTGCGCCGCCAGTTCGGCGATGGTGAATTCGGCCGGATTGCCGAGGTTCACCGGACCGGTGAAGTCCGGCGACGAGTCCATCAGGCACAGCAGACCGCCGATCAGGTCGTCCACATAGCAGAACGAGCGCGTCTGGCTGCCATCGCCATAGACGGTGATGTCCTCGTCCCTGAGCGCCTGGACGATGAAGTTCGACACCACCCGGCCATCGTGCGGGTGCATGCGCGGGCCATAGGTGTTGAAGATCCGCGCTATCTTGATCTCCAGCCCGTGCTGGCGGCGATAGTCGCAGAACAGGGTTTCGGCGCAGCGCTTGCCCTCGTCGTAGCAGGCGCGTGGGCCGAGCGGGTTCACCCGACCCCAGTAGCCTTCCGGCTGCGGGTGCACCTGCGGATCGCCGTACACCTCGCTGGTGGACGCCTGCAGGATCCGCGCCTGCACCCGCTTGGCCAGGCCCAGCATGTTGATGGCGCCATGCACGCTGGTCTTGGTGGTCTGCACCGGATCGAACTGATAGTGGATCGGCGAGGCCGGACAGGCGAGATTGAAGATGCGGTCGACCTCCACGTACAGCGGAAAGGTCACGTCGTGCCGCAACAGCTCGAACCCGGGCTGATCCCGCAGGTGCAGCACGCTCTCGCGCGCGCCGGTGAAGAAGTTGTCGACACACAGCACCTCGTGCCCGGCCTGCAGCAACCGCTCGCACAGATGGGAGCCGAGAAAGCCGGCACCGCCGGTCACCAGCACACGTTGCCGTTGAGAACTCTTCACGATCGCTCTTCCTGTTGTTGCACCGCGCCTGCGGGCGTCTTCAGCCAACGCCCTGCGCCTGCATCGCCCGCGCCAGCCGGTCGAAGGCGGCCCGATTGGCGCCGGCGGCATAGTCCACCCGCCCATCCTCGCCCTCGCCAAATTCGACGCACCGCTCATGGATGGCCTGCATCACCTGCTGCAGCCGCGCGTCGAGCGTCTCGCGGGTCCACGGCAGGCGGCCTTCCTGCTGCGCCAGCTCGAAATCGGATACTGCCACGCCGCCGGCGTTGGCCGCCTTGCCCGGCACGCGGATGATGTCGGCGGCCGCCAATGCGTCCTCCGCGCCGGGCTCGACCGGGCCGTTGGCACCCTCGATCAGCAGCCGGCAACCGCCCGCGGCGAGCGCCTCGACCTGCGCCCGGCCGATCTCGTTCTGCGTCGCACACGGCAGGGCCAGATCGCACTCGACCTCCCAGACCTCGCCATCGCCGACGTAATCGGCGGTGAGCGATCCGGCACAGTCGGCGAGGTGGCCGTAGTCGTCGAGCTTGGTTCGCTTGATCTGCGCCAGCTCTTCCGGCGCCAGGCCGTCGGGGAAGTGGCAGTAGCCGCGTGAGTCGGACAGCGCCAGCACCCGCGCCCCGAGCTGCAGACAGCGCTCGGCCGCGTGCAGGGCGACATTGCCGGCGCCGGAGATCACCACCCGCTGCCCCTCCAGCGACTGCTCCTGGCGCGCCAGCACGGCCCGGGCCATGTAGGCGACGCCGTAGCCGGTCGCCTCGGTGCGCAGCTTGCTGCCACCATAGCCCGGGCCCTTGCCGGTCAGGGCGCCGACGTGCAGACCGGTCAGCCGCCGGTACTGGCCGAACAGGAAGCCGATTTCCCGCTCGCCGACGTTCTCATCGCCCGCCGGCACATCCCGATCCGGACCGATGTAGGGCGCCAGGCGCGTCATGAAGGCCTGGCAGAAGCGCATGATTTCACCGGCCGAACGCCCTTCCGGATCGAAGTCCGCGCCACCCTTGGCACCGCCCAGCGGCAGGCCGGTCAGCGCGCCCTTGTAGGTCTGCTCCAGCGCCAGGAAGCGCAGCGTGTCGAGTTGCAGGCCGCGCTGGAAGCGCAGGCCGCCCTTGTAGGGGCCGAGCAGATTGGCATGCTGGACCCGCCAGCCGCGCTGCAACTGCACCTGGCCCTCATCGTCCTCCCATTCCACAGTGAAGGTGTGCACCGCGTCCGGCAGGCTCAGGCGTTCGAGCAGGCGCAGCTTGCGCCACTCCTCACGCGCCTGATGGACCGGCATGAGGTCCCGCGCGATGCCGAGCGCAGTGGCATGAAACTGGCTGCACGCCGGAACGCGTTCTTCCAGCCAGCGGGCATAGTCGTCGATCGTGCGTGCCGGCATGGCATCTCGTAAGCATCAGGTTGAACATCTAGAGCAGCCGCCGGCGGCAGAAGTTCGGAACGTCGCGCCGGGAGGCCAGTCCAATCGCGGCAGCCGCAAGGAGCACCCATGACCATCCGCCGTGTCCGCATCGCCATCGTCGGCGCCGGCAGCGCCGGGCTCACGGCGATGAAGACCATCCGCCGGGTGACGGACGACTTCCTGCTGATCGACCGCGGACCGCTCGGCACCACCTGCGCCCGGGTGGGCTGCATGCCGTCCAAGGCGCTGCTGATCGTCGCCGCCGACTACCATCGCCGCCACCACATGGCCCGTGGCGGCATCCTCGGCACCGACGCACTGCGCGCCGACCTGCCGGCGGTGATGGCGCATGTGCGCCGGCTGCGGGACCGCTTCGCCGCCGGCCCGGCCGAGACCGCGCGCGAGTTGGGCGAGCGCTTCCTCTGCGGCGAGGCCCGGCTGCTCGGCCCGGACCGGCTGCAGGTCGGCGAGCAGATCATCGAGGCGCAGCAGATCATCCTCGCCACCGGCAGCCGCCCGCGTATCCCGGATGCCTGGCAGCCCTACCGCGAGTACCTGCTGACCAGCGACACGCTGTTCGAACAGCCGGACCTGCCCGCCCGGCTGGCGGTCGTGGGACTCGGCGGCATCGGCGTCGAGCTCGGCCAGGCGCTGGCGCGACTGGGCTGCGAAGTGCATGCCTTCGGCCATCGGCCCGAACTCGCGGGGCTCACCCACCCGGATGTCGCCACCGCCGCGCGCTCGCTGCTCGGCGAATCCCTGCAGCTGCACCTGGGTGCCAGGGTCGAGCCGGTCGCGGCAGGCCCTGACGGCCTGACGCTGCGGGCCGGCGACGCCGAGGTCACCGTGGACGCGGCGCTACTGGCCATCGGCCGCACGCCGAACCTCGAACCGCTGCAGCTGGAGGCGGCCGGACTGGCGCTGGATGCGCACGGCCTGCCGGGCGGGTTCGACCCGATCACGCTGCGCGTGGACCACACGCCCATCCTGCTGGCCGGCGACGTCAACGGCGTGCGCCCGCTGCTGCACGAGGCCTCGGACGAGGGGCGCATCGCCGCGCACCAGGCGCTGGGCGAGCTGCTGCCCTTCGCCCGGCGGGTGCCGCTGTCGATCTTCTTCTGCGACCCGAATATCGCCCGCATCGGCGAGGACTGGCAGACGCTGGCAAAGGAAGATGTGATCGTCTGCGGCACCGACTACGCCAGGCAGGGCCGGGCGATCATGGAAGGCACCGAGGGCGGGCTGCTGCGGGTGATGGTGTGCCGGCGCAATGCCTGCCTGCGCGGCGTGGAAATGATCGCCCCGGAGGCCAGCCATCTGGCGCATTCGCTGGCCTGGATGATGCAGGCCAAGATCCCGATCCACGAGATCCTGCAGATGCCTTTCTATCACCCGACGCTGGA
>JAASSS010000141.1 GCA_021767745.1 Pseudomonadota bacterium
AGCCTCGATGCCGCAGTTGCACTCGATTCAGTGCATCCGCTTCGTGCTGGCCAGCGAGGCCGTCCGCCGCCTCCACGAGGAGATCTGGCGCAGCCTCAACCCCTGAGGCAATGCCAACTCACGACGGCTGCACATCCGGCGCGGCGATAAGCCCCCCTGCCTGCAGCAGCGCCGCGAAGTCGGCGATCGGCAGGGACCGGGCGAACAGATAGCCCTGCCCTTCCTGGCACCGGCGCGCCTGCAGGAACGTCAGCTGCGCCTCCGTCTCCACGCCCTCGGCCACCAGTTGCAGGCCGAGCCGCCGGCCCATGGCGATGATGGCCTCGACGATGGCCACATCATCGCTCTGCGTGGGGACGTCGGCGATGAAACAGCGATCGATCTTGAGGTAGTCGAACGGGAAATACTTCAGGTGGCTCAGCGAGGAGTAGCCCGTGCCGAAGTCGTCGATCGCTACGCGTATGCCGACTTCGTGCAGACGCCGCAGGGTCTGCTCCACCCGCGCCGGGCCGGTCATGACGGCGCTTTCCGTGACCTCGATCACCAGTCGGCGTGGATCCGCGCCGGTCTCGTCCAGGATCTCCTGCAGGCGATCGCACAGCGAAGGATCCTGGAACTGTGTCGGCGACAGGTTGACCGAGATCCGCAACTCGTGCGGGTGCTTCTGCTGCCAGTCGTGCAGCGTCTGGCAGGCCGTGCGCAAGACCCAGTAGCCGAGCGGGATGATGAAGCCGCTTTGCTCGGCGAGACTGATGAACTGATCCGGCATCACGCGGCCCCGCTCGGGATGATCCCAGCGCAGCAGCGCCTCCGCCCCGGTCACCCGGCGCGTGGGCAGGTCCACGATTGGCTGGTACTCCAGCACGAACTGGCCCTGCGTCAAACCGCTGCGCAGATCGTTGGCGAGCACGAGGTTGGAGATGGCCTGCGCACTCATCTCCGGCGAAAAGAAGCAGTAGCTACCGGCCTTCTGCCGCTTCGCCTGATACATGGCCGCATCGGCGTTGCGGAACAGTGTGGTCGCCTCGTGACCGTCGCCGGGATAACAGCTGATACCGATGCTGGCATCAAGGAAGAGCCGCTGCCCACCCACCTCGAAGGCCTCGTCCAGCGACTCCAGCAGCTGCTGCGCCAGCAATGCCGTCTGCGCCGGGCGCCGCACCCCGGTGGTGAGCACGATGAACTCGTCCCCGCCGGGGCGGGCGAGCGTGTCCTTGGGGTCGACGGTCGCGCGGAAGCGCTGCGCCATCTGCTGCAGGACCTGATCGCCCACGCTGTGGCCGAGCGAATCGTTGACGTTCTTGAAATCGTTCACGTCGATGACGAGCACGCCGACGACATCGCCCCGACGCTCGGCATTGCGCAGCAGATGCTCGAGCTGCTCGTTGGCAGCCGCCCGGTTGGACAGGCCGGTCAGTTCATCGTAGTTCGACAGGTAATCGAGCCTGGCCTCCAGCGACTTGTGCTGGGAGATGTCGTTGTAGACGGTGACGAAGTTCGTGATCCGCCCGGTTTCGTTGCGCAGCGCCGTCAGGCTCAGCAACGCGGGGTAGACCTCGCCGGTGCGACGCCGACCGTGAACCTCGCCCTCCCACACGTCGTTGGCGGCCACCTCGTCCCACAGCTGCTGGATCCGCCCGGTCTCCTGCCGATCGGCGCTCAGCATCGCGGTGCTGCGGCCAATGAGCTCGTCGCGGCCGTAGCCGGTGATGCGCAGCGCCGCCTCGTTCACCGACACGATCCGGTGATAGGCATCGCTGATGACGACGGCCTCGGCGGTGTTGGCCAGCGCGCTCGCCGCCAGCCGCAGCTCGTTCTCCGCATGCTTGCGCCGGGTGATGTCCTGCACCACGCCCGCGATGGCCTGCCGCTCGCCCTGCCCGTCGAGCAGCAGCTCCACACGCTGCGCCACCCAGCGCTCCGAACCGTCCTCGCGAACGATGCGGTGCTCGTAGCGCAGCGGTCGCGCCGACTGCAGCGCCTGCCGGCGTGCCGCAGCCAGGCCGGGGCGATCGGCTGGATGCACGCTGCGCCGCAGCCGCCGGAAGCTCACCTCGCCCTCTTCGCGCCAGCCGAGGATGCGCCGCAGTTCGGCCGACACCGTCATGCCCCCCCGATCGTGCAGGCGATACTCCCAGTGCCCCAGATGCGCCATTCGCTGCGCATCCTCGAGCCGGCGCCGGTGCTCCTCGAGCGCCGTTCCGGCAGCCCGCTCCTCCGTGATGTCCCGGGCGATGCCGAAGGCGCCGCTGATCTCACCGCCGACATAGATCGGCACGTTGGTCGCACGCAGCCAACGTGGCGCACCACCCCGACCGTAGACCCGCAACTCCAGATTGACGTGCTCGCCACGCAGCGCCTGCTGCAGGGCCTGTTGCGCCGTCGGCCGATCCTCGGGCAGCACCATCTGGGTGAAGTCGAGGCCGCGCACGATATCGTCGGTGAATTCGGTGACGGGCGGATTGGCCCGCTGATGGCGCACGATCCGGCCGTAACGATCCAGCCAGAACAGCATGTAGTGATTGTTGGCCAGCAGATCGCGGTAGCGACGGTCGACCGCCCGCAGCGCGCTGAGCTCGCGGCGAGTCGCCGACACATCCTGCAGGCAACAGGTGAATCCCGCGGCCGTGGGGCAGGCGGCGATGAGTATCTCGCGCTGCACGCCGTCGGCCCGCACGAGCAGCATCCCGTGCAGGCCCAGGCGGTCGTCCAGCGCCCGCGGATCAAGCGCCGGCAGATAGGTCTGCAGCGGCCGACCGATCAGCTGTTCTGGCGCCTCTGCGAACAGCCTGTCGACGGGGCCATCGGCACCCACGATCACGCCGTCGGGTTTGAGCTCCAGCCGAACGACGCCGGGTGCAGTCGCAAAGATTCGCTCCATGCCGCCGCGCTGGTGCCCCAGCACTGAACTCCTGCTACCCGCCGATCGTGTCGCAGGATGTATAATCTATCGCCCACGCTGGCGCAACGGCTTTAGTTGGACTTTAGTCGCTACGCGGTACAATCGCGGCCTGGCACCACGATTTTATTGCTGATGGCCTCAACGCCCCAGCCATCGCTAGGTATTCTGGGTAGTCACAATATTGAACGGCCGAGTCCTGTTCCCGCCTATCGTCCGCAACCTGCTCATTGCCAATATTGCGATCTATCTGCTGCAGGCGGCGGGTGGGCTGTCGCTGCTGGCGGAATTTGCGCTCTGGCCGCTCGGGACGCCGGAATACGTGCTGACGCAGCAGGGACCGCTGGCCGTGCCGCAGTTCCACCCGTGGCAGTTGCTCAGCTACGCCTTCCTGCACGCGAACTTCACCCATCTCTTCCTGAATCTGTTCGCGATCTGGATGTTCGGCACGCGGATGGAGCAGGTCTGGGGCCCGGCACGATTCGCCGTTTACTATCTCGTCTGCATCGTCGGCGCCGGCCTCACGCAGCTATTGGTGTTGTCGCCACTGCTCAATCCCGAGGGTCTGTCGATCAATCCGACGGTCGGTGCGTCCGGCGGCGTGTTCGGCATCCTGCTCGCGTTCGGAATGCGTTTCCCGGAAGAACGATTGCTGTTGCTGTTTCCGCCGATCCCGGTGAAGGCCAAGTATTTCGTCATCGGCTACGGCGCCCTCGAACTGCTGTTCGGCGTTACCGGCACCCTGTCGGGCGTGGCGCACTTCGCCCATCTCGGCGGCATGCTGTTCGGCGGCCTGTTGATGCTCTACTGGCGCCGTCAGCAGCACCACCGATGACAGCGCCGGGCGCGGCGCTCAGGGCACGGCGTCCGCTCCCAGATAATCCGCGATACGCTCCTGCCAGCCCGGCGCGTTCACCTGGCGCAACAGCGCCTGGTTGATCGATTCCCGCTCGGCGAGCCCCTCGCGCAGGCCCAATGCGTAGTTCTGGCGGCCGAAGTCGCTCGGCAGGACCGCGAGCGCCGGCTCGTGATGCTGACGCACCGAATAACGCAGCAGCGGTGCATCGTAGACGACCGCATCCAGGCCTCCCTCGGCCAGCGACTCGAGCGCGGCGTCGAGCGAAGGGAATTCCCGTGGGATGATCGCGCGTCCGGACAGCCACACAGCGCCACTGGACTCGGCCACGGTACCGACCCGCACGCCATCCAGATCCTCCGGCCCCTGAATGCCGCGATCGAGGCTGCTGACGGTCAGCGCCGTGGCGATGGCGGCGGTGAAGCTCGACGTGATGATCACCGCTGCGAACATCCAGATCAGGCCGACGATCCGCCCACCGAGCGTCTTGGGCGCCTTGTCGCCGTAGCCAACGGTGGTCATGGTCACCGCCGCCCACCAGAAGCCATCGCCCAGGCCCTCGGCCGTCGTATGCCCGAATTCGTCGTTGCGGCGGCGCTCGAACAGCCAGACCAGCAGGCCGACGAGCAGCAGCAGCGCGCCCAGGGCGATGATGGCGGA
>JAASSS010000002.1 GCA_021767745.1 Pseudomonadota bacterium
CATGCCGGATCACGACTCGCCGGAAGGGCTTGTGCTGACCGAGGAAATCCGCCTCACCGTGGTCAAGGCGATCGAGGGGTTGCCGCCCGATCTGCGAACGGCGATCATACTGCGCGAGCTGGAGGGGCTAAGCTACGAGCAGATCGCCCAATCCATGGACTGTCCCGTCGGCACAGTTCGCTCCCGCTTGTTCCGGGCTCGGGAGGCCATAGATAATCACTTGCAGGCGCTGGCCAGTTGAGGTAACCGGCGTCGCACTGGTCGCAGCAACAGTGTTTGGAAGATGAACGACAAGCATAACGATAAGATGCTCGAGCAGGTCTCGGCATGGCTCGATGGAGAGCTCGGCAGCGCCGAGGCACGCTTCGTCGATCGGCAGCTCGAAGTCAGCGAGTTGGCCCGTGCCAAGGCCGAGCGCTACCTGCTGATCGGCGATGTCCTGCGCGACGCCGCCCCGGCGGCAATCGATCCCGGCTTCGCCGATCGGGTTCGCCAACAGATCGCCGACGAACCGGCGCTGCGGTCGCGTGGCATGCGGGCGCATACGGTGGGCATGGCGTTGGCAGCCTCGGTGACGGCCGTCGCCGTCGGCGGCGCGCTGCAGCTGAACGTTGCGATGCAGGAGCGGGCCGGACCGGCGGACGCCTCGCTGGGCGCCGGTGCGATAGCCATGCCGGCCAGCGTGGGCGCGCCGATCGAACTCGTCGCCGAGCCGGTTGCCATCGATCGCTGAGCCTGGCGGTTCCGGCCGCTGCGATCGTCTTGCCATAGTTCGTCAGCGGAAGCCGGCTCCCAGCCGGCTTCTTGACGTGGTGCCGACCTCACCAGAGCGAGATGGCGGATGACCGATCGGGAACAGGCGGCAGCCGTCCGGGCAGACGCTGTCGCGGCACCACCGGGGCGCACCGCCGCTGCCCAGGCCGTGGGTGGGTCCGCGATGCGGGTCGACGCCGGCATCGCGGGGCCAGCGGTGTGCGGAGCCTGCCGTCTGGCCCATGCGCCAGCGACGGACACGCCGTCGGTGTCGGCGTGGATGGCGTTGGGGCGATTGCTGGCGATCGCGGCGTTGCTGCTGCTTCTGACGCTCGGGATCCTGCAGCGTTTGGGCGTCTCCGACCTGCTGTCGGCAGCTGCTGCCCTGTCGCTGCTGGGGCTCGTCGGCACCGTCGCCCGCCGGCGCGAGCGCAGCCGCCGGCCGGACGATGCGCCGACCCACCACTGAGTCCCGCGCGCCGTTGAACCTGAACTCTGCCCCGGTGCTCACCGTGTATGGCCGGCCGGACTGCCATTTGTGCACCGAGCTGTGGGCGCAGCTCCAGCCGCTGCTGGCCGACCATCGTGTGGCCGTGCGGTATGTCGACATCGACGGTGATGCAGAGCTGACCCGTCGCTACGCGCTGCGCATCCCGGTGCTCGCGGCGCAGGATGCCGAACTGTGCGAGTATCGGCTCGATCGCGAGCGCCTCCAGGCCTATCTGGATGCCCATGCCACGGACCGTTAACGCGTGCAGTCACTGACCCGAAACTTTTCCATCATCGCGCACATCGACCACGGCAAGAGCACGCTGGCGGATCGCTTCATCCAGATCTGCGGCGGCCTCAGCGACCGGGAGATGCAGGCCCAGGTGCTCGATTCGATGGATCTGGAGCGCGAGCGGGGCATCACCATCAAGGCGCAGGCGGTCTCGCTGGACTACCGCAGCGAGGATGGCCAGACCTATCGCCTGAACTTCATCGACACGCCCGGGCATGTCGACTTCTCCTACGAGGTCTCGCGCTCGCTGGCGGCCTGCGAGGGCGCGCTGCTGGTGGTGGACGCCGCGCAGGGCGTCGAGGCGCAGAGCGTGGCCAACTGCTATACGGCGGTGGAGCAGGGGCTCGAGGTGCTGCCGGTGCTGAACAAGATCGACCTGCCGCAGGCCGACCCGGAGCGGGTCGCGCAGGAGATCGAGGACATCATCGGCATCGAGGCGACCGATGCCACCCAGGTCAGCGCCAAGACCGGCCTCGGCGTGCCGGCGCTGCTGGAGCGGCTGGTGCAGCAGATCCCGGCGCCGACGGGCGATCCCGAGGCGCCGCTGCAGGCGCTGATCATCGATTCCTGGTTCGACAACTTCGTCGGCGTGATCTCGCTGGTGCGGGTCGTCAACGGCCGCCTGCAGCGGCACGACCGGCTGCGCGTGATGTCCACCGGCCGTACGCACGGCGCCAACGAAATCGGCGTGTTCACGCCCAAGCGTGATCCGGTAGGGGCGCTTTCCGCGGGCGATGTCGGCTACATCATTGCCGGCATCAAGGACGTCGACGGCGCGCCGGTGGGCGATACCATCACGCTGGCCGATGCGCCGGCGGCTGCGCCGCTGCCGGGCTTCAAGCAGGTGCAGCCGCGGGTGTTCGCCGGCCTGTTCACCGTGAGCTCGGAGGACTACGAGGACCTGCGCGAGGCGCTGCAGAAGCTGCGGCTGAACGATTCGGCACTCCACTACGAGCCGGAAACCTCCTCGGCGCTGGGCTTCGGCTTCCGCTGCGGCTTCCTCGGCATGCTGCACATGGAGATCGTGCAGGAGCGCCTGGAGCGCGAATACAACCTCGATCTGATCACCACCGCGCCTACCGTGATCTACGAGGTGCTGACCACCGATGGCGGCGTGGAGCAGGTGGACAACCCCAGCAAGCTGCCGCCCATCAACCAGATCGCGGAGATCCGCGAGCCCATCATCACGGCCTCCATCCTGGTGCCGCAGGACTATCTCGGCAGCGTGATCGCGCTGTGCGAGGAGCGCCGCGGCGTGCAATGCAAGATGCTCTACGTCGGGCAGCAGGTGCAGCTGGTCTATGAGCTGCCACTGAGCGAGGTGGTGCTGGACTTCTTCGACCGGCTGAAGTCGGTCAGTCGTGGCTTCGCCTCCTTCGACTACCAGCTCGCACGCATGCAGGCGGCCGATCTGGTGCGCCTGGACCTGTTGATCAACGGCGAGCGCGTGGACGCGCTGTCGCTGATTACCCACCGGGCGGTGGCCCAGCGCCGGGGCCGCGAGCTGGCCGAGCGCATGCAGTCGCTGATTCCGCGGCAGATGTTCGACGTGGCGATCCAGGCCGCCATCGGCAGCCAGATCATCGCGCGCACCACGGTGAAGGCGCTGCGCAAGAACGTGACGGCCAAGTGCTACGGCGGCGACATCACCCGCAAGCGCAAACTGCTGGAGAAGCAGAAGGCCGGCAAGCGCCGCATGAAGCAGGTCGGCCGGGTGGAGATTCCGCAGGAGGCCTTCCTGGCGGTGCTCGATGTCGGCGGGCGCGACTGAACACCTTGCATGGCTGAAGGAACCTCCACGTGAACTTTGCCCTGATTCTGGTGGTGGTCACCGCCGTGACTGGCGTGATCTGGGCGCTGGATCGCTGGCTCTTGGCGCCCCGGCGGGCGCCGGGCCAAGGCCCGAACGGCGTGATCGATTTCGCCCGTGGGCTGTTCCCGGTGGTGCTGGTCGTGCTGCTGGTGCGCTCGTTCGTCGCCGAGCCCTTCCGCATCCCCTCCGGCTCGATGATGCCGACGCTGCTGACCGGCGACTTCATCCTCGTCAACAAATTCGCCTATGGCCTGCGCCTGCCGGTCTCGAACCTGCAGATCGTCCCGATCGGCGAGCCGGCGCGCGGCGATGTCGTGGTCTTCCGCTTTCCGGAGGACCCGAGCAAGGACTTCATCAAGCGCGTGATTGGTCTGCCGGGCGATGAAATCGTCTATTTTCAGAAGCAGCTGTTCATCAACGGTGAGCCGGTGCCGACGGAATATCTCGACCGCTACACCGGCCCGGGCGCCCGGGCGAGCGACAATCTGCGTGAGCTACTGGAAGACCTGCCCGGTGCGCGGCACCACATCCTGGAGCAGGCGGGCCGCCGCAGCCTGAACATCCGCTATCGCGTGCCGGCCGATGCCTACTTCGTCATGGGCGACAATCGCGACAACAGCGATGACAGTCGCCGGTGGGGACCGGTGCCGAGCTCGCATCTGGTGGGGCGTGCCTTCCTGATCTGGATGAACTGGGACAGCGAGCGCCTGCATCCGATCTTCGCGCGCATCGGGCAGCGGATCGAGTAGCCGCCGATGCGCCCGCTGCCGTCCGTCAGCCGTACTGGTCACGGCCCTGCGCCGGGCCATGCCCGTGGCGCCGGCCTGCTGAGCCTGCTGGGCTTCGCGGCTGCGGCCGTGCTCGGCATCTACACGCTGTTTCTCGTCGTGCCGGTCTACGCGGGCCACTATGCCATCCACAGCGCCGTGCAGTCGCTGGCCACGCTCGAGCCGGTGCCGCGCAACAGCAGGGAAGTGCGCGAGGCGCTGCGCCGCCGCCTGCAGGTCAACGGCATCCGCTCGCTGGAGCGCGATGCCGTGCAGGTGGAGCGCACCGCCGGCGGGCTGGAAGTCTCCGTCGTCTACGATCGCCAGCGACACTGGCTCGGCAACGTGGATCTGCTTTTCCACTTCCGCACCGGCGTGCGGATCCCGACGGACGGCGCCGCTTGACGGCGCTGGCCCAGTTCGAGCAGCGGCTCGGCTACCGCTTCACCGACGGCGAACTGCTCGAGCGGGCGCTCAGCCACCGCAGCCTCGGCCGGTACAACAACGAGCGCCTGGAGTTTCTCGGCGACGCGGTCCTGAACCTGGTGATCGCCGAGGCGCTGTATACGCGGTGTCCGCAGGCGGCGGAGGGCGATCTGTCGCGGCTGCGCGCGACGCTGGTGCGCGGCGAGACGCTGGCCCAGATCGCGCTGGAGCTGGAGCTGCCGGCGCTGTTGCGACTCGGTGACAGCGCCCGCAAGAGCGGCGGGCGGCAGCGCCGCTCCATCCTGGCCGATGCCTTCGAGGCGCTGCTCGGCGCCATCTACCTCGAACGGGGTCATGCGGCCGCTGCCGAGGTGATCCTGCGGCTGTTCGGCCCGCGGCTTGCGGACCTGCCGCCGGCACACGCGCTCAAGGATCCGAAGACCCGGCTGCAGGAGTGGCTGCAGCAGCGTGGCCGGGCGTTGCCGGCCTATCGGGTGGTGGCCGCCACCGGCGCCGATCATGCGCGCCACTTCGTGGTGGAGTGCGAGGTGGCGCTGTCGGCGCCGGTACAGGGCGAGGGTGCCTCGCGCCGCAAGGCCGAGCAGGCAGCCGCGGCCCGGGCTTTGGCGGCGCTGGAGGCGGCCTCGTGAGCGAGCAGGCACAAGCGGCGTTCCGCAGTGGTTTCGTGGCGCTGGTAGGCCGGCCCAACGTCGGCAAATCCTCGCTGCTGAACCGGCTGCTGGGCCAGAAGATCAGCATCGTCACGCACAAGCCGCAGACGACCCAGCAGCGCCTGCTCGGCATCCACAGCCTGCCCACGGCGCAGATCGCCTTCATCGACACCCCGGGGATCCACCGGCTGCGCCGACGCGCCATCAACCGGCAGATGAATCAGCAGGCGCTGGGTGCTTTCGAGCAGGCCGATCACATCGTGCTGGTGACCGACGCCGGGCGCTGGTCGGATGAGGACGATCTGGTCGTCGAGCATCTGCGGCGTTGCCGGGTGCCGGTGGGGCTGGCGGTGAACAAGGTCGACACGGTGCATCCGCGCGAGGCCCTGCTGCCGGTGCTGGCCCGGCAGTCGGCGATGCTCGATTTTGCCTACGCGGTGCCGGTCAGCGCACGCCGTGGCAGCAACCTGCCGGCCCTGCTGGACGAGATCACCCGGTTGCTGCCGCCGGGCCAGCCGATGTTCCCGGAAGACCAGATCACCGAGCGCTCCAGCCGCTATCTGGCGGCCGAGCTGGTGCGTGAGCAGCTGCTGCGTTTCCTCCACCAGGAAGTCCCCTACGGCGTCGCCGTGCAGATCGAACGATTCACCGAGGGTCCGGCGCGGGTCGAGATACATGCGCTGATCTGGGTCGAGCGCGAGAGCCACAAGCCGCTGGTGATCGGCCAGGGTGGCGAACAGCTCAAGCGCATCGGCACGGCGGCGCGCCGGGCGATCGCCGCGTTGCTGGACCAGCCGGTGCATCTCGAGCTGTGGGTGAAGGTGCGTCCCGGCTGGGCCGATGATTCGCGCTCGCTGCGCGAGTTGGGCTTCGACGGATGAGCCGGGCGCCGCAGGAGATCACCGGCTATGTATTGCACCGGCGGCGCTATCAGGAGCATGCGCTGTTGCTCGAGGTCTTCTCGCTCGAGCAGGGCCGCCTGGGCCTGGTAGCCCGCGGGGCGGCGCGGCCCCACGCCCGGTTGCGACCGCTGCTGGAGCCGTTCCGTGCGCTGACGCTGCGCTGTGCCGGTCGCGGTGAGTTGCGCACGCTGACCGGTGCCGAGCCTCGCGCCGTGCCGATCGCGCTCGGTGGCGAGGCGCTGTTGGCCGGGTTCTATCTGAACGAGCTGCTGCTGCGGACCCTGCCGCGGGAGGACCCGCACGAGGTGGCCTTCGTCGGTTACACGGCCGCGCTGGACAGCCTCGCTGCCCCGGCCGGCGGGGTGGCCGGGCCGCTGCGCCGGTTCGAGCATCAGCTGCTGCGCGAGCTGGGCCTGGCGCCGAGCTTCGAGGTGGATGCCGTAAGCGGCGCGCCACTCACGGCCGATGCCTGGTATCGCCTCGACCTGCAGTCCGGGCCGATCGCGGTGCAGGGTGCGCCGGACCCGGTGCGGGACGTGCAGGGTGCGCTCCTGCTGGCGCTGGCGCAGGATGACTACCGGCACCCTCGGGTGCGCCGCTTCGCCCGCCGGCTGTTCCGGCGTGCCCTGACCGAGCACCTCGGCAGCCCGCCCCTGCGCACGCCGGCGATGCTGGCGGCCTGGCGTGCCCGGCGCCAGCTTGTCGATGCTCCGCAGGACCAGACATGAAGACTTTGAGGCTCGGCATCAACATCGATCACGTGGCCACCTTGCGCCAGGCCCGCGGCGGCACCGCGCCCGAGCCGGTGCACGCAGCCTTGCTGTGCGAGCAGGCGGGTGCCGACAGCATCACCGTGCACCTGCGTGAGGATCGTCGTCACATTCAGGACCGTGATGTCGCGCTGCTGCAGCAGAGTGTGCAGACCCGGGTCAACCTGGAACTGGCGGCGACGCCGGCGATGCTCGACATCGCCTGTCGCCTGCGGCCCGCCGACGGTTGTCTGGTGCCGGAGCGGCGCGAGGAGCTGACCACCGAGGGCGGACTGGACGTGGTCGGGCAGCCCGAGCGGCTGCGCCGGGCGTGCCGCGTGCTGGCCGAGGCCGGCATTCGCGTCGCCCTGTTCGTCGATCCCGATCCGGACCAGCTGGCGGCGGCGGTGGAGGTCGGCGCGCCGGTGGTGGAGCTGCACACCGGGCGTTATGCCGAGGCGACGGACGCGCGGGCGCGGGCGCAGTGTCTGGCGGATCTGGCGCTGGCGGCGCAGCGTGCGGCCGCGCTGGGCCTGATCGTGCATGCCGGGCACGGTCTCGATTATCACAACGTGCAGCCGGTGGCGGCGCTGCCGGAGCTGGCGGAACTGAACATCGGCCACGCCGTGATGGCCCGGGCGATGTTCACCGGCCTCGGCCAGGCCGTGCGGGACATGCGGCGGCTGGTGGATCAGGCCCGGCTGTGATCGTCGGGCTGGGCAGCGACCTGGTGGAGATCGCCCGGCTGGAAGGCGCCTGGCGCCGGCGCGGCTGGCGGCTGGTCGAGCGGCTGCTGACCCCCCACGAACGGGCGGTACTGCCGCGGGCGGCGCCGGCGGCCCTGCTTGCCCGCCGCTTCGCGGCCAAGGAGGCGATCGCCAAGGCGCTGGGCACCGGCATGCGCGAGGGCATCGGCTGGCAGCAGATCGAGATCCGCTCGGACCGGCGGCGCCGGCCGTCCGTCGTGCTGTCCGGCGCGGCGGCGGACTGGCTGGCGGCGGCCGGTGGGGGCCGGGTCTGGCTGTCGATCAGCGACGAGCGGGCCTACGCGCTGGCCATGGCGGTTTGGGAACAGCCCTAGCCGCCCTGCCTGCGGGTCGCCGCCGCCTCGGGGGTCGCGGTCAGCTCTGTGTGCAGCTGGGTCAGCGCCTGGATCAGCGTAGCGAGCGGTGCGGCCAGCGCCGCCATGGCCGCGCCCCGGCGCGCCTCGGCCTCCAGCGCACACGCCGGCTGGCGTAGCCCGGGCAGGCGGAACCAGGCGCCGGTGCCGGCAAGCCGGTGCGCCGCCTCGGCCAGCGCCTGTCGATCGGCCGCGGCGGCGGCGGCCTGCAGCGCAGCCAGCTGCGCCGGCAGCTCCTGCGCCAGCATGGCGCGCAGCTCCGGATCGGCCAGCGGCGCGGCTGACGCGGACCCGGGCTCGGCCGGCGTGCTCGCGGTACCTGCCTCGAGCGTCGGGACCCGCCGCCGCAGCGCCTCCAGCAGCGCCGGCTCGTCGATCGGCTTCACCAGGCAATCGTCCATGCCGGCGTCCCGGAACCGCGCCCACTCCGCCGGCACCACGTTCGCCGTGACCGCCAGCATCGGTGTGTGGCCCTGGCCGGCCTCGGCCTCCCGGCGCCGCATCCGCTGCATCGCCTCGATGCCGCTCATCTGCGGCATGTGCACATCCAGCAGCACGACGTCGAAGCGGGCGCACTCGAAGGCCGCGACCGCGGCGGCGCCGTCGGCGGTCTCGATCACCTCGGCGCCACGGCGTCGCAGCAGCAGCGCCAGCAGGCGCAGGTTGGTCGGGTTGTCATCCGCCACCAGACAGCGCAGGCCGGCCAGGGTACGGTCCGGTGCGGCGGTCGGCGCCGGCAGGGCAGCAGGTGGGCCGGCCAGCAGCTGGACCAGCCGAGCGGCCAGCATGTCGCGATACTGCGTCTTGGCCAGGACGACGCTTGCGCCGGCCCGCTCCAGACGCCGATGCAACGCCCGGTCGAGCGAATTCACCAGCACTGCGCTCGGCAGCCCGGCCGCGCTCAGCGCCGTCAGCGCCTCGGTCAGCGCCGGCTCGGTGGCAGCGTCGGCATGAATGCCGATCATGGCGAGATCAAAGTCTCGCGCCAGCAGCGGCGCCTCGCGCGAGAACGCGGTCAAGTCGTCCAGGCGGGCCACCGTGGCGCCGAGGCTGCCCAGACGATGTTGCTGGGCCAGTGCCACCAGCCGGTTGGCGTCGAAGAAGACGATGCGCCGGCCGGCGAGCGGCCGGTCCGGTTCGGCCGCGGGCTGCGCCTGCAGGGGCACCTGGAACCAGAAGGTCGAACCCTTGCCGGCCGTGCTCTCGAAGCCGATCCGCCCGCCCATGGCCTGCACCAGACGGTCACAGATGAACAGCCCGAGGCCGGTACCGCCGAAGCGGCGGGTCACGCGCGCATCGGCCTGGGTGAAGGCCTCGAAGATGCGCTGCTGCTCGGCCGGCTCGATGCCCACGCCGGTGTCGCTCACCGTCATGCGCAGCAGTACCCCCTCGGCCTGCGTCTCCTCGACCATGACCCGCACCACGACCTCGCCCGCCGGCGTGAACTTGACGGCGTTGCCGACCAGGTTCACGAGCACCTGCCGCAGCCGGCCGCCATCGCCGGCGAGCCGGGCCGGGACGTCGGCATAGATCAGGCTGGTCAGCTCCAGCTTCTTCTCGAAGGCGAGCGGCGCCAGCAGCATCAGCGTTTCCTCCACCACCGCCCGCACGTCGAACGGCGCCACATCGATCTGCAGCTTGCCGGCCTCCAGCCGCGAAAAGTCGAGGATGTCGTTGAGGATGTGCAGCAGATGTTCGGAGGAGCGCTGGAGGATCTGCAGGTATTCATCCTGTTCGGAATCCACTCTGGTCTGCGCCAGCAGCTGGGTGAAGCCGATCATGCCGTTGACCGGCGTGCGGATCTCGTGGCTCATGTTGGCCAGGAACTGTGACTTGACCCGGCTGGCCTGCTCGGCGCGCTGCCGGGCGAGGTCGAGCTCGACGTTCTTGACCTCCAGCTCCTCCAGCGTCGTGCGCAGCTCGGCGTTGGACTGGTAGACCTGGCCCTGCAGCTCCTGCCGGCTGGCCTGCAGCGACTCGGCCATCGCGTTGATGCCGCGCTCGAGCGTGCCGAGTTCGCCGCCGGAGGTCTCCGGCACCCGCCGCGTCAGCTCGCCGCGGCGGAAACTGCGTACGGCATGGGTCAGGCGCATGATCGGGATGATGACGTCGCGGCTGACCGCCATGCCCAGCAGATAGCTGAGAAACAGGCCCACGGCGGTGATCAGCAGGCCGTTGAACAGCACCTCTAGCTGCCGGGCGCGGGTGCGGCTGCGGGACAGCTCCACTTCCACCTGGCCGGCGAAGCCGTGGCCGGGCACGTACAGCGGCGTGGTGAAGCGTGGCGGCCGGCGCAGCCACTGGTCCAGCCGCCGGCCAAGCCAGTCCCCCGGCCGTTCTTCGCTCGCCGGGCCGCGGGCGCCGACCAACTCCCTGCCGGCGCCGTCGAGGATGCGGATGGACTTGATGTCGCCGCCGTCGATGACCTGCGAGACCAGCTGGCGCAGCAGCTCGGGCCGCCCGCTCTGCAGCGCGATTTCCGCCGCCGGCGCGAGCTGGTCGGCCAGCGCCTGGCCCCGGGCGGTCTGCGCGTCGGCCAGGTCCTGGATCCGCGTATTCACCAGATAGAAGCCAACGATCATGGCGATCAGTGCCGGCGGCATCAGCGCCAGCAGCAGCATGCGATCGCGAATTCCCCAGTTCGTCAGCACGGCGGCGCCATTCGTGGTCGGACTGCCGAGGATGGTAGCTTGCCAACACCCGCCTGCGCCGCACGATGCTTTAGAATCCCGCCATGGACTATCCGACGCTCGACGCCACCGTCGGCAACACTCCGCTCGTGCGCCTGCAGCGGCTCGGCGCCGGGCGGAACACGTTGCTGGTCAAGCTGGAAGGCAACAATCCCGCCGGATCGGTGAAGGATCGGCCCGCGCTCGGCATGATCGCCGGCGCCGAGGCCCGGGGCGAAATCTCCCCCGGTGACCGGCTGGTCGAGGCCACCAGCGGTAACACCGGCATCGCCTTGGCGATGGCTGCGGCCACACGGGGCTACCCGCTGCTGCTGATCATGCCAGAGAACGCCAGTAGCGAGCGGGTCGCGGTCATGAAGGCCTACGGCGCCGAGATCCGGCTGGTGAGCGCAGAGGCCGGCATGGAAGGGGCGCGGGACCTGGCCGCCGAACTGGTGGCCGCCGGGCAGGGCAAGACGCTCGATCAGTTCGCCAATCCGGACAACCCGCGCGCCCACGAGACCGGCACCGGGCCGGAGATCTGGCAGGCCACGGCCGGCACCGTGACGCACTTCGTCTCCAGCATGGGCACCACGGGCACGATCATGGGCACCTCGCGCTATCTCAAGGGGCAGGACGCTCGGGTGCAGATCGTCGGCGTGCAGCCGGCCGAGGGCGCCAGCATTCCGGGCATCCGGCGCTGGCCGCAGGCCTACCTGCCGAAGATCTTCGAGCCCTCGCGGGTGGATCGGATCATCGATGTCGATCAGCCAGCGGCCGAGCGCATGACGCGCCGGCTGGCGCGCGAGGAGGGCATCTTCGCCGGCGTGAGCTCGGGCGGCTGCGTCGAGGCGATGCTCGTGCTGGATGCCGAACTCCAGGGGGCGACCCTCGTCGGCATCATCTGTGATCGCGGCGACCGCTACGTCTCCACCGGCATCTTCCCGACCTGACGTCCGGCGTGAACGTCTTCGCCTTCGACATCGAGACGGTGCCGGATGTCGCCACCGGCCGGCGCCTGCTGGAGGTGGACGACCTGCCGGATGCCGAGGTCGCGGAGCTGATGTTCCAGCAGCAGCGCCGCCGCACTGGCGGCACCAGCGATTTTCTGCCGCTGGCGCAGCATCGGATCGTGGCCATTGCCGCCTGTCTGCACAGCGGCGAGCAGTTCCGGGTGTGGTCGCTCGGCGAGCCGGAGGCGGACGAGGCCGAACTGATCGGCCGCTTCTTCGACGGCATCGAGCGGCTGCGTCCGACCATCGTCTCCTGGAACGGCGCCGGCTTCGACCTGCCGGTGCTGCATTACCGGGCCCTGCTGCACGGCATCAGCGCGCCCTGCTACTGGGACACCGGCGAGCTGCACGCCTCGCACCGCTACAACAACTATCTCGGCCGTTTCCACTGGCGCCACCTCGACCTGATGGACGTGCTCGCCGGCTATCAGCCACGGGGCGGGGCGAAGCTGGAGGACGTCGCGCTGATGCTCGGCCTGCCGGGCAAACTCGGCATGAGCGGCGGTGCGGTCTGGCCGGCCTGGCAGGCGGGCGAGCGCGAGCGGATCCGCAACTACTGCGAAATCGATGTGCTCAACACCTTCCTGATCTACCTGCGCTTCGAGCTGATGCGGGGCCGGCTCACGGCCGAGGGCTACGGCCAGTCCTCGCGCCAGATCCTCGATATGCTGACGACGGCCGAGCCCGCGCATCTGCGTGCCTTCGCCGAGCGCTGGCGCGCTGCCGGCGGCTGCGGCCTCGACTGATGGGCCGGCGCAGGACACGCTCGGCGCCGGCGGCGCCGATCGAGCTGGCCGTGGATGCGCTGGCACACGATGGCCGCGGCATCGGCCGGGTCGAGGGCAAGACGGCTTTCATCCACAACGCCCTGCCGGGTGAGCGGGTGCGCTACCAGCGCTGGCGCAAGCGGCGTGATTACGATGAGGGCGACGCCCTCGAGGTGCTGCAACCCTCGCCGGACCGGGTGACGCCGCCCTGCGCGCACTTTGGCGTCTGCGGTGGCTGTGCGCTGCAGCACCTGGCACCGGCCGCGCAGCGCGAGGCCAAGGCCGCCGGCCTGCTGGAGAACCTGCAGCGCATCGGCGGGGTGCAGCCGGCACGGGTGCTGCCCCCGCTCGCCGGCCCGGCTCTGGGCTATCGGCGCAAGGCGCGCCTGGCGGTGAAGGACGTGCCTGCCAAGGGACGGGTGCTGGTGGGATTTCGCGAGCGGCGCGCGCCCTACGTCGCCGACTGCCAGCGCTGCGAGGTGCTGCACCCCCAGGTCGGGGCACTGCTCCTGCCGCTCTCGGCGCTGATCGGCGGTCTTGGCATCCGCACGCAACTGCCGCAGATCGAGGTGGCCGTGGCGGACAATGCCACCGCGCTGGTGCTGCGTGTGCTCGCCCCGCCCAGTGCGTCCGATCGCGCGCAGCTGGCGGCGTTCGCCGAGACGCACGGCCTGCAGATCTTCCTGCAGCATGGCGGTCCGGAGTCGCTCGAACCGCTCACGGGGCCGCCGCCGCCGCTGGCCTACGAGCTGCCGGACTTCGATCTCGAGATGCATTTCACGCCAACCCAATTCACGCAGATCAACCACGAGATCAACCGCCAGATGGTGCAGCAGGCGATCGATCTGCTGGCGCCGGCGCCGGACTGGCGGGTGCTGGACCTGTTCTGCGGCATTGGCAACTTCACGCTGCCGCTGGCGCGGCATGCCGGGCGCGTGCATGGGATCGAGGGCGCAGCCGAGCTGGTGTCGCAGGCCGAGTACAACGGCCGGCGCCATGGGATCGACAACGTCAGTTTCTCGGTGGCCGATCTGTACACGCCGCCGGCCGGCGGCGCAGCGCCGGCGGACCTGCCGGCGTGGGCCCGGACGGGCGTTGACGGCGTCCTGCTCGATCCGCCGCGATCGGGCGCCGAGGCCATTCTGCCGTGGCTTGCGCGCACCGGGCCGCGTCGCATTGTCTATGTGTCCTGCCATCCGGCGACGCTGGCGCGCGATGCCGGGCGGCTGGTGGGCGAGCACGGGTATCGGCTGGCTGCGGCCGGCATCATGGACATGTTCCCGCATACGGCGCACGTCGAATCGATGGCACTGTTCGAGCGGGACTGACGACGGAAGCGAGATGGGCCTGGAGATCGAACGCAAGTTTCGGGTGCGCGATGCGCGCTGGCGGGAAGCCGCGGTGCGCGAGGCGGCCTTCGTACAGGCGTACCTGACGCAGCAGGGCAAGAGCTCGATCCGCGTGCGAACAGACGGCGAGCAGGCGTACCTGAACATCAAGAGCGTCACGCCGGGCCGGGTACGCCACGAGTTCCAGTACGCCATCCCGCTGGCCGACGCGGAGGAGATCCTCGCCAACCTCTGCGAGGGGCCGCAGATCGCCAAACGACGCTACTGGGTGCCCTACGGTGAGCACACCTGGGAGATCGACGTCTTCGAGGGCGACAACGCCGGGCTGGTGGTCGCCGAGATCGAGCTCGGCGAGCCGGACGAAACCTTCGAGCGCCCGCCCTGGATCGGGGCGGAAGTGACCGACGAGCTGCGCTACTACAATGCCGCGCTGGCCCGCCGACCCTACTGCGAATGGACGGCGGCGGAGCGCGGCTGAACGCGCCGCTGCCCGGCAGCCGGCTGCGCATCGACCTGGCGCGCCAGCAGCTGGCGCTGCTGGCCGCGGACGGAGCCCGGCTGGCGGCATGGGCGATCTCCAGCGCCGCCAATGGCCCCGGCGAGCGCAATGGCAGCGGCTGCACCCCGCGCGGGCGTCATCGCATCCGCGCGCTGATCGGCGCCGGCACGCCGGCCGATACCGTCTTCGTCGGCCGGCGGCCCACCGGCGAGATCTACGACGCCGCCCTGGCGGCGCGCTATCCGGCGCGGGACTGGATCCTCACCCGCATCCTCTGGCTGTGCGGCGAGCAGCCGGGCTTCAACCGGGGCGGTGCGGTCGACAGCATGCGCCGCTATATCTATATCCACGGCACGCCGGCGACCGAACCGATGGGCGTGCCGGCCTCGCATGGTTGCATCCGGCTGCACACGCCGGCTCTGCTGGAACTTTTCCCGCGATGCTATGCCGGCATGCCGGTCCTCATCGACAGCGAACAGGAGACGGACGCATGAGCACGCGACACCCCGGACCGGTGATCATGGACCTGGCGGGCACGCAGCTGACGGCCGAGGAGCGCGAGCTGGTGATGCACCCGCTGGTCGGTGGCGTCATCCTGTTCTCGCGCAACTACGACAACCCCGCGCAGCTGGCAGAGCTGATCTTCAGCCTGCGCCAGCTGCGCAGCCCGCTGCTGATCACGGTGGATCAGGAAGGCGGTCGCGTGCAGCGGCTGCGCCATGGCTTCACCGAGCTGCCGCCGATGGCCGCGCTGGGCCGGCGCTTTGAAGCCGATCCGGCCCAAGCCCGGGCACAGGCGCAGGAACTGGGCTGGCTGCTGGCCGCCGAGCTGCGCGACCTCGATATCGATCTCAGCTTCGCGCCGGTGCTCGATGTCGCCGGCAACGCCGAGGTCATCGGCGATCGTGCCTTCCACCGCGAGCCGGCCGCCGTGATCGAGCTGGCGGTCGCCTTCATCGGCGGCATGCGCGAGGCCGGCATGGCGGCGGTGGGCAAGCACTTCCCCGGCCACGGCTCGGTCAGCGGCGATTCGCATGTCATGCTGCCGCTGGACGCGCGCGGCATCGAGCAGATCGAACATCGCGACCTGCTGGCGTTCGCGCAGCTCGCCCATGAAGGCATCCCGGGCCTGATGAGCGCCCATGTGGTCTACCCGGCCGTGGATGACGTGCCGGCGACCTTCTCGCGCATCTGGTTGCGGCAGATCCTGCGCGAGCGGATCGGCTACGACGGTATGATCATCAGCGACGATCTGAACATGGCGGCAGCCGCCCAGCTCGGCGATGCCCGGGTGCGCGCCGCCGCGGCGCTCGATGCCGGCTGTGAGCTGCTGCCGATCTGCAACGATCGCCACGCGCTGGTCACGGTGCTCGACCAGCTCCACTGGCAGGCCGGGCGGCATTTCCGCCGGCGTTACGACCGCCTGCTCGGCGCCCACCGTCCCGGCGCCGACCCGGGGCGCCGGGCACAGGCGCGCGAACTGGCCGGCCTGCTCGCCGAGCCGGCCGCGCACGCGTGAGCCAGCCAGTCTCCCAGGCACCGACCGAGGTGCTCGCAGGGGCCGAATGCATTCATCCGGCACCGGCCGTGGCGGCCGCCTACGATCGGCTGGCGCTGGCGCTGGCCGAGCGGCTGCAAGGCCAATATCCGCTGCTGCTGCCGGTGATGATCGGCGGGATGATTCCCGCCGCCGCGCTGGCAGAGCGCCTGGCCGAACCGCTGCAGCTCGACTACGTGCATGCCACCCGCTATCGCGGCGCCACCACCGGCGGCGAGCTGCACTGGCAGGCGCGGCCGAGCTGCCCGCTGGCCGGGCGCACCGTGGTGCTGGTCGACGACATCCTAGATGAGGGCGTGACGCTGGCGGCGCTGCAGCGCTGGTGCCAGCAGGAAGGGGCGGCGCGGGTGCTGACCGTGGTGCTGTGCCGCAAGGCCCACGGCCGTGCCACCCGCGCCGGCGCCGATCTGGTGGGGCTGGAAGTGCCGGATCGCTATGTCTTCGGCGCCGGCATGGACTACGAGGGCTGCTACCGGAATCTGCCGGGCATTTGGGCACTGCCGGCGTGACTGCCCGCATCGCGATCATCGGCGGCACGGGGCTGACCTCGCTGGCGAGTTTCGCCCTGGAGCGCCACGAGCCACGAGCGACGCCCTGGGGGCTGCCCTCGGCGCCGGTGCAGCGGGGCCGCTTCGGAGACCACCCGGTGCTGTTCCTGCCGCGTCACGGCCAGCGGCACACGCTGGCACCGCAGCAGGTGAACTATCGCGCCAACCTCTGGGCGCTGCGGGCGGCCGGCGCGCAGGTCGTGCTGGCGGTGGCCGCGGTGGGCGGCATCCATCCGGCGCTGGGGCCGGGACGGGTGGCGGTGCCGGATCAGCTGATCGACTACACCAGTGGCCGGGCCCACAGCTATGCCCGTGCCGGCGACTTCACGCATGTGGACTTCACCGAGCCGTACGATCCGCACTGGCGAGGCCGGCTGCTCGCCGCCGCCACCGCGGCGGACGTCGCCGTGCTGGCGCAGGGCACCTACGGCGTCACGAACGGTCCGCGGCTGGAGACGGCGGCCGAGGTGCGTCGGCTGCAGCGCGACGGCTGCGACATGATCGGCATGACGGCCATGCCCGAGGCGGCGCTGGCGCGCGAGCTCGGGCTGCCGTACGCGGCGGTGGCGGCCTCCGTCAACTGGGCCGCCGGCATGGGGCCGGCGGGGCAGGACATCCACGCGGAGATCGCGGCCAGCCTGGAGACCTCGCTGGCTGCGGTGCGGCGGATTTTGCTGGCGGCGCTCGCGGCGGCCTGAGTCTGTGCTGGGCCTGCGGCCAGGTTGGCTGGTGGCGCCGCCGCGGCTAGGTTGCCATCGCCCCCAGTAGCCGGTGCAGTGCAGCCAGCGCCTGGCGCCGTTGCGCCGGCGTGCCTGCCAGGCGCTCCCGCTGCTGCACGAACGGCCCGGGAACGAGGTCGTCGCTGCACGCCGTTGCCAGTCGCTCGATGCCCTGCGGCAGCATCTCCAGATGAAACTGCAGACCCACCACGCGCGGACCCAGATGGAATCCCTGGTGCGGGCAGGCTTCGCTGCGCGCCAGGCTGGTGGCGCCAGGCGGTAGGTCGAACTGCTCGCCGTGCCAGTGGAACACGGTGAGTTCGGGTGGCCAGCCGGTGACGGGGCAATCGGCGCCGGCAACGGTCACCGCTATCGGCCACCAGCCGATCTCCGGCGTGCGGGCTGCGCTGACGACGCCGCCCAGCGCCGTGGCCAGCAGCTGCGCCCCGAGGCAGATGCCCAGCACGCGTCGGCCCCGATCGAGCGCCTCGCGCAGCAACGCCTGCTCGGCCTCGAGCCAGGGGTAGCGCGCCACGTCGTGGACGCTCATCGGCCCGCCCATGACGATCAGCCAGTCGAACCGGTCCGGTGTCGGCAGCGCCGCCTCCCAGACCGGAACTGTGGCCCAGTCGTGGCCCTCGGCGCGGGCCCAGTCCGCTATTGCCCCGGCATTCTCGAAGGGCACATGCTGCAGGCAGCGGATGCGCATCGGTACCGGGCGTCGTCGTGGTGGGTCAGAGGTCGACGCCAGCGGCCGTCAACCGCTCCCGCACGCGCGACTGCACCTGCGGGCCGATCTCATGCCCCCAGGCCTCGCCCACCGCGGCGCTTTCCGCGCTGATCTGCGGCAGCACGGCGATGCTCTTGCGGCCGAGCGGACTGTCGTAGAACGCCAGCAGCGCGTCGATCTCCTCGTGCGTGAAATGCCGATCGTAGATCTCGACCATGTCCTCGACCGGATCGTGCTGTTCGCTCGCCTCGGTCACGCTCTCGTGCGCCTCGCGCTCGGCCAGCGCCAGCAGCGGGCGCGGCAGGTCGGGGCGGACGTGGCGCAGCACCGCAACGGTGCGCTCGGCGATCGCCTGCGCGTAGTGCTGGACGAGGTTATCGTCGCCGGTCAGCGCCAGCAGGCGCCGGATGCAGCTGTGCTTGCTCTCGCCGCTGGCCGCCGGGGCGGTGTCGGCTGCCGCGGCGGGCGGGGCTGCCAACGCGAGGGTCGGCAGCATCATCAGAATCAGCAGGCTCGCCATGGCGGCGGCCCGGGCTACAACGCTCCGCATGTGGTCTCTCCTCATGCCGGCAGTACGCATCCTGCGTTGCCTCCTTGGGCGTGCCGGTCTCTTATGTGCTGCCCATCCCGGGCAGATAGCCGGATTATACGAAAACGCCAGGCCAGCGGTAGCGGCGAGTACAGGCGGGAGCAGGCGGCATCCGCGCGTCATCGGTATCTCGCCCGGCTGCGGTAGCATCGGGCGCGCGTGAGGGAGGTGGCTATGCATCTGGCCGACATCACCATGTTCTACGGCCCGCACAGCGGCGGCGTGCGTCGTTATCTGCAGGCCAAGCACGACTGGTTCGCGGGCCGGCCGGGCTGGCGGCACACGCTGGTGCTGCCGGCGCCGGCAGCGGCTGGCGAGGGCGACGGGGCGGTGGTGCGGGTGCCGGCGCCGCCGCTGCCGTTCAGCGACGGCTACCGGTTCCCGTTGCGGGGCGGCCCGTGGATCGACGCGCTGCGCGCGCTGCAGCCGGATCTGATCGAGGTCGGCGATCCCTATCGCCTGGCCTGGGCGGCGCAACAGGCTGGCCGGGCCCTGCATGTGCCGGTGGCCGCCTTCTATCACTCCGATCTGCTGGCGTTGGCCCAGGTCCGGGGTTGGCTGCCCGCGCGGCTGGTCGCCCGCTATGTCCGACGCCTGTATCGCGGCTTTGACATCGTCTTCGCGCCCAGTGCCGTCGCGGCCGCCAGGCTGCGGGCCGTGGGCGTCACGCAGGTGGTGCATCAGCCGCTCGGGGTGGACTGCCGGCGCTTTCGCCCGTTGCCGCACGCCGACCGGGCACTGCGCCGGCGGCTGGGGCTGGGTGATGGCGTCCGGTTGCTGGCCTTCGTCGGCCGCGCCGGCGCGGAGAAGCACATCGACGCGCTGCTCGCCATGATGAGCCGGCTCGGCGGCAACTACCATCTGCTGCTGGCCGGGCCGGGCATGCCCGGCGGCGGGCGTCGGCATGTCAGCGTCTGGCCGACGTTCCAGACGCCGGCGGAAGTCGCCGCCATCATGGCCGGCGCCGATGCCTTCGTGCATGCCGGGGACTGCGAGTCCTTCGGGCTGGTGCTGCTGGAAGCGCTGGCCTGCGGTTGCCCGGTGGTCGGTGTGGCGGCCGGCGCCGTGCCGGAGCTGGTGACTGCCGAGGTGGGCGAGTTGGCGCCGCGGGCCGAACCGACCGTGCTCGCTGCGGCGGTGCAGCGATTGTTCGCCGACCCGGCAGCCACGGCGCAGCGGCGGCACGCGGCGCGGCAGTACGCGCTGGCCTGCTGGAGTTGGGAGCGGGGTTTCACGCAGTTGGAGGGCCATTATCGGCAGCTGGTGCGTCGTGCCGCCTGAGCGGCGTTTTGCGATCGTGCTGCACGATGTGGCGCCGGTGACGCTGCCGCCGCTGCGGCGCTTCGTGGCGGATCTGGAGGCACGCCTGGGCGGACTGCCGTGCAGCTGGTTGGTCGTCCCCTACTACCATCGCCAGCAGCACATCGCCGCGTCGCCCGCCCTGCGCCACTGCCTGGATACCCGCCTGGGTGCCGGCGATGAGCTGTGGCTGCACGGCTATACGCACCTGGATGAAGGGCCGCCGGCAGCCGGTCTCGCCGAGTGGTGGTGGCGGCGGCACTACACGGCCGGGGAGGGGGAGTTCCTTGCCCTGGACCAGCGCGAGGCGAGCCGCCGGCTGGCGCGGGGGCTGGCGACGTTCGCGGCGCTCGGGTGGTCGCCGGCCGGCTTCGTGGCGCCAGCCTGGCTGCTGGGGGCGCCGGCACGGGCGGCGTTGGCTGCCGGGCCGCTGCCGCACACCGCGCTGCGCACACGCCTGTTGGATCTCGCACACGCTCGGGAGCTGCCGACCTTCGGGCTGACCTTCAGCGTGCGCAGCGCGCTGCGTCGGGGGGTATCGCACCTGTGGTTGCGTCGGCTGCGCGCCCGGCTGCTGCAGGCGCCCCGGGTGCGGCTGGAGGTGCATCCCGCCGATCTGGACTATCCCTCGGTGCGGGCCTTCTGGCTGCAGACGATCGCGGCGCTGTGCCAGACCCACCGGCCGGTGCGCAAGCGGGCACTGTGGCAGGCGCCGGCATGAGCCGCTACACGATCCTGCTGCTGGTGAGCCTGCTCGCGAGCTTCGCCGTGCCGCTGCTGCTTGGCGGTGGCGAGGCGCTGCGTGGACTGCTGCAGACGCCGTGGACCGTGATCGCGGCGGGCGTGGGGCTGAGCGTGGTCAGCTGGCTGCTGAACGCCCTGCGCAGCTACGTGCTGCTGCACGGGCTGGGCCTGCCGCTCGGCTTCGGACGGGCGGTCGCGGTCACCGTCGGTACCGAATGTCTCGGTCGCGCGACGCCGGCCGGGGCCGGGGCGCCGGTGGCATTCGCCTTGCTGCTGCGCCCGTGCGGCGTGAGCTCGGCGCGGGCCGGCGCACTGTTCGCCCTGGACCAGTTCATCGATCTGATCCTGTTCACGTTGCTGCTGCCGATGATCGTGCTGCTGGCACTGCGGGATGCCGACCATCTGCTGCCTGCCTGGATCGTGCTGGGCAGCGGTCTGTCGCTGGGCCTGGGGGTGGCGCTGGCGCTGTTGATGGGCTGGCACCATCGCCGCGTGCTGCGCTGGACCGGCGGACTGCTCGGCCGGCTGCGGGTGGCCGATGCAAGCCGCTGGCGGCTCGGCCGCTGGAGCCTACGGTTCCGCGACACCTTGCGGGCGATCGGCCGCCTGCCGCGCTGGCGTCTGGCACTGGTGCTGGCGGCCTGCTGCGCCCACTGGCTGGTGCGCTATACCATCCTGTTCGTGGTGATCGTCGGCCTGGGCGGCTATGTGCCGTGGCCGCAGCTGTTCCTGGTGCAGATGGCGGCGCTCGGCATCGGCCAGGCGACGATGCTGCCGGGTGGCAGCGGCGGCACCGAGGCGAGCATCTCGCTGCTGCTGGCGCCCTGGCTGCCCGCGGGGACGCTGGCGGCCTCGATCCTGGCCTGGCGGCTGCTCACCTTCCACGGCTACCTGCTGATCGGCGCGCCGGTGTTCCTCTGGCTGTGGCGCCGCGGCCTCGTCGGCCCGGCCGCGCCATCGGCAGTGGTGGCGTCCGGCGGCTAGCCGGTAGCGGCGACAGGCTCGCCGGCCGGGGTGGGCAGCAGGCGTTCGAGCAGGGCGCGCACTTCGTGCAGTCGGCCGGCTTCATCGGCGGCAGCGAGAGTGAACTGCAGCGCGGTCTGACGTTCCAGGCGATAGCGCTTGGGGGCCCCCTGGATCAGCGCGATCAGCTGTTCGGACGCCACCGCCGGGCGGGGGCCGAACACCAGCTTGCCGGCGCGCTCGCCGACGTTGAGCTTGATCGCGCCGAGCCGCGAGGCCAGCAACTTCAGCTCGGTCGCCGCGATCAGCCGCTTGGCGGGCTCCGGCAGCAGGCCGAAGCGATCGATCATCTCGACCTGCAGATCGTGCAACTCCGCTTCGCTGGCGGCGCTGGCGAGCCGCTTGTAGAGGATCAGCCGCAGGTGCACGTCCGGCACGTAGTCCTCGGGCAGCAGGGCGGGCAGGCCGAGGTCGACCTCGGCACCGTGCTGCGGCGCGGGATCCTCGGCGGGCATCTCGCCCTTCTTCAGCGAGGCCACCGCGCGTTCGAGCAGATCGTTGTACAGCGCGAAGCCGACTTCCTGGATCTGCCCGCTCTGATCGTCGCCGAGCAGTTCGCCGGCGCCGCGGATTTCCATGTCGTGGGTGGCGAGCGTGAAGCCGCTGCCGAGCTCGCCCAGCGCCTCGATCGCATCCAGCCGCTTCTCCGCATCCGCCGTGAGGGCCTCGCGCGGCGGCGCCAGCAGGTAGCAGTAGGCACGATGATGCGAGCGGCCGACCCGCCCGCGCAGCTGGTGCAGCTGGGCGAGGCCGAGATGGTCGGCGCGGTCGATCAGGATCGTGTTCGCGCTGGGCACGTCGATGCCGCTTTCGATGATCGTGGTGCAGACCAGCACGTTGGCGCGCCGGTGATAGAAATCCAGCATCACCCGCTCGAGCTCGCGCTCGGCCATCTGCCCGTGCGCGACCAGCACCCGGGCCTGCGGCAGTAGCCGGCGCAGCTCCTCGGCGGTGCGCTCGATGGTCTCGACCTTGTTGTGCAGGAAGTAGACCTGACCGCCGCGCTTGATCTCGCGCAGGCAGGCTTCCTGGATCAGCCCGTCCTCGCGCACGCTGACGAAGGTGCGCACGGCCAGCCGTTCCACCGGCGGCGTGGCGATGATCGACAGGTCCCGCAGCCCCGCCAGACTCATGTTCAGGGTTCTCGGGATGGGCGTGGCCGTCAGGGTCAGCACGTCGAGCGAGGCCCGCAGCTGCTTGAGCCGCTCCTTGTGGCGCACGCCGAAGCGATGTTCCTCGTCGATGATCACCAGGCCGAGCTCGGCGAAGCGGACATCGCTCTGCAGCAGCCGGTGGGTGCCGATGAGGATGTCGACCTTGCCCTCGGCCGCGGCCTCCAGCACCACCTGCTGCTGCTTGCGCCCCCGCAGGCGCGAGAGCGACTCGATGCGCACCGGCCAGTCGGCGAAGCGATCGCTGAAGTTCTGCAGGTGCTGCTGGGCGAGCAGGGTGGTGGGCACCAGCAGCGCCACCTGCCGCCCGCTCTGCACCGCGAGGAAGGCCGCGCGCATGGCGACCTCGGTCTTGCCGAAGCCGACGTCGCCGCAGACCACCCGGTCCATGGGATAGGGCGCGGCCAGATCCTGGCGCACGGCGTCGATCGCCTGCAGCTGGTCCGGCGTCTCCTCGAACGGAAAGGCGGCGGCAAAGGCGCGCTCGTCGGCCGGATCGACCGCCATCGGCGCGCGCTCGGCGGCCTGGCGGCGGGCGATCACGTCCAGTAACTCGGCAGCGGCGTCGCGCGCCTTGCGAGCGGCCCGGCGCCGGGCCTTGTCCCACTGCTCGCCGCCGAGCCGATGCAGCGGCGCGTGCTCCGGTTCGGTGCCGGTGTAGCGGCTGATCAGGTGCAGGGAGCTGACCGGCACGTAGAGCTTGTCGCGGTCGGCGTACTCCAGCAGCAGGAATTCGCCGTCCTGGCCGCCGGCCGTCAGGCGCACCAGGCCGCGATAGCGGCCGACGCCGTATTCCTCGTGCACCACCGGCGCGCCTTCGGCCAGGTCGGTCAGGTCGCGGATGATGCTGGCCGGATCGCGGGTCGGCCGGCGACGCTGCCGGGTGCGGGTGCGCTCGCCGTACAGCTGCGGCTCGCTGACGATGGCGACATCGTCGAGTTCCAGGCCGGCTTCCAGCGGCGCCACCGTCAGCCCCACCGCGGCGTCGTCGTCGAGGAAGGCCTGCCAGCCGGCGTAGGTGCGGGCCGCCAGACCCAGGCGGCGCAGGATGTCGCCCAGCGCCTCCCGCCGACCGGCCGATTCGGCGGCGAACAACGTGCGCGCGCCCGCGCGCTGACGCGCCTGCACGTAGTCGTGCACCGCGGCGGCGGGCTCGCTGGCGCGGGCGTTGAGCAGCAGCGGCGGCGGCGCGGCCACGCCGGCATCGCTGACCGATGCGTCCGCACCGTCGAGGTCGAGCTGGGCATGGCCCGCCAGCCGCGACTCGATCTCGCCCGGCTCGAGGAACACTTCGGCCGGTGTGAGCAGCGGGCGTTCGCGATCGCCCCGCCGCTGCTCGTAGCGCGTCTGGATCTCCTCCCAGGTCGCGCTCAGCGCCGCGCCCAGGCCCGGCGCCCGAACGATCAGGCTGGCCTTTGGCAGGTAGTCGAACAGGGTGGCGGTCTGCTCGAAGAACAGCGGCAGGTAGGACTCCACCCCGCCGGAGGCGACACCGTCGCTGACGTCGCGATAGATCAGGCTATCCTGCGGATTGCCCTCGAAGCGGGCCCGCCAGCGCTGGCGGAACGCCCGGATGCCGGCGTCGTCCAGCGGGAATTCCCGTGCCGGCAGCAGGCGGACCGAGGCCAACGTTGCGGCGGAGAGCTGCGTCTGCGGATCGAAGCGGCGTATCGACTCGATCTCATCATCGAACAGGTCGATCCGGTAGGGTTCGGCGCTGCCCATCGGGAACAGGTCGAGCAGCCCGCCGCGCACGGAGAACTCGCCGTGCTCCATCACCTGCGCCACGTGCTGATAGCCGCTGGCTTCCAGGTCGCGGCGCATGTGCTGCAGATCGAGTCGCTGCCCACGTTCCAGCAGCAGGCTGCGGCCGCGCACGTAGTCCGGTGGCGGCAGGCGCTGCAATGCGGTGTTGATCGGCACCACGACCAGGCCGCGCGTCATCTCCGGCAGGCGGTAGAGCGTCTCCAGCCGCCGGGAGACGATGTCCTGATGCGGGGAGAAGCGGTCGAAGGGCAGCGTTTCCCAGTCCGGAAAGTGCTGGACGGTCAGCTGTGCGCCGCCGAAGAAGGCCAGTTCCTCTTCCAGCCGCTCGGCAGCGCGCGCGTCGGCCGCCAGCACCACCAGCGGCGCGGGCTGCCGCGCCGCTGCCAGGGCCAGGGCCAGGGCCGGGGCGACGCCGGCCAGGCCGCCCCAGCCCAGCCGCTCGCGCGCCGCCGGCAGCGGCAGGGAGGCCAGGTCGTGCCGGGAGACCAACAGGCTCAGGCCAGCTCGGTGCGGGCGGCGAGTTCGCGGCGGCGCTCGTAGGCCTCGCGCGCGATCGCCACGTCTTCCAGGAAGTAGGGCAGCTCTTCCAGCCGCAGCGCCTGGGCGCCATCCACCAGCGCCTTGGAGGGCACCGGATGGAAGTCCACCAGCACCATGTTGGCGCCGCTGACGACCCCCTGAGCGGTGGCGTGCAGGGCGTCCATGATGCCGTCCGGCGACTTCTGCCGGCTGCCGACCGAATGCGAGGGATCGATGCACACCGGCATGCGGGTCAGCCGCTTCACTGCCGGGATGTGCGTGAAGTCCACCAGGTTGCGGTGCGGGTCGCCCATGTTGGTCTTCACGCCGCGCAGGCAGAACACCACCCGGGCATTGCCTTCGCTGGCGAGATATTCCGCCGCATTGAGCGATTCATCCAGGGTGATGCCGAAGCCGCGCTTGATGAGCACGGGAAACTCGTGGGCTCGGCCGACGGCCTTGAGCAGCTCGAAGTTCTGCGTGTTGCGCGTGCCGATCTGCAGCATCACGCCGGTCGGCTGCCCGGTCGCCTCGAGCGCCTCGCGGATTTCCTCCACGTGCACCTCGCGCGTGACCTCCATCGCGATCACCTTGATGCCGTACTTGCCGGCCAACTCGAACACCCAGGGCAGGCAGGCCTTGCCGTGCCCCTGGAAGGAGTAGGGATTGGTGCGCGGCTTGTAGGCGCCCATGCGGGTGCATTGCTGGCCCGCGGCCGCCAGCGCCTTGAGCGTCAGCTCCACGTGCTCGGGCGTATCGACCGCACACAGTCCGGCGAAGACGTTGAGGTTGTCCTGGCTGAAGTGGATGCCGTTGTAGTCGAAGGCGCTCGCGCGTTGCTCGTCGCGATGCCGGCCCAGCACGCGGTAGGGCTGCGAGACCCGCACTACCCGCGCCACGCCGGGCAGCGCCGCCATGTCGGTCTCGCTGAGCCCGGCGGTCTCGCCGATCAGGTAGATCTCGGTCAGCACTTGCTGCGCGCCGGGTTCGCGGTGGATGCGGTAGGTGATGCCGGCGAGCGAATCGAGGTGTTCGATCAGGCGAACATAGCGCGCATCTTCGGTGCGCACATCCGGCTGCAGGATCAGGATCATGGCTCGTGCCGCTGGTTGCTGGAGGCGGGGCAGCCGCGGATTATCGCATGCCCGCGGCGGCGTGCCAGACCCGCCGCGGCAGGCCGGCCCTCACTCGTCCGGCGCGCCCACCTGCGAGCCCTGGCGCGGGCGGTCCATCCAGCCGCGGGCGGCAGCCCAGTAGGAGATGACCTTCTGCACCAGCTTGGCGCCGGCCATGTCGGCAATGCGCATCGGGTCCGGGATGAGCTCCATCACGTCCACCCCGGCCAGCTGCACGCGACGGTTGCCCAGCACCATCTCCAGGATGTCCAGCCCCTGATGCCAGGACAGGCCGCCCGGCTGCGGTGTGCCGGTGCTGGGGAAGACGGCCGGGTCGAAGCCGTCGACATCGATCGACAGGTACACCGGCCCGGAGAGGTCGGTGAGCTCGGCGATCAGCCGGTGCCAGCCGTCGGCGCGGCAGAGCTGGCGATCGCGGAAGACGGAGATGCGATCGGAGCTGCGCCAAAGCGCCGCCTCCTGCGCATGCGCCGAGCGCACGCCGATCTGGATCAGCCGGTGCCCTGCCTGCAGCCAGTGCCAGGCCGGGCAGGCATGGCTGTAGGCGCTGCCCTGGTAGCTCGCCCGCAGATCGGCGTGGGCGTCGATGTGCACGATCGTGCCCGGCGTCGGCATGCGGCCGGCGACCAGGCCGATGGAGGCCGAGTGCTCGCCGCCAAGCCCGATCACCAGCCGCTCCGGCCCGCATTCGGCGGCAGTGGTGGCGACGCGACGGTGGTAGTCCTCGGCGGTCTCCGCCGCCGCCTGACGCAGGGGCGGGGCGACGCACAGGCGCAGATGCTCGAACGGCGTCCAGCCGCGGTCTTCCTCGTAGAACTCCAGTTGCTCGCTCGCCGTCAGCAGCGCCTGCGGACCGTTCGCCGTGCCGCCGCCGTAGGACACGGTCTGCTCATGTGGCAGCGGCAGCAGGACGACGTCGGCCGTCTCGATCGGGCTGTTGGGCAGGCTCAGGAAGCGGGGCTGGTCCATCGATCACCGGACATATGCATGACAGTCCATCATCGCACGAGCCTGCCCGGCGTCGACACCGGCCCGGGGCGTCAGCCGCCCGTGCCGCTGGCGATAGCGCACATCGCCTCGCAGACCCGCTCGGTCTGGACCGGCGTCAGCGGGTAGGGCGGCATGGTGTAGATCAGGCGCCCGAACGGCCGCAGCCAGACGCCGGCGGCGGTGGCGATCGCCGTGGCCCGCGCCATGTCGACCGGCGCCTGCATCTCGATCACGCCGATCGCCCCGAACACGCGGACCTCGCGCACGCTGGGCAGTGCCGCCGCCGGCGCCAGACCGGCCCGCAGCCCCGTCTCGAGCCGGCGCACTCGCGCCTGCCAGTCGCCGGCGAGCAGCAGGTCGATCGACGCACTGGCGATGGTGCAGGCGAGCGGGTTCGCCATGAAGGTGGGGCCGTGCATCAGGACGCCGGCCTCGCCGCCGTTCAGCCGCGCGCTGACCGCGCGCGTGGTGAGCGTGGCCGCCAGCGTGAGATACCCTCCGGTGAGCGCCTTGCCGAGGCAGAGGATGTCCGGCGTGATGCCCGCCTGCTCGCAGGCGAACAGGGTGCCGGTACGGCCGAAGCCGGTGGCGATCTCATCGCAGATCAACAGCAGCCCGTGCGCATCGCACAGCCGCCGCAGGCCGGCGAGAAACGCCGGGTGATAGAAGCGCATGCCGCCGGCGCCCTGCACCAGCGGTTCGATGATCACGCCGGCTAGCTCGTCCGCCTCCTGCTCGATCAGGGCCGCGACCGGCTCGAGCGCCGCCGGCTCGAACGGTGCGTCCGGCGGGCACTGCGGCGCTGGCGCGAAGCGCTGCTGCGGCAGCATGTCGGCGTACAGCCGGTGCATGCCATTGGCCGGATCGGAGACCGACATCGCCCAGCAGGTGTCGCCGTGATACCCGTGCCGGAAGGCCAGCAGCCGCCGGCGCTGTGGCTGGCCCGCGGCCTGCCAGTATTGCATCGCCGCCTTGATCGCCACTTCCACCGCCACCGAGCCGGAGTCGGCGAGGAAGATGCTCTCCAGCCCGGCCGGCACGATGCGCAGCAGGCGCTCGGCCAGCCCGGCGGCCGCCGGATGGGTCAGGCCGCCGAACATCACGTGGCTCATGCGTGCCAGCTGCGCCTGCGCGGCGTCGTTGAGCGCCGGCTGGTTGTAGCCGTGAATGGCGCTCCACCACGACGCCATGGCATCGATCAGCCGCCGCCCGTCGGCCAGGATCAGCTCGCAACCCTCGGCGCCGACCACCGGCAGCGGCGCGACGGCCGCCGGCAGCGAGGTGTACGGGTGCCACAGGTGGGCGTGATCGATCGCCTGCCAGGGGCTGGCGAGGTGGGCGGGCTCGGCGGTCATCGCGGGGCACTCCTTGCCGTCGGATGGAAGGTGACGCGGCGGCGCGGCCAGACCGGCGCGGTCCGTGCTTTAATGCCGCCGCATGTTCGCTCCCTATGAACTCTACATCGGCTGGCGCTACACGCGGGCGCGGCGCGGCAATGCCTTCATCTCCTTCATCTCGCTGATCTCGATGCTCGGCGTGGCCGTGGGCGTGATGGCGCTGATCGTCGTGCTGTCGGTCATGAACGGCTTCGAGAACGAGCTGCGCGAACGCATTCTCGGCGTCACCTCGCACGCCACCGTGGAACGCTATGGCGAGCCGCTGGCCGACTGGCAGGGCGTGCGTGAGGTGGCGCTGGCGCAGCCGCAGGTACTGGGCGCCGCGCCATACATCGAAGGCGAGGCGATGCTGCGCCGCGGCGGTGCCCTGACGGGCGCGCTGCTGCGGGGCGTGGATCCGGCGCTGGAATCGACGGTGTCGCAGGTGGCCGAGCAGATGGTCGCCGGGCGGCTGCAGGCGCTGGCGTCCGGCGAGTACGGCATCGTGCTTGGCCGGGCGCTGGCAGACGTGCTCGGCGTGGGCATGGGCGATCCGGTCGATGTGCTGATCCCGCAGGCGAACGTCACGCCCGCGGGCATCATCCCGCGCCTGCGCCGCTTCACCGTGGTGGGTCTGTTCGAGGTCGGCATGTACGAGTACGACCGCGGCCAGGCCTTCATTCATCTGGGGGATGCCGCGCGACTGTACCGGCTGGACGGCGCGGTGGGTGGCCTGCGCCTGCGGTTCGACGACATCTTCGCCGCTCCGGCCCGGGCCCGCGAGGTGGCCGCGGCGCTGGCCAGCCGCTTCGGCGCCGGGCTCTACGTCAGCGATTGGACGCTGCGGCACGCCAACTTCTTCCGCGCCATCCGCACGGAGAAGACGGTGATGTTCGTAATTCTGGCACTCATCATTGCCGTGGCGGCCTTCAACATCGTCTCCACGCTAGTGATGGTGGTGACCGACAAGCGCGCGGACATCGCCATCCTGCGTACGCTGGGCGCGCCGCCGGCCAGCATCATGACCATCTTCGTGATCCAGGGCAGCCTGATCGGCCTGATCGGTACCGCGCTGGGCACCGCCGCCGGCGTGGCCCTGGCGCTGAACGTGGAGACGCTGGTGCCGGCGATCGAACGCCTGGCCGGCTACCAGTTCCTGCCCTCGGACGTCTACTACATCAGCGAGCTGCCCTCGGATCTGCAGGGTCGCGACGTGGTGCGCATCGCCGGTCTGGCACTGGTGCTGGCCTTCGTCTCCACCCTCTATCCGGCCTGGCGGGCGGCGCGGACCGAACCGGCGGAGGCGCTGCGGCATGAGTGAGCCGATCCTCGCCGCGCACGGCCTGGTCCATCGCTTCGCCGAGGGCGGCCGGGTACTGGAGATCCTGCGTGGCGTGGATCTGGCCGTGGCGCCGGGCGAGCAGGTGGCGATCGTCGGCGCCTCCGGTTGCGGCAAGAGCACGCTGCTGCATCTGCTGGGCGGCCTGGAGCGGCCGACCGACGGGCGCCTCTACGTCGCCGGGCAGCCGATGCACGAGCTGGGCGGTGCCGCCCGCGGCCGGTTGCGCAACCGGCGCCTCGGCTTCGTCTATCAGTTCCACCACCTGCTGCCGGAGTTCACTGCGCTGGAAAACGTCGCCATGCCGTTGCTCCTGCGCCGCCTCCCGCCCGCGGCGGCGGCGCAGGCTGCCGCCGCGCTGTTGACCCAGGTCGGCCTGGGCGAGCGGCTGACGCACCGGCCCGCGCAGCTGTCGGGCGGCGAACGCCAGCGCGCGGCGGTGGCCCGGGCGCTGGTCACCCAGCCGGCCTGCGTGCTGGCCGACGAGCCGACCGGCAACCTCGATCCGCCGACCGCGGCGCGCGTCTACGGGCTCATGGCCGAGCTCAACCGGTCCCTCGGCACCAGCCTGGTGGTGGTGACGCACGATGCCGGCCTGGCCGCTCGCATGGACCGTGTGCTCCGGCTGCAGGACGGACGCCTGACGGCGGACTAGGCGGCGCCGTGGATCCCGGCGGACTTGCCCTGGCGTTCATCGCCGGCGTGCTGGTGCTGGCGGTGTGGCCGCAGGCATCGTCGATGCTGGCCGCTGCCGCCTGGCCGTGGTGGCTGCTCGCGGCCCTGGCCGCGGCGCTGCTGCTCGCCGGCACGCTGCTGCGCAGTCCGGCCCGCGTGCGCCTGGCGGGGGTATGCCTCGGGGTGGGCGCCTGCCTCGCCGGCTTCGCCTGGCACGGCAGTCAACTGCAGGCACAGCAGCAGGCGCGGCTGCAGGTCGCGGCGGATCGGCCGGTGGACGTGACGCTGATCGCACGTGTGGTGGAGTTCCCACAGCGGATCGGGCAGGTCACGCGCCTGCAGCTGGTCGTGGAGCAGGTGAGGCCGGCGGTGCTGGCGCCCGGCACCCGGCTGCGGCTGAACCTCTACGCCCCACGAGCGGATGAGGCGCAGGCGGCTGGGGCGCCTATGCCGCAGCCGGCGTTGGGTGAACGCTGGCAGCTGCAGGCGCGGCTGCGCCCACCGGCAGGCATGGTCAACTTCGCCGGCTTCGACTACGCCGGCTGGCTGTTCCGCCAGCGGATCGCCGCCACCGGCGCCGCATCCCAGCCCGCCGCGGCCCGACGCCTGGCGCCGGCGCGCGGGCTCGCGGCGCTGCGGGGTGACCTGGCGGAGGGCATCGATCGGGCGGTGGCCGATCCGGCCGTGGCGGCGATGCTGCGCGCCGTCGTGGTGGGCGATCGGAGTGGACTCGCACCGTTGCGGCCGACGCTGCAGGCCACCGGCACGAGCCATCTGATGGCGATCAGCGGGCTGCACGTCGGCCTGGTCGCCGTGGCAGCCGGTGCGCTGGCCACGCTGCTCCTGAGGCTGGCAGGCCGACCGGCGACCCGTGCCGCCGCCGCGATCGCCTGGCTCGCCGCCCTGGGTTACGCATTGCTCGCCGGGATGGGGCTGCCGGTGCAGCGGGCATTGATCATGCTCGGCGTGGTGACCCTCGCCTTGCTGTGGCAGCGCCCGTTGCGGCGCTGGCAGCCCTGGCTCCTGGCCTTGGCACTGATCCTGGCCTGCGATCCGTTGGCGAGTGCGGATGCCGGGCTCTGGCTGTCGTTCGGCGCGGTTGCTTGCCTCATCTACGGCTTCGCCGGTCGGCCGCTGCGGACCGAAGGCGCGGCGCGTGCGGCGCTGCGCTCGCAGGGGCAGATCGTGCTGGGCCTGGCGCCGCTGCTGCTGTGGTGGTTCGGGCGCCTCTCGCTGTTGGCTCCGCTGGTGAATCTGCTGCTGGTGCCGCTGTTCGCGCTCTGGGTGGTGCCGGTGGCGCTGGCCGGCGCCACGCTGGCCGCCCTTGGGCTGCCCGGGGCCAGCCTGGTGTGGCAGGCGGCAGCAGTGCCGCTCGCCGCGCTGTGGCCGGTGCTGGCATGGCTCGGGCGTGGCGCACTGGCCGAGCTGGCCGTGCAGCCGCCGGCCTGGGCGCTGCCGCTCGCCGCCCTCGGCCTGTGCTGGTTGCTGGCGCCGCGTGGCTGGCCACTGCGTCCGCTCGGGCTGCTGTTGGCGGCACTGGCGCTGAACCTGTCGCCCGCGCGTCCACCCGTCGGCGTCGCCGAGGTGGTGGTGCTGGATGTCGGTCAGGGGTTGGCGGTGGCGATGCGCACGCATCGGCACGTGCTGGTCTTCGATACCGGCGCCGGCTTCGCCAGCGGCAGCAGCGCCGCGGAGCTTGCGATCCTGCCCCAGCTGCAGGCCTGGGGCGTGCGGCAGATCGATCTGCTGATCGTCAGCCACGAGGATGCCGATCACCGCGGCGGCGTGCCGGCACTACGGGCAGCGTTGCCGGTGCGCGAGGCCCTGATGGGCGGCACCGAGGCGGCGCGGCTGGCCGACTTCGTGCGTTGCCGCCGGGGCATGCACTGGCGGTGGGACGGCGTGGACATCCGCCTGCTGCATCCGCAGGATGAGGCGGCCAGCGGCAACGATGGCTCCTGTGTGCTGCGCGTGGACACCCGCGCCGGCAGTCTGCTGCTGACTGGCGACATCGAGGCCGCCGGGGAGCGTGCGCTGCTGCGCCAGGCGGCGCTGCGGCCCGCCGATGTGCTGGTGGTGGCGCATCATGGCAGCGACAGCTCGAGCACCTGGCCGCTGCTGCGTGCCGTGGCGCCGTGCCTGGCGATCGTGCCGGCCGGCGCCGGCAATCGCTGGGGCTTTCCGGCACCGGCGGTGCGGACGCGGCTGGCGGCCGTGGGTGCCGGGCTCGCCGTGACCGGGCAGGACGGCGCCATCGCCGTGCGCCTTGGCGCCACGCCCACGCGGGTGGTGGCCGCCGGCGGGCGGCGCCTGCCGTGGTCCCGGCCGCCCTCCGAGTGGCTGCGGCTGCGCGGGGCCGACGATGGCGTATCATGCCGCCGGATTGCTCCGGCGGCGCCGGAACGCGGACGGACGATGTGACGACTGATGCTTGAGATCATCCAGGCCGGCGGCTGGCTGATGGCGCCGATTCTGCTGTGCTCGCTGGCGGCGGCGGCCATTTTTCTCGAACGGCTGTGGGCACTGCGCGGCGAGCGCATCCTGCCGCCGGCGCTGATTGCCCGGGTGCGTCAGTGGCACGAGCAGGGCAAGGTCGATCGCCAGCGCCTGCAGCAGCTGCGGGCCGACTCGCCGCTCGGTCGGGTGCTTGCGGCGGGGCTGGCGAACCGTCACCTCGACCGGCAGGCGGTCAAGGAGGGGATCGAGGATGCCGGGCGGCACGAGGTGCACGAGCTCGAACGCTACCTGAACGCGCTGGCCACCATCGCCGCGATCACGCCGCTGCTCGGCCTGCTGGGCACGGTCGTCGGCATGATCGAAGTATTCACCGCCATCCGCGCCGCCGGGGTGGGCGACGCCCCGGCGCTGGCCGGCGGCATCTCCGAGGCGCTGATCACCACCGCCTCGGGGTTGGTGGTCGCCATTCCCTCGTTGATCGCGTACCGCTACTTGCGCGGGCGGGTGAACGAGTTGGTGGTGGGCATGGAGCAGCAGGCCATGGCGTTGCTGGAGACGCTCTACGGCCGCGGCGAAGGAGCCGACGTAGGCAGCACTGCGCCGCGGCGGCGCCGGCGGGCGAAGGCGGCCTCGTGAAGCTGCGCAGCCGTGAGCTTGAGGATCCCGAGCTCAACCTCACGCCGCTGATCGACGTCGTCTTCCTGCTGCTGATCTTCTTCATGGTGACGACGACCTTCCAGCGGGAGACCGAGCTGCGGGTGGAACTGCCCGAGGCGGCCACGCAGGCCACGCCGCTGGCGCGTGAGGGCCTGGAGCTGACGATCGACGAGGCGGGCCGCTATTTCCTCAACCAGCAGGCGCTGGTGAACACCCGGCCGGACACGCTCGGGCGGGCGCTGGCCCAGGCCGTGCGCGCCGGGGAGGCGCCGGCGCGGCTGCTGATCCGGGCGGATGCGCGGGTGGCGCATCAGGCGGTGGTGACGGCGCTGGATGTCGCCGGCCAGCAGGGCTTCACCGACATCGTCATCGAAACCACGCCGGCCGAGACGCCCTGATGGCCGGCGCTGCCAAGGACACCTCGAGCTGGGTGCTCTGGGGGCGGCTGCTCTCGTACAGCCGTCCGTATTGGCCGGTGCTGGCGATCGGCTTCGCCGCCATGGGCGGCTTCGCCATGGCCGAGATCGGCTTCGCCTGGATCATGAAGCCGCTGCTGGACGGCAGCTTCGTGCGCCGCGATCCCGCGGTGATCCGCATCATTCCGTTTGCCGTGCTGGGGCTGTTCCTGCTGCGCAGCCTGTCGCAGTTCGTCTCGACCTACTGCATGGCCTATGTCGGCCAGAATGTGATCAAGACCCTGCGCGAGGAACTGTTCGGGCATCTGCTGCGCCTGCCGGCGCCCTATTACGATCGCAGCGCGTCCGGCAAGCTGCTCTCCAAGCTCACCTACAACGTCGATCAGGTGGCGCAGGCGGCGACCCAGTCGGTGACGGTGATCATCCGCGACGGCCTGAAGGTGATCGGCTTCGTCGGGCTGCTGTTCTACCTGAACGCGGCGCTGGCGGTGTTCACGCTGCTGATCGGGCCGCTGATCGCGGTGTGCATCCGCTACATCAGCCGGCGCTTCCGGCGCATCAGCGCCCGCATCCAGAATTCCATGGGCGAGGTCACCAGCGTCTGCGAGGAGGCCATCCGCGGGCAGCGCATGGTGAAGGCGTTCGGCGCTGAGCGCTACGAGCAGGCGCAATTCGAGCGGGTCAACGAGCGCAATCGTAAGCTGTTCATGAAGCGGGCCACCACCCGCGCGGCCAGCAGTCCGGTGGTGGAGATGGTCGCCGCGGTCCCCGTGGCCGGCATCATCTACATGGCGACGCGGCAGAACGTGCTGGAGACCATGACGCCCGGCACCTTCGCTGCCTTCCTGACGGCGATGGTCAGCATGCTCGGGCCGCTGCGTCAGCTGACCACGGTGAACGCGCAGCTGCAGCGCGGGCTGGCGGCGGCGGAGAGCATCTTCGCGCTGCTGGAAGTGCAGCCGGAGCGGGATGTCGGCACCGTCGGCATCGCCCGTGCCCGCGGCGAAATCCGCTTCGAGCAGGTGCGCATGCGCTATCCGCAGAGCGAGGCCTGGGCGCTCGACGGCGTGAGCCTGGCGATCGAACCGCAGCAGCGGGTGGCGCTGGTGGGGCGCTCGGGCAGCGGCAAGTCGACGCTGGTGAACCTGCTGCCGCGCTTCTACGAGCCGACCGAGGGCCGGGTGCTGCTGGACGGGCACGATCTGCGCGATTACCGCCTCGAAGCGCTGCGGCGGCAGATTTCACTGGTGAGTCAGGAAATCACCCTGTTCAACAACACCGTGGCGGCCAACATCGCCTACGGTGCGAGCGGCGCGGTGAGCGAGGCGGAGCTGATCGAGGCGGCCAGGGCGGCGCATGCCTGGGAGTTCATCTCCCAGCTGCCGCAGGGCCTGCAGACACAGGTCGGCCAGCATGGGGTGCTGCTCTCCGGCGGTCAGCGCCAGCGGCTGGCGATCGCCCGCGCGCTGCTCAAGGATGCGCCGATCCTGATCCTGGACGAGGCCACCTCGGCGCTGGACACCGAGGCCGAACGTCACATCCAGGCGGCGCTGGAGCGGCTGATGGCGGATCGCACGACGCTGGTGATCGCGCACCGGCTCTCCACGATCGAACACGCCGACACCATCGTCGTCATGCACGCCGGACGCATCGTCGAGCAGGGCAGCCACGCCGAACTGCTGAGCCGCGGCGGCCACTACGCGGAGCTGCACCGCCTGCAGTTCACCGAGCCGCAGGCGGTGGTGGACGCAGCCAACCGCGACTGACCGCGTCGTGCGGGCGCAACTGGAAACCGCGCTGCTGCGCCTGTGGTACGGCCCGCAGCGACCGCCGTTGTCGCTGCGACTGCTCGCGCGGCTGTTCGCCCTGACCGTGCGCCTGCGCCGGCTGGCATACCGGCACCTGTGGCCACCCGCGCCGCTGGCGGTGCCGGTGGTGGTGGTCGGCAACCTGACGGTCGGTGGCAGTGGCAAGACCCCGGTGGTGCTGGCGCTGGCCGAGCACCTGACCCGGGCGGGGGCACGCCCCGGCATCGTGCTGCGCGGCTATGGCGGGCGGCGCCGCGTGCCGGTGCATCGTGTGCGGCCGGACGATGATCCCGGTGTGGTCGGGGACGAGGCCCTGCTGCTGGTCCGGCGCAGCGGCGTGCCGGTCGTGGTGGCTCCCGCGCGGCGGGTCGGCGCCGAGGCGCTGATCGAGGCCGGCTGCAGCGTGGTGCTGAGCGATGATGGCCTGCAGCACTACGCTCTGCCACGCACGCTCGAACTGGCGGTGATCGACGGTACGCGTGGGCTCGGCAATGGCTATTGTCTGCCAGCCGGGCCGCTGCGCGAGCCGGCGGCCCGGCTGGCGGAGGTGGATGCCGTGATCGTCAACGGCGAGGGCGAACCGCCACCTGTGGGCGCCGTGCCGGTCCATTCGCTGCGCCTGATCGCCGGCGATGCCATCAACCTGCGCACCGGCGAGCGGCGTGCCCTGGCCGCTTTCGCCGACCGGCAGGTCCACGCGCTCGCCGGCATCGGCCATCCGGAGCGATTCTTTGCGATGCTGCGTGCGCACGGGCTGCGGCCGCTGGTGCATGCGCTGCCCGATCACTATGCTTACGAGCCCGCATCGCTCGACCTCGTGCCGCCGCTGCCGGTGCTGATGACCGAGAAAGATGCCGTCAAGTGCGCCGCGTTCGCGCCGGCCGACTGCTGGTATGTGCCGGTGACGGCGCAGCTGCCGGCGGCCTTGTTGGCGCAGCTCGATGCCCGCCTGGCGGGCGCCCGCATGCCTGGGAGCCGAACATGATCGACAAGAAACTGCTGGAAATCCTGGTGTGTCCGCTCTGCAAGGGGCCGCTGGTGTATCGGGCCGAGCCCGAATCGCTGGTCTGCAAGGCCGAGCGGCTCGCCTTTCCGGTGGACGATGGCATCCCGGTGTTGCTCGAGGAGGCGGCCGAGCCGCTCGGCGTCGAGGCCATCGACGCCCTGCGATGACCTTCAAGGTCGTCATTCCGGCCCGGCACGGCGCCACGCGCCTGCCGGGCAAGCCGCTGCGGCAGATCGCCGGCAAGCCGATGATCTGGCACGTCTGGCGGCGCGCGGTGGAGAGCGGTGCGGCAGCGGTGGTGATCGCCACCGACCATGCCTCGATCGTGGCGGCGGCGCGTGAGTTCGGCGCGGATGTCTGTCTGACTGCGGCGCATCATGCCTCCGGAACCGATCGGCTGGCGGAGGTTTGCGCCAGCCGCGGCTGGGCCGACGGGCAGATCGTGGTCAACCTGCAGGGCGACGAGCCGGCCATGCCGGCCGAGAACGTGCGCCGGGTGGCGGAGAATCTGGCGGCGGAGCCGCTGGCCGATCTCGCCACCCTGTGCGTGCCGGTGGGCCGCGTGGAGGAGCTGCTCGACCACAACGTCGTCAAGGTGGTGCGCGATGCGCGCGACTTCGCGCTGTATTTCAGCCGCTCGCCGATCCCCTGGCATCGCGACGGCGGCTTTTCCCTCGATGCCGGCATGCCGCCCGGCAAGTGGTACCGGCACGTGGGACTGTACGCTTATCGGGTCGGCGCTCTGCGCCGCTTCGCCGCGCTGCCGGTGGCTGATCTGGAGCAGGTCGAGCGGCTGGAACAGCTGCGGGCGCTGACGGCCGGCATGCACATCCATGTCGGACAGGCGCTGGCGTTGCCAGGCATCGGCGTGGATACCGAGGCCGACCTCGCCCGGGTCGAACAGCTGCTGGCGTCCTGATGCCCGCCGCCTCGGTGCTGTTCGTGTGCATGGGCAACATCTGCCGTTCACCGCTGGCGGAGGCGGTGCTGCGCGCACGGCTGGCGACGATGCCGGCGCTGGCGGGGGGCGAGGTGGACTCTGCCGGTACCCATGGCTATCACGTGGGCGCGCCGCCGGATGAAAGGATGTGCCGGGCCGCGGCCAGGCGTGGGTACGATCTGACAAGCCTGCGTGCCCGTCAGGTGCAGCTGGCCGACTTCGACCGCTTCGGTTGGATTCTGGCGATGGACCGGCAGAACCTCGCGGTGCTGCAGGCGCTGCGTGCCCAGCGCGGCATCGGCAGTGTTCCGGACCTGTTGCTGCGCCATGCGCCGGCTGCGGGCACGCAGGAAGTGCCCGACCCGTACTATGGCGGCGAGCGCGGCTTCGAGCAGGTGATCGATCTGGTCGAGCAGGCGGTGGCGGGTCTGCTCGTGGCACTGAGCCAGGGTCAGGGCCCGGCGACGGAGTCGGGCGCCGGGCCCTGACGTCGAGCCGGCTGCTGCGGCTGCCCTGCCGGCAGCCGCAGCAGCGTGTCTGCGCCCGAGCTCAGTCGTCCTCGGGCGGCGGGCCGGCGTTGTCCGCTGCCCCGGTCGCCGTCGCCTCCTCGCTCTTCGGCCCGCTGCTGCGGCGCCGCCCGCCGCTGCGCCGTCGCCGCCGCGGCGGGGCGTCTGCGGCCTCGGTCGTGTCTTCGGCGCGGGGCGGCGCCGGCGCTGCGGTACTGTCGGTGGTGGCCGCTGCCTCCGATGCCGCGGACTCGGCCGGCGCTCGGCGGCTGCGCCGCCGCGATGGGCGGCGCGTGGTGGCCTGCTCGGCGTCGGCGGTGTCTGCCGCGTCAGCGGTTTCGCCCGGCTCGGGGGCGGTGGCTGTGGCGTCCTGCGTTTCACCGAGGTCTGTGGCCTCCGCCGCCTCGGGCCGGGCGCGACTGCGGCTGCGCCGGCGCCGGGGTGGCTTGGCGGGTTCGCCCGCTGCCGCTGGCTCGGTTGCGGGCGCCGTGTCCGCCTGGGCCGGAGCGGTGGCCGGCACGACTGGCTCGTCGCTCTCGCCCCGATCGACGCCCGCCTCGTCCTGCGGCTTGCGGCGTCGCCCGCCACGCCGGCCGCGCCGGCGATTGCCGTTGCGGCTGGCACCCTCGGTGGTGACTGGCGCCTCGTCTGTCGGCTTCTGTTCCGGCTCGCGCTGCGTCGCGGCAGACGGCTCGTCCGCCCCCGATTCCTCCTGCTCCTCCGGAAACAGCTTGTTCCACAGGCGCTTGAGGAAGCCCTCTGGCGGTACCTCGGCCAGCTCGAGGTCGACCTGCGCCGCGCGCGGCGCGGCGGCGGTTGCCGCTGCAGCCGGCGCCGGCGCCGGCTCACGTGCCGGTTGACGCTCGCGCGGCTGTCGTTCCTGTGCCGGCTCGGCGGGTGTTGCCGGGGCTGCAGGGCGCGGCGCCGGCTTGCTCGGCGCAAGCAGGCGCACGGCAGGCTGTGCGGCAGTCGTCGCCGGTGCCGGCTCGCGACCGGCGTTCGGCTTGGGCGGGGCGATGGCGTTCAGGCTGTAGCTCGGCTTCGCCTGGCCACCGGCCGGCAGATCGCTGCGCCGGATGCGTTCCACCCGGTAGTGCGGCGTTTCCATGTGCGGATTGGGCAGCACCAGCAGCTGCACGTCAGCCCGCTGTTCCAGCGATGCCAGCAGGCTGCGCTTCTCGTTGAGCAGGAAGCTCGCCACCGCGACCGGTACCTCGACATCCACCCGTCCGGTGCTTTCCTTGAGCGTTTCCTCCTCGATCAGCCGCAGGATCGACAGCGCCAGCGACTCCACGGTACGGATCGCCCCCTGGCCGCTGCAGCGCGGGCAGGTGATCTGGCTGTATTCGCCGAGGGAGGAGCGCAGCCGCTGACGCGACATCTCCAGCAGTCCGAAGCGGGAGATACGGCCGATCTGCACCCGGGCCCGATCCAGCTTCACCGCCTCCTTCAGCCGGTTCTCGACTTCGCGCTGGTGGCGGGTCGGACCCATGTCGATGAAGTCGATCACTACCAGCCCGCCGAGATCACGCAGCCGCAGCTGGCGGGCGATCTCCTCGGCCGCCTCGAGGTTGGTGTTGAAGGCGGTTTCCTCGATGTCGGCGCCCTTGGTGGCACGCGCCGAGTTGATGTCGATGCTGGTCAGCGCCTCGGTGTGATCGATCACGATCGAACCGCCGGAAGGCAGTTGCAGCTCGCGGGCGAAGGCCATCTCGATCTGGCTTTCGATCTGGAAGCGCGAGAACAGCGGGATCTCGTCTTCGTAGCGCTTGAGCCGCTTGAGGTTGTGCGGCTGCAGCTGCGACATCATCGCGTGCGCCTCCTCGTAGACGGCAGGCTCGTCGATGAGGATCTCGCCGATGTCGTTGCGCAGGTGATCGCGCAGGGCGCGCAGCACCATGCTGCTCTCCTGATAGATCAGGAACGGTGCCCGGCGCTCGCCGGCGGCCTTCTCGATCGCATCCCAGAGCTGGCGCAGATACTCCAGATCCCAAGCCAGTTCCTCCTCGCCGCGGCCGAGCCCGGCCGTGCGCACGATCAGGCCCATGCCATTGGGTACATCCAGGGCGCGGATGACCTCGCGCATTTCTTCGCGATCGTCACCCTCGATACGGCGGGAGACGCCGCCGGCGCGGGGATTGTTCGGCATCAGCACGAGGTAGCGACCGGCGAGGCTGACGAAGGTGGTCAGCGCCGCACCCTTGGTGCCGCGCTCCTCCTTCTCGACCTGGACGACCAGCTCGGTGCCTTCGGCGACGGCGTCGGCGATGTTGATCCGGCCGCCGGTGTCCACGCCCTCGCGAAAGTAGGCCCGCGAGATTTCCTTCATCGGCAGGAAGCCGTGCCGCTCGGCGCCGTAGTCGACGAAGGCGGCATCGAGGCTCGGTTCTACGCGGGTGATACGACCCTTGTAGATATTGGCTTTCTTCTGTTCCCGGCTGGGAACTTCGATGTCGAGGTTATAGAGACGTTGACCGTCGACCAGGGCCAGGCGCAACTCTTCGCGTTGCGTGGCGTTGATGAGCATTCTTTTCATGATATCTCACGTGCGGCCGGCCAGGGGGGCGGCCCGCGAGATACACGCTGCGGGCGGGTGTACTCAGTGGTGTTGTCCCTGCTGACCGTGGCAATCGCTGTGGCGGAACGACGATCACGGATGATCGACGCGCGATGGCAGCGAAAGCCTCGGGATACGCGCAGGCGCGATGAGGGCGGAGGGCGACACGAGCGCTACGCTCGTCTGCTCGACGGCCTCACCGGCAGGTTCGCCGTGGTGGCTTTCGCACTGCCGTTGAAAAAACCGGGATCCGGGCAGCGTGCGCCGTGTGGACGGCCCGCGCCGGGGATCTTCCGGCGACTATACGCCGCGGGCGCAGGGCAGGCAACGCGATCGGCCGCGGTGCGGGCGGGATTCAGCCGCGCCGCCGCCGGCTGGCCCCGATTCGCATTGGCGGCAGCACGCGGGCCGAACGCACGCCGTGCTTGCCACTCTTGATGATTTCGACCTGATAGTCGCCGAATTTCACGCTAGTGCCCGGATCCGGGATGGTTTCCAGGTGCTCCAGGATCAGCCCGTTGAGGGTCTTCGGCCCGCCGGTCGGCAAGTCCCAGCCCATGCGCCGGTTGAGCGTGCGGATGTTGGTGGTGGCGTTGACGATGTAGCTGCCGTCCGGTTCTGCCGCCACGCTGGCGAGGCTGGCCGCCGGATCGGTGGTGAACTCGCCGACGATCTCCTCGAGGATGTCCTCCAGCGTCACCAGCCCCTGGATGTCGCCATACTCGTCCACGACCAGCCCGATCCGGCGCTTTTCGCGCTGGAAGTTCAGCAACTGGGTGTTCAGCGGCGTGCCCTCGGGAATGAAGTAGCCCTCGCGCGCCAGCGAGCGCAGGCCTTCCGCGTCCAGCTCATCCCGGATCAGGCGGTTGAGCACCCGGCGCATGTGCACGATACCGCGGATCTGGTCGATGCTCTCCTCGTAGAGAGGCAGGCGGGTGTGGCGGCTGTGCATGAGCTGCTCGCGGATCGCTTCCCACGGATCGGCCAGGTCGATGCCGACGATCTCGTTGCGCGGCACCATGATGTCCTCGACGGTTGCCCGCTCCAGATCGATGATGCCGAGCAGCATGCGCTGGTGGCGCTGCGGGATCATGGCCCCGGCCTCCAGCACGACCGTGCGCAGTTCCTCCGCGGTCAGCGCCTGTGAGGCGCCATCATCGCGCGCCAGCCCGAGCAGCTTCAGCACCCCGTTGGCCAGCAGGTTCACCAGCCAGACCACCGGATAGATCAGTTTGAGCAGCGGGTAGTAAATATAGGCAGCAGGCAGTGCCAGGCGCTCGGCGTTGAGCGCTGCGAAGGTCTTGGGCGCCACCTCCGAGAAGATCAGCACGATCAGGGTCAGCAGCCCCGCCGCCAGCGCCAGGCTGCCCTCGCCGAACAGGCGCAGGGCGATCACGGTGGTGATCATGCTGGCGAGAATGTTGACGAAGTTGTTGCCCAGCAGGATCAGGCCGATGATCCGGTCGGGCCGCTCCAGCAGCTTCTCCGCCAGCTGGGCGCCGCGATGCCCGCCGGCGGCGAGGTGGCGCAGGCGGTAGCGGTTGATGGTCATCAGCGCCGTTTCGGAGCTGGAGAACAGGCCGGAGAGCAGCAGCATCAGGCCGAGCAGGCCGAACAGGACCGGCAGAGGGAGTTCGTTCACTTGCGGGTGTCGCTCAGGACCATTGCCGGCCGAGTACCAGTTCCAGGACCAGCTTGCTGCCGAAGTAGGCCAGCGTCAGCGTCAGGCCGCCGCCCAGCGTCCAGTGTACCGCCCGCTGGCCGCGCCAGCCGTGCCGCCAGCGACCCCACAGCAAGGTGGCGAATACCAGCCAGGCCAGGATCGACAGCAGCGTCTTGTGCGCCAGATGCTGGGCGAACAGATCGTCCACGAAGACCAGGCCGCTCAGCAGGGCGAGGCTGAGCAGAAAGAAGCCCAGCAGCACCATCTGGAACAGCAGCGCGTCCATCGTTTCCAGCGGTGGCACGCGTGCCAGCAAGGCCGGCCGATGGCGACGCAGCAGCCGATCCTGCAGCCAGATCAGGGCTGCCTGGGCGGCGGCGAGGGCGAGCAGGCTGTAGGCCAGCGTGGCCAGCACGATGTGCATCTCGACCTGCCAGTCGAGCGCCACGGGGTTGGGTGGTGCGCTGGGTGTCAGCAGGCCCAGTGCCACCAGGATCGCTGCCAGCGGCAGGACGAGCAGGCCGAGGCTTTCCACCGGGACGCGCACGGCGGCCAGCAGCAGCACCAGTACGAGCTGGAACGCGAACAGCGAGCCGGCGCCGAACAGCGACAGGTTCGGCGGCGACTGGGCGAACACGGTGTGGCGCAGCAGCTGCGCGTGCAGCAGCAGACCCCCGAGCGCCAGCATCGCCGGCGCCGAGCCGCGGCGCCAGCGGCGGGCCGGTTCGGCAGACTCCAGCTGCGGATGTCGGGCCTGCCGCCAGATCAGCAGCGCCGCCGCCAGGTACAGCGCAGGAACTGCGAGGGCGAGCGTTGAGTTCAGCATGGACTGCAGGCACCGAGACGGCCGTCGATAGTCGCACATCGCCTGCGCGGGCGTGAAGAGGCGGGCCGCGGGCGTTATCCTTGCCGGCCTGACCCAGCCTCGACCCGAGTGCCATGTTCGAGAATCTCAGCGAGCGGCTTAGCCAGTCGCTGCACAACCTTGGCGGCAAGGGCCGCCTGAGCGAGGACAACATCCAGCAGGCATTGCGCGATGTGCGCATGGCCCTGCTGGAGGCCGACGTGGCGCTGCCCGTGGTGACCGAGTTCGTCGCCCACGTGCGTGAGCGTGCAGTCGGTGCCGAGGTGACCCGCAGCCTGACGCCGGGCCAGGTCTTCGTGCGCATCGTCAATGACGAACTCGTGCGGCTGCTCGGCGGCGAGCAGCAGGCGCTGAACCTGCGCACGCAGCCGCCGGCGGTCATCATGCTGGCCGGTCTGCAGGGCGCGGGCAAGACCACCAGCGCTGCCAAGCTCGCCCGCTATCTGAAGGAGCGGGAGCGCAAGCGGGTGTTGCTGGCGAGCGTCGATGTCTATCGGCCGGCGGCGATCGAGCAGCTCGAGCGGCTGGCCGAGCAGGTCGGCGCGAGCTTCTTCCCCAGCGATCCGGCCGAGGCACCGGCGGCGCTGGCTGCAGCGGCGCTGGCCCACGGCCGGCGGCATTACGTCGACGTGGTGATCATCGATACCGCGGGCCGGCTGCACGTCGATGCGTCGATGATGGCCGAGGCCCAGGCCGTGCACGCGGCGGTGCAGCCGATCGAGACGCTGTTCGTCGTCGACAGCATGACCGGCCAGGATGCGGCGCAGACCGCGCGCGCCTTCGATGCCGCCCTGCCGCTGACCGGCGTCATCCTCACCAAGGCCGACGGCGATGCCCGGGGCGGTGCGGCACTGTCCATCCGCCAGGTCACCGGCAAGCCGATCAAGTTCATGGGCATGGGGGAGAAGGTCGAGGCGCTCGAGCCGTTCTATCCCGACCGGATCGCCTCGCGCATCCTCGGCATGGGCGATGTGCTCAGCCTGGTCGAGGAGGTCGAGCGCAAGGCGGACAAGCACAAGGCCGACAAGCTCGCGCGCAAGCTGCAGAAGGGCAAGGGCATCTCGCTGGAGGACTACCGCGACCAGCTCAACCAGATGCTCGAGATGGGCGGCGTCGCCGGCATCATGGAGAAGTTGCCGGGCGCCATGCAGCTGCCGGAGGCGGCGCGCAGCCAGGTGAACGATCGCGAGATCCGGCGCATGATCGCCGTGATCAACAGCATGACGCCGGGCGAGCGGCGGCGCCCGGAGATTCTGAAGGCCTCGCGCAAGCAGCGCGTGGCGCGCGGCTGCGGTCTGGAGGTGCAGGATGTGAACCGCCTGCTCAAACAGTTCCAGCAGACGCAGAAGATGATGAAGCGTGTCGGCAAGCTCAACCTAAAGGGCATGCTCGGCGGTGGCCGCGGCCCGCTGCCACCCGGCATCGGCTTCTGATGCTTTCCTTTCGCCGCCCGATCGGTAAAATGGCCGGTTTTCCGCCGCGCGAGCGGCTAGCAGGGATCAAGACAGGCTTATGGTCAAGATTCGACTGACCCGCGGTGGCGCCAAGAAGCGGCCGTTCTATCACATCGTCGTCGCTGACGAGCGGGCGCCACGCGATGGCCGCTACATCGAACGCATCGGCTTCTACAACCCCATCGCTCGGGGCCAGGACGAGGCTCTGCGGCTGGATCAGGCCCGGGCCGACCACTGGCTCGGTCAGGGCGCGCAGGCGACTGCGCGTGTGCGCCAGCTGATCAGGCAGGCGCGCAAGGCGGCCGGGGAGAGCGCCGCGGCGTGACCGGCGAGCAGCCGGTGGTCATGGGGCGCTTCGGGGCGCCCCATGGCGTGCGGGGCTGGGTCAGGGTGTTTCCGGAGGCCGATCCCGGCACGGGTCTGATCGACCTGCTGCCCTGGCTGATCGAGGCGCCGGCCGGCTGGCAGCCGCTGGAACTGGCCGAGGCGCGGGTGCAGCCCTCACAGCTGCTGGTGCGCGTGGCCGGCTGCGAGGATCGCGAGGCGGCCGGGGCGTTGCGCAACCGGCTGATCGCGGTGCCGCGAGCCGCGCTGCCGCCGCCCGCCGAGGGCGAGTTCTACTGGATCGATCTGCTGGGGGTCGAGGTCGTGGACGTGGATGGGCGCCACTACGGCCGGATTTCGCAGATGCTGGAGACCGGAGCGAACGATGTGATGGTGGTGCAGGGCGAGCGCGAGCATCTCATCCCGTTCGTGCGCGAGCAGGTGGTCCGCCAGGTGGATCTGGAGGCGCGGCGCATCACCGTCGCCTGGTTCGAGGAATTCTGACGCGGCCTCTGCCGTACCGGCCATGCAATTCGACGTGGTCAGCGTCCTGCCGGCACTGCTGGCAGCGATGGCGGAGGACGGGGTGATCGGCCAGGCGCTGCGGCGCCGGCAGATCTCGCTGCGGTGCTGGAATCCGCGAGAATATGCGCAGGACGTGCACCGCACGGTCGATGACCGGCCCTACGGCGGTGGACCCGGCATGGTGCTGCAGGTGGGGCCGGTGAGCGCGGCACTGGCGGCGGCGCGCGCAGCGGCGCCTTCGGGCGCACCGGTGATCCATCTGTCCCCGCAGGGCGTGCGGCTGACGCAGTCGCGGGTGAGGGCGCTGGCGGAGCTGCCCGGCCTCGTGCTGCTGGCAGGGCGCTATGAGGGCATCGATGAGCGCTTGTCGCGCGAGATCGACGAGGAGATCTCGATCGGCGACTATGTGCTCACCGGCGGTGAGCTGCCGGCGATGGTGCTGATGGACGCCGTGGCGCGGCTGCGCTCAGGCGTGGTGGGTGATCCCGAGTCGCTGCTGGTGGAATCGTTCAGCGGCATGCTGCTGGATCATCCGCACTACACGCGCCCGGCGGCCGATACGGTCTACGGGTCCGTGCCGGCGGTGCTGCTGAGCGGCGATCACGCTGCCATCGCGCGTTGGCGTCGCAAGCAGGCGCTGGGGCGGACGTGGCAGCGACGCCCGGAATTGTTGCGCGCGCAGTGTCTGGACGCGGAGTCCCAGGCGCTGCTGCGGGAATACATGGCTGAACAACGAGTCGATCGCCCCCGGGGCGCTGAGGAAGAAGAAACATGAGCGATATCATCCGTGCTCTGGAAGCCGAGCAGATGACCCGCGAGGTGCCGGTGTTCGGCCCGGGCGATACCGTGGTCGTGCAGGTCAAGGTCACCGAGGGCAATCGTGAGCGCCTGCAGGCGTTCGAGGGCGTCGTCATCGCCAAGCGCAACCGGGGGCTGAACAGTGCCTTTACGGTGCGCAAGGTCGCCCATGGCGAAGGCGTCGAGCGCGTCTTCCAGACCTACAGCCCGCAGATCGCCGAGATCCAGGTGAAGCGTCGGGGCGATGTGCGCCGCGCCAAGCTCTACTACCTGCGCGAGCGGCGCGGCAAGGCGGCGCGCATCAAGGAGAAGCTGGGCGACGCCCGCAGCTGATTCCGGACCGCCCGCCGCGGTAGTCACCGTGCGGGCGGCGCCTGACCGATTTTCCCTGCTGTCCGCGCGACATTGAGGATGCATGGCCCGTAGCGCCCTGGTTCGTGGCGTCCGACGTCTGCTCAAGGTGCTCGACTTCCTGCGCCTGCTGCTGGTGAACGTCCTGTTCGTGGTCGGGCTGGTCGTGCTCTTTCTCGTGCTGCGCCGCGACATGCCGGCGCCCATGCCGAACGGCGGTGCCCTGGTGCTGGCGCCGGAGGGTGTGCTGGTCGAGGAAGTGCAGCTCGACCCGTTGCAGCGGATGCTCGACGGGCTGTCCGGCGCACCGATGACCGAGACGGCCATCCGCGATCTGGTCAACGCGATCGAGAAGGCCGCCGGCGACGAGCGGGTTGCCGTGCTGGTGCTCGATCTGGCCGACTTCACCGGCGGCGGGCTCGCCAAGTTGCAGGCCGTCGCCGGGGCACTGGAAGCCTTCCGGGAGAGCGGCAAGCCGGTGCTGGTGCACGCATCCCGCTACGACCAGGCTGCCTATTATCTGGCCAGCCATGCGGACGAGGTCTACCTGCACCCCATGGGCGAGGTCCTCCTCGAGGGTTACGCCCATTACCCCCTCTACTTCCGGTCGTTGATCGAAAAGCTGAAGCTCGACGTGCATGTGTTTCGCGTCGGCCGCTTCAAGAGTGCCGTCGAGCCGTTTCTGCGGGACGACATGTCGCCGGAGGCCCGGCAGGCGGCAGCCGCCTGGCTGGAGGATCTCTGGGCCACCTATCGCGAAGGCGTGGGCGCTGCCCGGGCGCTGACGCCGGCCGCCATTCAGGCCTACGCCGATGAACTGCCGGCCCTGCTTCGCGCCAGCGCCGGCGATGCCGCTTCGCTGGCGGTCGAACAGGGGCTGGTGGACGGGCTGATGTCCCGCGAGCAGTTTCTCCAGCACGTCGGCGAGCGCACGGGGCTGGACGAGCGGGATCTGCCGCGGGGTATGACGCACCGCGAGTATCTGCGCGGAGTGGGAGCCACCACGCCGCGGCCGCTCGCCCCCGCCGAGATCGGTGTGCTGGTGGTGTCCGGCACCCTGATCGACGGCGAGCCTCGAGCCGGCATGGTGAGTGGCGAGGCCATGGCCGAGCGCATCCGGCGCATCCGGCTGGACGATTCGGTGCGTGCACTGGTGCTGCGGATCGACAGCCCCGGCGGCAGCGCCTATGCGGCCGAGCAGATACGACAGGAACTGGCGCTGCTGCGCGAGGCCGGCAAGCCGGTGGTGGTATCGATGAGCGGCCTGGCGGCTTCCGGCGGCTACTGGATCGCGCTGGCGGCCGACCGCATCCTCGCCTCGCCCGCCACGCTCACCGGCTCGATCGGCGTTTTCGGCGTGATCCCCACGCTGCAGCAGTCGCTGGCAGAGCTCGGTATCTACAGCGATGGGGTCGGGACGACGGCGCTGGCGGGTGGCCTGCAACTGGATCGCGATCTCTCCCCGGCCGTCGCCGACGTCCTGCAGCAGCGCGTCGAGCGCATCTACCAGGACTTCGTCGGCAAGGTGGCCGAGGCCCGTGGTATGGACCCGGCGAGCGTCGATGCGCTGGCGCAGGGCCGGGTCTGGAGTGGCGAGGACGCCCTCGCTCGTGGGCTGGTCGATCAGTTGGGCAATCTGCCCGAGGCGATCGCGATGGCGGCGGAGCTGGCCGATCTGCCGGCCGGCTGGGACTATCGATATCTGCTGCCGGAGATCAGCTTCGCCGAGTTCCTGCTGCTGCGTGCGGGCGGTGGCGCGCTCGCGCCGGCGGCGCTGCGCTACCTGCCCGCGTCGGTCCGGGCCCGGCTGGAGGCGGAGCCTGCGCTGCAGGTCCTGCTGCACGGCGGGGACCGGGGCGGCGCCTACGCCCTCTGCGCCTGCCCCGCGGGCGCATGAGCGGCTATCTGCAAGACGGGCAATGGCATAGCGGCTGGTACGATACCGATCGCCACCAAGGCCGCTTCGAACGCAAGGCCAGCGGTTTTCGCCACTGGATCGGCGCTGCCAATGGTGTCTTTCCCGCCGCGCCAGATCGCTACCATCTCTATGTCTCCTATGCCTGCCCCTGGGCGCACCGCACGCTGATCCTGCGCGCGCTCAAGGGGCTGGAGTCGATCGTCCCGGTGAGCGTGGTGCAGCCGGTCATGGGCGAGCAC
>JAASSS010000142.1 GCA_021767745.1 Pseudomonadota bacterium
CAACCGTCCGATCATGCCAGCGCGGCCAGCGCCTCCAGCAGCTGCTCGTTCTCGGCCGGCAGACCCACCGTCACCCGCAGGTGCCGGGGCAGACCATAGCCGGCGAGCGGACGCACGATGACGCCGCGACGGAGCAGTGCCTGGAAGCTCGCGGCGCCCTCGCCCACCTCGACGCACAGGAAATTCCCCGCGCTCGGCAGGGTCGCCAGTCCCAACCGCTCGAAGCCGGTTTCGAGCTGCGCCATTCCCGCCCGGTTGGCCTCGCGGGAGGCCGCCACATGCGCCTGATCGCCGAGCGCCGCCAGCGCTGCCGCCTGCGCCGGCCCATTCACATTGAACGGCTGGCGTATCCGGTTCAGCAGATCTGCCAGCGACGCGGCCGACAGGCCATAGCCGACCCGCAGCGCCGCCAGACCATAGGCCTTGGAGAACGTCCGGGTCACCAGCAGGTTCGGGTAGCGCGCCAGCAGCGCCGGGCCGTGCGGATAGCCCGGCGCCGTCACGTATTCGGCATAGGCCTCGTCCAGCACGACCAGCACCGAGGCTGGGACGGCATCGAGGAATGCCGCCAATTCGGCCTCGCTCAGCCAGGTGCCGGTCGGGTTGTTCGGATTGGCGATGAAGACCACGGCGGTCCGCGCGTCGATACGCGCGGCCATCGCCGCCAGATCATGCCCGTAGGCCTGCGCCGTGCCGGCCGCGCGGGCCGGGGCGATGCGCACCTCGGCGCCGCAGGCGCGCGCCGCCAGCGCGTAGATCGCGAAGGCATGCTCGCTGACCACGGCGTTGCGGCCGGGCCCGAGCACCAGGCGCGCGATCAGCTCGAGCAGGTCGTTGGAGCCGTTGCCGAGCGTGATCGCCGCCTCCGGCAGGTCATGGAAGGCGGCCAGCGCCGCCTTCAGCGCGGTGCCGTTGCCATCGGGGTAGCGACCGAGCTCATCCAGGCTGGCGCGTGCGGCGGCAAGCGCCGCCGGGCTCGGTCCGGCGGGATTCTCGTTCGAGGCCAGCTTGACCACGTGGCGCAGGCCGAATTCGCGCTGCACCGCCTCGATGGGACGGCCCGGCTCATAGGGCGACAGTGCCCGCACGCCACCGGCGATGCCGGCCAGCCACGGCTCGCAGTCCGCCGCCGTCGTCACAGCACCGGCACCGGATAGGCGCCGAGCACCCGGAATAGGCTCGCCTGCCGCTGGACCGCCGCCAGCATGGGACGCAGCGCCGGGTCTTCCGCGTGCCCCTCCATGTCGACGAAGAAGTTGTAGTCCCAGGCCGAGCGCCGCGAGGGACGCGACTCGATCCGGCTGAGGCCGACCCCGTGTTCGGCGAACGGCGCCAGCAGACGGTGCAGCGCCCCGGGCTCGTTGCCGGTCGCCAGCAGCAGCACCGACTTGTCCTCGCCGGTGACGCCGACCGGCTCGCGCCCCAGCACGAGGAATCGCGTCGTATTCGAGGGCTCGTCCTCGATGTTCTCCGCCAGCACCTGCAGATCGTAGACCTCTGCCGCCTGCCGACTGGCGATCGCCGCCGCGCCGGCCTGCCCCGCCGCCAGCCGAGCCGCCTCACCGTTGCTGCTGACAGCCTCCTGGGCACGCCCGGCAAGGCGGGTGTCCAGCCAGCTGCGGCACTGCGCCAGCGACTGTTGGTGCGCCCGCACACGGGTGATGGCGCCGATGTCCGGCTCGCGGCTCAACAGGCAGTGATGCACCGCCAGCACGACCTCACCGCAGATCGTCAGCGGCGAACGCAGCAGTCGATCGAGCGTGTGCGTGACAGCGCCCTCGGTGGAGTTTTCCACCGGCACGACGCCATGGTGGGCCGCGCCAGACTCGACCTCGCGAAAGACCATGTCGATGGTCGGATGCGGGCAGGCGTCGACGCTGTGGCCGAAGTGCTTCAATGCGGCCGCCTCCGTGAAGGTGCCCCGCGGACCGAGATAGGCCACCTTCAGCCGCGATTCCAGGGCGAGGCAGGCCGACATCAGCTCGCGGAACAGCCGCAGCATGGTGGCATCGTCCAGCGGGCCCTGATTGCGGGCCTTCACGGCGCGCAGGACGGCCGCCTCACGTGCCGGCCGATAGTAGGCGGGGTCGGCCTCGCCGGCCTGCTTGATGCGCGCAACCTGCTGTGCCAGCCGCGCCCGTTCGTCGATCAGTTGCTGCAGGCGCGCATCGAGCTGATCGATCTGCTCACGCAGCTGGTCGAGAGAGGGGATGTTCACGCTCGCTGGCCCGACTCGTGCCGGCGTCTACAGGGTGCGGACGCGCAGCACGCCATCGATGCCGCGCAGGCGCTCGCAGGTCGCCTCCGTCAGCGCCTGATCGACATCCACCAGCGTGTAGGCGATCTCACCCCGCGATTTGTTGAGCATGTCGAGAATGTTCAGGCCCGAATCGGCCAGCGCCGAGGAGATCTGCCCCAGCATGTTGGGGATGTTGGCATTGATGATGCTCACCCGGTGCCCGGCCGTGCGCGGCAGGACCGTCTCGGGGAAGTTCACCGAATTGGTGATGTTGCCGTTCTCCAGATAGTCGCGGACCTGGCGGGCCACCATCATCGCGCAGTTCTCCTCCGCCTCGGTGGTGGAGGCGCCGAGGTGTGGCAGCGCGATCACGCCGTCATGGTCGATCAGCTCGCGGGTCGGGAAATCGGTCACATAACGCTGCAGCTGCCCCTGCTCCAGGGCCGTCATTACGAGCGCGGGATCGACGATGCCCTCGCGCGCGAAGTTCAGCAGCACCGCCCCGGGCTTCAGCTGACCCAGGCGGGTCGCATCGAGCAGGTTGCGGGTACTGTCCAGCAGCGGCACGTGCAGCGAGATGAAATCGGCCTGCCCGAGCGCCTGCTCGAGGCTCGCCGCCTGATCGACCTCGGCCGACAGCTGCCAGGCCCGCGATACCGTGATCTTCGGATCGTAGCCGATCACCTGCATGCCGAGCCCGACAGCCGCGTTCGCGACCTTCACGCCGATCGCCCCGAGTCCGATCACGGCCAGCGTCCGCCCCGGCAGCTCGTGGCCGACGAACCGCTTCTTGCCGGCCTCGACGACCTTGTTCAGCGCATCACCCTGCCCCTCGAGGCCGGCGACGAATTGCAGTGCCTGCGGCAGGTTGCGGGCGGCCAGCAGCATGCCCGCGATGACCAGCTCCTTGACGGCGTTGGCGTTGGCGCCGGGCGTGTTGAACACCGGCACACCGAGCTCGGTCAGACGCGGCACCGGGATATTGTTGACTCCGGCCCCCGCGCGACCGACCGCCTGCACGCTCGCCGGCAGGTCCATCTCGTGCATGTTGTGCGAACGCAGCAGCACGGCGTCCGGCGTCGCGACGTCGGCACCATACTCGTACTGTGTCGGCGGCAGCAGCGCGAGGCCCTTTGGCGAGATGTTATTCAATGTCTGGATGCGAAACATGACGGTCCCGGAAGAAGATAGGGTTTGAGGGCGCGCCGGCCTAGCCGTGCCGGCGCTCGAACTCGTGCATGAAGGCGATCAGGGCATCGACCGACGCCGGCGGCACGGCGTTGTAGATGCTGGCCCGCATGCCACCCACCGACCGATGCCCCTTCAGACCGGTGAAACCCTCCGCCTCCGCTGCCTTGAGGAAGGCGCCGTCGAGCTGCGGGTCCGCCAGCGTGAACGGCACGTTCATCCACGAGCGCGCCCGCGGCGCCACCGGATTGCGATAGAAGCCGCTGTCGTCGATGGTGGTGTACAGGCGCTGCGCCTTCTGCGCGTTCATCTCGCCGATCGCCGCGAGGCCGCCCTGCCGCTTGAGCCACTGGAAGACCAGCCCGGCGACATACCAGGCGAAGGTGGGGGGCGTGTTGGACATCGAGTCCTGCTCGGCCTGCACCTGCCAGCTCCAGACCGTCGGCAGCTCCGGGCGGGCCTGCTCGAGCAGGTCGTCGCGCACGATGACCACGGTCAGGCCGGCCGGGCCGATGTTCTTCTGCGCGCCGGCGTAGATCACGCCGAACTGGCTGACGTCGATGGGCCGGGACAGGATCGTGGAGGAGAAATCCGCGACCAGCGGCAGCTCGCCACTGGCCGGCGGTTCATGGAACTCCACGCCACCGATGGTCTCGTTCGGCGTGTAGTGCAGGTAGGCCGCCTGCGGATCCGGCGCCCAGGCACCGGGCTCGGGGATGTCGGTGAAGCCACCGTCCGCCGTGGTGGCGGCGACGCGGATCTCGCCGTAGCGCTTGGCCTCGGCGACGGCCTTTTTCGACCAGCTGCCGGTCACCAGGTAGTCGGCATGCGCCCGACGCCCCAGCAGGTTCATCGGAATGGCGGCGAACTGGCCCGTCGCCCCGCCCTGCAGGAACAGCACCTTGTAGTTGTC
>JAASSS010000143.1 GCA_021767745.1 Pseudomonadota bacterium
CTGGTTGCCGATGCGATCCTGTGGCAGGCCCGGGCGCTGGCCGCCGGGGCGGGTGTCGCGGCGGCGGACCTGGCCCTGGCCAACGGCGGCGGGATTCGCAATGACTCGCTGATTCCGGCCGGCGCGCTCACCGAGCTGACCACCTTCGATATCCTGCCGTTCGCGAACTTCGTGGTGACCGTGCCGGACGTGCCACGGGCGACGTTCAAGGCGCTGCTGGAGAACGCGGTATCCCGCGTCGAGGAAGTGTCGGGCCGCTTCGCACAGGTGGCGGGGGTGAACTTCACTTGGGACGCCGCGCAGCCCGCCGGCTCGCGCGTGCTCGAGGCGACGCTGGCGGACGGCACGCCGCTGATCAGCGGCGGTGCGGTGGTACCGGGCGCGCCGGTCGACATCGCCACGATCAACTTCCTGGCGAACGGCGGCGATCAGTATCCCTTCGACGGCGCGCCCTTCGTCAGCCTGGGGCCGACCTACCAGCAGGCGCTGGCCCGCTACATCGCCGAGGAGTTGGGCGGGGTGGTGCGCGCGGTGGCCTATCCGCTGGGCGGCGAGGGCCGCATCACGCGCCTGAACTAGGCGCGGGCGAGGCTGCCGGCCATCAGGCTCGGCAGCCTCCCGGCTGGCCAGCCGCGCTAGGTGCCGCCGTTGCCTACATCGTCCGTCTGCACCACGTCGCCGATGATGGTGAACAGCGTGGTGACGCCGGCGAGCAGCGCCTGGCGCTGCGGCGAGTTCGGCCCGCCCAGGAAGCCGCCATCCGCGCCGCCGTCGTCAGCCGGCGGATCCGCCTCGTCCACGTCGATGTCCGAGCCATTGCCGCCGCCATCGTCGTTATCACCGGCGATCACCAGGCCCAGTGCCGCGACGGTCAGCACGCCGATGCCGACCTGCGCCCCGGTCGAGAGCTCGCGGTAGCTCGACCACGCCTCGCCGTCGAGCAGGGTTTGCTGGGTGCGCCACTGCAGCGCACCGGCGTAGTCGTCGCTCTCGAAGGTGCCGTCGCTCACCAGCGGCGTGGCGTACTCATGGCCGATGAAGGCCCCGCTGCGCCACGCCCCGCGCCGCTCGCCGGCCAGGTTCAGCTGATAGCCGGTGCGGGCGAAGTGCACCAGGTTGTTCACCGCCCGGCCGCGTTCGACGCCGAAGCGTGCCACCGGCGCGGCCCGTTCGCCCTGCACGGCATCCAGGGGCACCTCCAGTTCCAGAAACACGCGCTGCTCGGTTTCCAGATAGGCGACATCGGCAGCCGCGGCCAGTGGCAGGGCGGCAGCGGCGCCAGCCAGCGCCAGGGGGAGCGCATGAGCGCGCTGGGCAGAGCCACGGAGGGCTTTCATGGGTTTCTCCTGCGGTTTCAGGGTCGTCGAGGCGGGTTGCGCCGGCGTGTAACACCCTATCGGCCATCCGGGCTTGGCCATTGAGGGCGAATCAAAGCAGATCCTGTGGTTCAACGTCCACCGACCAGCGCACCCGCCCGGCCGTCGGCAGCGCCCGCACGCCCGGCAACCAACGGTGCAGTAAGCGCTGCAGGACCTCGCGACGGGTGCTCTGCACCAGCAGCTGGGCCCGGTAACGGCCCTGGCGCCGCTCCATCGGCGCCGGGACGGGACCGAGCAACTGTGCCGTCGGGGCGGACGGCAAGACCTCGGCCGCCGCGGTGAGAAACGCGAGCGCCTGCGCCGGCCGGCTTGCCTCGGCGCGCAGCAGCGCCAGGTGCGAGAACGGTGGCCAGCAGGCAGCCTCGCGTTCGGCGAGCAGCGCCGCGGCGAAGCCGGGATAGCCGCCGGCGAGCAGTGTCTGCAGCAGCGGATGGGTCGGGTGGTGGGTCTGGATCAGTACCTCGCCGGCACTGGCAGCCCGGCCGGCACGGCCGGCGACCTGCACGATGAGCTGGCCCATGCGTTCACCGGCGCGGAAGTCGGCGCCGAACAGGCCATGGTCGGCGTCGATCACGCCGGCGAGCGTGACGCGGGGGAAGTCGTGGCCCTTGGCCAGCATCTGGGTGCCGATCAGGATATCGATCTCGCCCTGCCGCGCTGCCGTCAGCAACTGCGCCAGGGTGCCTGCCCGCCGGGTACTGTCGCGATCGAGGCGGGCGATCCGCGCCTGCGGAAAGCAGTCGGCGAGCGTCTCCTCCAGCCGCGCGGTGCCGAAACCGATCATGTCCAGCGGCGTGGCAGCGCAGGCCGGACAGGCAGTCGGCGGTGCGTAGCGGCGCGTGCAGTGGTGGCAGATCAGGCGCTCGCTGGTGCCGCGATGCAGTGTCAGCCGCGCATCGCAGTGCTCGCAGCCCGCCGTCCAGCCGCAGGCATGGCAGCGCAGGATCGGGGCGTAGCCACGGCGGTTCTGGAACAGCAGGATCTGCCCGGCGGCGGCCAGATGCCGGTCGATCGCCTGCAGCAGGGGCGGTGAGAGTCCGTCGGTCAGTGGCAGCGCGCGGACGTCGACCAGACGCAGTGCCGGCGGCGGATGCGGCGTCGGGCGCGCCGTCAGGTGCAGGTGTGCGTAACGTCCCCTCGTCGCATTGTGCAGGCTTTCCAGTGAGGGCGTCGCCGAGCCGAGGACCACCGGCACACCGAGCTGGCGGGCGCGCCACACCGCGACGTCGCGGGCGTGATAGCGCAGACCGTCCTGCTGCTTGTAGGCGCCGTCGTGCTCTTCGTCGACGATGATCAGCCCCGGCCGTGCCAGTGGCGTCAGCACCGCCGAACGGGTGCCGACGATGACCGCGACCCGGCCCGCGGCCGCCGCCTGCCACCAGCGCTGGCGCTCCCCCGCCGGCGTGCCGGAGTGCAACGCCGCCACCGCCACGCCCAGCCGTTGCCGGAAGCGCTCGAGCAGCTGCGGAGTCAGGGCGATTTCCGGCACCAGGATCAGGACCTGCCCACCCGCTGCCAGGACGCGCCGGGCGAGCTGCAGATAGACCTCGGTCTTGCCACTCCCCGTCACGCCTTCGAGCAACGTCGGCTGGAATCGGCCGAGCGTCGCCTGCAGTGCCTCGACTGCTGCGGTTTGCTCGTCGGTCAGCGTCGGCGCGGGCGTCTCGCGGCTCATCTCGGGTGTGTGCACTGTGGGCGGCGCGCAGGGCTCGGCGAGTTCCGCCGCCACCAGCCGGCGCAGCACCGCAAGGTATCCGCCACCGTGCCGGGCACGCAGCATCGGGCCGGCGACGCCGGGCGGCGAGGCGGCGAGCTGATGCAACAGCTCGCGCTGACGTGGCGCCCGGGGCAGTGCGTCCGGCTGTTCGGCCAGCGCCCGCCCCGTCGCCGTCGCGCGCCAATATGGCGCTGGCGCCGTGCCGGTGGCCTCGCGGTCGTGGCGCAGCGTTGGCGGCAGCAGAGCGAGATAGGCCTCGCCGGGCGCGTGGTGGTAATAGCGGGTGAGCCAGCGGCCGAGCTCGAGCTGGCGGGCGTCGAGCACCGGCTCGGGATCGATCAGCGCCAGTGCCCGCTTCAGCGGCTGCGGGTGGGCGGAGCGCGTGCGGGTGCCGACGATCAGGCCCAGGCAGCGCGAGCGGCCGAGTGGCACGCGGATGCGCTGGCCGGGAGCCGGCGGCTGCAGACCGTCGGCGGGCGGCAGGTAGTCGAGCGGTGCCGGCAGCGGTCGCGGCACGACCACCTGCAGCACGGTCTCGTCGGGCGGGTTCAGCTTGTCCACAGATGCGGTGGATAAGTCTGGGGAAGATCTGCGGGTAAGCGGCTGGAAGCCACGCAGGACGGGGCAGATGACGCATTGGCTACGTCGTCACCACCTAAGAGCCTCGAAGAATAATCAATCACTTGCGGCACCGTAAGCCAATGCTGGGTGCGAGGCACCGGCCCCTGGCCCCGCGCTTGGCCCTCGGACGCGCCGCCTGCCTGCCTGTGCATGAACGCCCTTGGGTGGTGCAAGGCAACGCACAAAAAAGGCGACGACCGGCAGTGCCGATCGTCGCCTGGCTGCCGCGCGTGGCGGGCGATCGCTAGATCTCCTTGATCGAGCCGATCAGTTCGTTCGCCACCGCCTGCCCGTCGCCGTAGAGCATGCGGGTGTTGTCCAGCGTGAACAGGGCGTTTTCGATGCCGGAGAAGCCGGTACCCTGGCCGCGCTTGACCACGATCACGTTGCGCGCCTGATCTGCGTTCAGGATCGGCATGCCGTAGATCGGGCTTTCCGGGTTGGTGCGCGCCATCGGATTGACCACGTCGTTGGCACCGATCACCAGGGCCACATCGGTGGTGGCGAATTCCTGGTTGATCTCCTCCAGATCGTAGATGAGATCGTAGGGCACGCCGGCCTCGGCCAGCAGCACGTTCATGTGGCC
>JAASSS010000144.1 GCA_021767745.1 Pseudomonadota bacterium
GCGATCCCCGGGCTGCGCCTGATCGGCACGGCGCCGGCCAAGGCGGCGGTGGTCTCCTTCGTGCTGGAGGGGGTGCATCCGCACGATCTGGGGACCATCGTCGACCAGCACGGCGTCGCCATTCGCGCCGGCCATCACTGCGCCATGCCGGTGATGGAGCGCTTCGACGTGCCGGCCACCGCGCGGGCCTCGTTCGCTTGCTACAACACGCTCGCCGAGGTGGATGCGCTGGTCGCGGCCGTCGAGGCGGCGCGGGCGATGTTCGCCTGAGGCGCCGCCCGCCGGAGCGGTCAACGCCGCTGCTGGCCGAGACGTTGGATAGTTGCCGGCACCTGCCGGCGGCTCACCGTATCCAAGGAGCAGCAATGAAGCTTTCCCAGACGCTTACCACCACCCTGATGCTGACCCTGGCGCTCGCCGGCGCGCCGGCGCTGGCGGACGATGCCACCGTCGATGCCGCCATCGGCGGGGCGATCGGCGGCGCCGTGGGCGGTGCCGTGGGCGAGCGGGTCGGTGGCCGCGACGGCGCGGTGATCGGCGCCGGCATCGGTGCGGCCACCGGCAGCGCGATCGCGACCGATCGCGACCGGGAGCGGTACCATGAGGGTTATCGCCACGATTACGATCACTACGATCGGTATGACGGCCGTTATTACGCCGTGCCCGGCTCGACAGGCCGATTCTGCCCGCCGGGACAGGCCAAGAAAGGCCGCTGCTGATCACGCACGCCGGCGCGGGGGCGCCATACGTCGATGGAGCTGAAGGACCTCTACCAGGACATCATCGTCGATCACAACCGCAGCCCGCGTAATTTTCATGCGCTGGAGCCGGCCGATCGCACGGCCGAGGGCTACAACCCGCTGTGCGGCGACAAGCTGAAGCTGTTCCTGCGGCTGCGCGGCGATGTGATCGAGGAGGCTGCCTTCCTCGGCAGCGGCTGCGCGATCTCCACGGCCTCCACCTCGCTGATGACCGAGCGGCTCAAGGGCATGCGCATCGCCGAGGCCGAGGCCCTGTTCGGCCAGATGCACCGGCTGCTCACCGGCGAGGGCGAGGTGGACCTCGACCAGCTCGGCAAGCTGGCGGCGCTGTCCGGGGTGAAGGACTATCCGGCGCGGGTGAAATGCGCCTCGCTGTGCTGGCACACGCTGAATTCGGCCCTGCACGGGTCCCAGAGCGCGACGACGGAGTAGGTGATGTACGGCCAGGGCGATCCGGTCGAGCTGCAGCGCGACGTGCTGGCCACGCTCGTGCCGCTCGGCGACAAGGTGGTGCTGCCCGAGGGCGGCCAGGTGGTGGTGACGCAGTCGCTCGGCGGCAGCTTCACCGTCTACTACGCCGGCAATCTCGCCCGCATCGCCGGCGAGGATGCCGACGCCCTGGGCATGACGCCGCCGCCGCGCCCGCAGCTGCCGGACGACCCCTCCGATGCCGAGGTCGAGCGCGTGGTGTGGGACCAGATGCGCACCTGCTACGACCCGGAGATCCCGGTGGACATCGTCGAGCTGGGGCTGGTCTACCGGTGCGAGATCACCCATCGCGAGGATGGCCAGCGCGAGGTCGCCGTCACCATGACGCTCACCGCGCCGGGCTGCGGCATGGGAGATGTCATCGCTGATGACGTGCGGCACAAGATCGAGATGGTGCCGACGGTGGCCCGGGCCACGGTGGAGGTCACCTTCGAGCCGCCCTGGAGCGCCGAGATGATGACCGAGCAGGCGCGCCTGCAGACCGGAATGTTCTAGGTGGTGGCGCCGGCCGAAGGGTGGCAGGACATCGCCGCCGTCGAGGCGCTGCCGTCCGGGCAGTATCTGGAGGCGGTGCTGGAGGAGGCGGACGTGGTGGTGTTCAACGTCGGCGGCCTATTCCACGCCATCGAGAACCTCTGCACGCACGATGGCGGCCGGCTGTCCGGCGGTCGGCTCGAGGGCCGGCAGATCATCTGCCCGCGCCACGGTGCCCGCTTCGACGTGACCACCGGCGCCGCCTGCACGCCGCCGGCCTACCAGGACGTGCACGTCTTCCCCGTCCGCGTGCAGGACGGGCGTATCCAGCTGCGCGACGACCGCTGGGACTGAGCCGGCTGCCATCCCTGCTGCGGCGTCGGCGATCGGCTACACTGTCACGCGTTTTTCCGGCCCTGGTCGTGAGGTTGTCATGATCGCGTGCTCCCCGGCAGGCACCCGTCGCGCCATCGTCCTGCTGCTGATCCTTGCGCTGACGGCGACCGGCTGTGCCCGGATCGCCCGCAGCGTGCTGCAGCCGCCGTCGGTGGCGCTGCAGGAGATCCGACTGGTGAACATGAGCGCCTTCACCCAGAGCTATCAGCTCGTGCTCATGCTCGACAACCCGAACCCCGTCGCGCTGCCCATCGAGGAGATCGACTACGTGCTGGAGGTGGCCGGCATCGAGTTCGCCCGGGGCGAGAACGAGGACGGTTTCGTGCTGCCGGCGAACGAGGATGTCGGGGTGGTGCTGAATATCCGCACCAACCTGCTCGACAGCGCCAACCGGTTGGCGCGGCTGCTCAGCGAGCCGGTCGACCGGGTCGACTACGAGCTGCGCGGCACCCTGCGCGTGGACAACCCGCTGCTCGGCGAGGTGCCGTTCCGGCGCGGCGGCGAGGTGCCCTTTCTGATGCCGTTCGAGTAGCCGATGGCAGTGGAAGAGGATTCGGAGGGCGGCTTCGGCCTCGAGGAGTTCGAGGACACGGCGCCGCGCCGGGCGCGCCGGCATGGGCTGCGGGCGCGCCTGCGTCGCGGCGCGCTGCGGCTGACGCGGCGCTGGCTGCAGCGCCCGGAGATCTCGCTGGTGGGGCTGCAGATCCGCGAGGTCGGTCTGTTCGAGCAGCGCTATTGCGTCACCGTGCGGCTGCACAACCCCAATCGCCTGCCGCTGCCGGTCCGCGTGGTGCACTACCAGATCGAGCTGATGGGCCAGCGCTTCGCCGCCGGCGAGACCACCGAGGCGTTCCGCATCCCGGCCCGCGGCGCCACCGACTTCAGCCTGAACGTCAACATGTCCATGCTGCGACTGGCCAGCTCGGTGGCGAACTTCCTGCTGCGCCCGCAGGCCGACATTCCCTACCGCATCCATGGCGAGGTCGAACTCGACCTGCCCCTGCTGCCGGCCGTACCGTTCTCGCACGCGGGCCAGGTGGAGCTGGCCAGGCGGCGGTGAGCGCGCCGGCCCTGTGCCTGCGTGGGCTCAGCCACAGCTATCTCGAGGGGCGCCGGCCGCGGACGGTGCTGGATCGGCTGGCGCTCACCGTCGCCGCCGGCGAGCATGTGGCGATCGTGGGGCGCAGCGGCTCGGGCAAGTCCACGCTGCTGAACCTGATCGCCGGTATCGATCGGCCCGACGCCGGCCACATCGAGATTGCCGGCGAGCGGGTCGACGGGCTCGACGAGCGGCGGCGCACCCTGCTGCGACGCCGGCGCATCGGCTTCGTGTTCCAGTTCTTCAACCTCGTGCCCACGCTCACCGTCGGCGAGAACCTGCGCCTGCCGCTGCAGCTGAACGGCCTGGCCGATGCCGCCGGCGAGGCGCGGCTGCAGAACCTGCTGGAGGCCGTGGAACTGGCCGGCTACGCCGGGCGCTTTCCTGAAACGCTCTCGGGCGGTGAACAGCAGCGGGTGGCGCTGGCGCGGGCCCTGGTGCATCAGCCCGATCTCGTCCTGGCCGATGAACCGACCGGCAATCTCGATGCCGCCACGGGCGCGAAGGTCTGGGCACTGCTGCGTGCGCTGACCGAGTCCCGCGGCGCGACGCTGCTGCTGGTGACGCACAACGCCGAGCAGGCCGCGCAGGCCGATCGCGCGTTGCGCCTGCAGGACGGCCGGCTGCAGCCGGCATGATCACCCGCCTGGCGGCCGCGTTGTGGCCGCTGCATCGCCGGGCCGGGCTGCGTCCGCTGCGCCGCCATCCGGGGCTGGCGGCGCTGGCCGTGCTGGGTATCGCGCTCGGCGTCGCCGTGGTGCTGGCGGTGGCGCTGGTGGGCGCCAGTGCCCGTACCGCGCTCACCCGCTCGCTGGACAGCGTGCTCGGCCCGGCCACGCATCAGGTGCTCGGCCCGCCCGGCGGCATGCCGCAGTCGCTCTACGCCGACCTGCGGCTGAGCTTCCCGGTGCCGATGGCGCCGGTGATCGACGCGCTGGTGACGCCGGTGCGGGCCCCCGGGCGCAGCCTGCGGCTGCTGGGAGTGGAGCCGGTGGCCGAGCTGGCGCTGCGCGGCGC
>JAASSS010000145.1 GCA_021767745.1 Pseudomonadota bacterium
AGGGCATCATCAGTCGCGAGGAGGCCGAGCAGCTGCGGCGCACCCAGGCTGCCATCGACGAGGTGATCGCCGTCGACGACTTCCCGCCGCGGCGCCGGCGGCGCAAGCCGAAGTCCGCCGAGGCGAGCGAGGCGCCAGGCGCCGATGCCGGCGACAAAACACCCGCTGCCAAGGCGGCGAAGTCCGGCAGCGGCCGTCGCAAGGCCGTGGACCAAACGACGGCAAGTGATGAATGACGCCATAGCGCTCAGCCACCGGGCACAAGGCCCAGCTGCGACTCGCGCGGCTTGAGCGCGCTGGCGCCGTCAGTGTCCTCGGCTCCTGCGGCCTCGAACAGCAGCAGTTGGCCGCTGGTCGGGTCGCGATAGACCTGCCCGACCGGCGTCAATCCCGGCCCGCCCGCGGCCGCTGGCGCCGGCGGCGCGGCCAGCTCGTGCCCGGCCGTGATCGGCGCGCCGGCAGGGGCGTCCGGCGCCGGCGTCATGGCGGCGAGCGCGGCGATCAGGCCGCAGGCGAACACCAGCATGATGTCGACCAGGTTCGCCAGCGGATTGGCGGGATCGGGCGCGGCCGGCTCCTCGAAGCGGGACTGCCAGCGCCGCGGCGGCCCGCTCAAGACGCCCCTTCCAACGCATCGAGCAGCGAGTCGTACCAGCGTCGCCGCAGGCGGCCGAGCACGAACCCGACCAGCCCCACCAGCAGCCCCAGCACCGTGGTGTCGAAGGCGAGGATCACCGCCTCGGCCAGCGAGGCCAGTTCGCCCCGCCCGAGCGCCGCCAGCCCCGGGCCGAGCGGGATCAGCGTGCCCATCAGCCCGAGCATCGGCCCGGCGCGGGCCAGCAGATCGGCTCGCTCGATGCGCCGGCGGGCCAGCTTGGCGATCGCGGCCGGATCGGCCTGCGCCCGCAGCCGGGCGAGACCCCGCACTCGCTCGCCGAGCGCGATGCCGGCCTCGACGATCACCGCCGCCAGCGCCAGGCCGAGCGCAATCAGCACCGGTAGCAACAGCTGGCCGACCAGCACGTGCAGCCAGGCAGCCAGCGGGGCGGCGGAAAGCGTCACCGGGCGCGCACGCCACGCCGCACGCCGGCGGCCAGCAGCGCCAGCGCCAGCAGTGCCAGGGCGACCTGCCAGCCTGATGAGGCCGCCTCGCCGGCTGTCGGTGGCGCCGCCTCGCCGGGCACGGCATCCGGCGCCGCGGCCTCGACCGGTTCCGGCGTGGCGGCCGGGGCCGGACGGGCCGACGGCGCGGCAGGCGCCGGCTCATCGAGCGCCCGCACCCGCGCCCGGACCGGGCCGGCGGCATCCTCGCCACGGGCCGCTGCCAGGCGGGCGAGGAAGGCCTCACGCAGCGGCGCAGGCAGGCGGGCCGACAGCGACTTGAGCATCGGGTGATCCGGCGCCGCGTGGCCACTACCCGGCAGACCATGGGCCGTCACCTGCTCGGCGAACTGGTGCGAGAGTGCCTCGAGACGCGCCGGCGACGGCTGCCAGAACCCGCGTTCGGCGGCCACCAGGAAGATCGCCATGATGTGCGTCTGCACGTGCACGTTCGCCTCCTGCGCCAGAAACGCAGCCAGCCCCAGATCCAGGGAATCGTCCAGATAGACCGCGGCGACCTCGTCCCAGACCGCTGATCGGATGATGTCCGGGTTGGTCACCTGCCAGCCCCACAGATACTCGATGAACTCGCTGCCCATGGTGCGGGCGCCGGCGTAGCCGTGCGCCATCAGCGGCTCGATCCAGGCCGGGTTCAGGAACTGCGCCCGCAGCTCGCCCAGCAGCGCCGCCGGCAGCGGCCGCAGACGGGCCTGCGCCGGATCGGCGTGATCGATAACGTGGCTGGCCGGCACCGTGCCGCGGACCTGTTCCACCGCCATGCTGAGGCCGCCGAGATAGTCGAAGGCATCGTTGTTGTCGAGCAGGCCGTAGAGGTGGCTCGCCCGGCCGAGATAGGTCCGCCCGACGCCTGCGAGCGCTTCGCCAAACGCGGCCGGCGCCGCCAACCCATCGGCGTCGAGCCCGTAGACATGCCCCATGCGGCGGCGATAGGCGCTAGCGAGTTCGCCGCGCTCGCTCCAGGCCCCGGAGCGCTCGGCCAGCCGGTTGACGCCGGCGCCGTAGCCCCCCGGCGCATCGCCGAAGATGCGCCAGGCGGCCTCGCGCCCCGCACGGGCCGGCGCCATGCCGGTGTCCAGCCGGGCCAGCACCCGCTCGCGCCAGCGCCGGGCGAGGTGATTGCGCGCGAGCGGCTCGGCGCCCCGGGGTACCGGCGCTGGCAGCGGCGCGAGTGCCGCGGCCAGCGCCGGTCGCAATGCCGGCTCGGCGGCCAGCACCTGGGCCGAGCCGGCCAGCGCCAGTCGCCCGGCATGGTCGAGCCAGTGCAGCAGCTCGCCGTAGAGGTCACGGAACAACCCGGAGGTCGTGATCAGTACGTCGCGCCGCTCCGCCTGCGCCGTGCGGGTCAGGCCGGCGAGCTGGCCACGCTCGCTCCAGCGCGGTTCGATACCCATCAGCGCCAGCGCGAAGGCCACCATGGCGCCCTCGTCCCTGACCGTATCCGATGCCCACAGGACCAGCGCCTCGCTGGCTGCGGGATCCGCCGCCGACTCGGCGCGGGCGGTCTCGGCCAGCCGCCGGCCCAGGGCCCAGCCGATGCGGGTCGGCAACAGGCTCGGGTCCAGCGCATGGAAGTTGCGCCCGGTCGGCAGCACATCCGGCGCCCGCAGCGGGTCGTTGCCCTTGCCGGGGCGGACGAAGCGGCCGGAGAGCGCGGCGAGCACGGCGGCGATCTCGGCCGGCGGCGAGGCGATCAGCTGCGCCCGCTGCTGCGCCCGCGCCGCCGCTGGCGGCGCCATCGAGTCCAGCAGCGTGGCGACCGCCTCATCCGACCACGGCCGACCGAACACGTGCAGGCCAAGGGGCATGAACTGTTCCTGCAGTAGGGTCAGGTAGTGCCCCACCTCGTGCACCAGCAGCTCGTCCGATGCGCTCGCAAGGCTCTGCCCGCGCCGCTCCAGCTCGTCGGCCATCACCAGCGCCAGCTCGTCTTCCAGCTCAAGGGTGCGCAGGCGCTCGCGCAGGCTCGCCACGGCCTGACCACGTGCCGCCGCGCCCACCGGCGCGGCCTCGAAGCTTTCCACCAGCTGGCGCAGCCCGAGCAGCTCGCCATAGAGCTCGCTGGCGGCGATCGGCGGCGTCAGGTGATCGACGATCACCGCCAGGCCCCGGCGCTTGGCCTGCAGGCCCTCGCCGACGCCATCGACGATGTAGGGATAGATACCCGGCAGCTCGCCGGCGATCAGCATCGGGTAATCGGTGGCGTCGAGCCCCGCCCGCTTGTGCGGCAGGAACTCATAGGTACTGTGCCGGCCGAGATGGATGACCGCATCGGCAGCGAAGTCGTGCTGCAGGTAGCGGTAGAACGCCAGGTACTGGTGCGGCGGCGGAAAGATCAGGTTGGCGTGCAGCAGTTCCTCGTCGAGTTCCCAGCCACGCGGCGGCTGCGGACCGATGAAGACGTTGCCGAAGGTGAGCCCCGGCAGGACGAGCGAGTCCCCCACCACCATGGATCGGCCCGGCGGGCTGCCCCAGCCGCGCAGCCCCTCGATGCCGAGCGCTGTCAGCGCCTGCACCCGTGTGTCGAGCTCAGCCAGCGCCGGCGCGGTCGCGATGCCAGCCGCCGGCGTGCGCAGCAGCGCCCGGTAGCCGTCCATCAGCGTCGTCAGCCCGGCCAGCGCCGGCTCGCGCGCCGGATGGGCGCTGCCCTCCAGCACATGGCGCAGCTCCGTCTCGACCATCGTCAGCCGGCGCCCGAGCGCCTCGCGGGTGGGCCCGGTGAGCACGGGCTCGGCCTGCAGCGCCGCCGCGAACTGCGCCTGCAATCGTGCCAGCGGCCCGTCCCGCATCTCCGCCCGCACCGGCCCGGGCAGCGTGGCAAACCAATCGGCATAGGCGGTGGTCGGCAGACGCGGGACCCGGCGCGCCAGTTCACGCAGCGCGGCGTGGTCCTCCGGCAGGTTGACGCCGCGGGTCTGGAGCGCCGCCAGCAGCGCCGCCGGGTCGGGCGGCAGTGGTCCGGTGGTATAGCCGGCGCGGCGCAGCGCGTGCAGCAGCGTCCACAGGCTGGCGGGCACGTCGAGGTTGTCCGCGCCGATGTTGTGCCGGCCGGGCGGATGGTTGTAGTAGACGATCGCCACCCGCTTGTCCGCGTTTGGCAGCCG
>JAASSS010000034.1 GCA_021767745.1 Pseudomonadota bacterium
CGGCAGGCGAGGGCAGGTCCATGGCGGACTTCTCGCTCTCCATGGTGATCAGCGGCGTCTCTGGCTCGACCGTATCGCCCGGGGCGACCAGAACGTCGATGACCTCGGCCGCCTCCACATCACCCAGATCCGGCACCGTCACTTCGCGCGTGTCTGCCACGGCAGTTCTCCTGTTGCTCGGCTGGGCCTAGTGATCCATGGGGGCGGGACGGTCGGGGTCGATGCCGTAGCGTTCGATGGCCGCCACCACCCGATCGGGTTCGATCTCGCCGTCCTCGGCCAGCGCCTTGAGCGCGGCCAGCACCACGTAGTGGCGATGCACCTCGAAGAAGATCCGCAGGTTCTCGCGGGTATCGCTGCGGCCGTAGCCGTCGGTCCCCAGCACCCGGTAGCGGCGCGGCACCCACTGGCGGATCTGGTCGGCGTAGCTGCGCAGGTAGTCGGTCGCGGCGATCACCGGCCCCTCGGTCGGCCCGAGTTCGGCCTCCACGAAGCTGCGCTGCGGTGCGTCGGCCGGGTGCAGCAGGTTGTGCCGGTCGGCGCGGATGCCGTCGCGGCGCAGCTCGGTGAAGCTGGTCACGCTCCACACGTCGGCGGCGATCTTCCAGTCCTGTTCCAGCAGCTCGGCAGCGGCCAGCACTTCGCGCAGGATCGTGCCCGAACCGAGCAGCTGCACCCGCGGCCGGCCCTTGGCGCCCTTGGCCTCGCGCAGGCGGTACATGCCGCGCACGATGCCTTCCTCGGCGCCCTCGGGCATCGGCGGGTGCAGGAAGTTCTCGTTCTCCACCGTCAGGTAGTAGAAGACGTCGTCGCGCTGTTCGTACATGCGCTGCAGGCCGGCGTGGACGATCACCGCGATCTCGTAGCCGAAGCACGGGTCGTAGGAGATGCAGTTGGGGATCACCGAGGCCAGCAGGTGGCTGTGGCCGTCCTCGTGCTGCAGGCCCTCGCCGTTGAGTGTGGTGCGTCCCGCGGTGCCGCCGATCAGGAAGCCGCGCGCGCGTGAGTCGCCGGCGGCCCAGCACAGATCGCCGATCCGCTGGAAGCCGAACATCGAGTAGAAGATGAAGAACGGGATCATGGTGATCCCGTTGTTGCTGTAGGAGGTGGCAGCGGCGATGAAGGAGGACATCGAGCCGGCCTCGGTGATGCCCTCCTCCAGGATCTGCCCCTGCTTGGACTCGCGGTAGAAGGCGATCTGCCCGGCGTCCTGCGGCTCGTAGAGCTGGCCCTGGGCGGCGTAGATGCCGAGCTGGCGGAACAGGCCGTCGAGGCCGAAGGTGCGGGCCTCGTCGGGCACGATCGGCACCACGCGATGGCCGATCTGCTTGTCCTTGGTCAGGAACGAGAGCAGCCGGACGAAGGCCATGGTCGAGGACATTTCCCGGTCGCCCGAGCCCTTGAGCACCGGCTCGAACAGCGACAGCGCCGGCAGTTGCAGCGCATCGCCCTGCGGCTGGCGCGCGGGCAGGTAGCCGCCGAGCGCCTCGCGACGTTCGCGCAGGTACTGCATCAGCTCGTCGTCCTCCGGCGGGCGGTAGAACGGCGCCTCGCCGATGTCCTCGTCGGAGATCGGGATGTTGAAGCGGTCGCGGAAGGCGCGCAGGGCCTTCTCGCCCACTTTCTTCTGCTGATGGGTGGTGTTCAGCCCTTCGCCCGACTCGCCCATGCCGTAGCCCTTGACGGTCTTGGCGAGGATCACTGTCGGCTGACCCTCGTGATGCACCGCGGCGTGGTAGGCGGCGTAGATCTTGTGCGGGTCGTGACCGCCCCGGTTGAGTCGCCAGATGTCCTGATCGGTCAGGCGCGAGACCATGGCCTTGAGCTCGGGATACTTGCCGAAGAAGTGCTCCCGCGTGTAGGCGCCGCCCTTGGCCTTGTAGTTCTGGTACTCGCCGTCGACCGCCTCTTCCATCCGCTGGCGCAGCAGGCCTTGGTGATCGACGGCCAGCAGCGGATCCCAATACGAGCCCCAGATCAGCTTGATGACGTTCCAGCCGGCACCGCGGAAGGTGCCTTCGAGCTCCTGGATGATCTTGCCGTTGCCGCGCACGGGGCCGTCCAGGCGCTGCAGGTTGCAGTTGATCACGAAGATCAGGTTGTCGAGCCGTTCGCGGGCGGCCAGGCCGATGGCGCCCAGTGTTTCCGGCTCGTCGCACTCGCCGTCGCCGAGAAACACCCACACCTTGCGCGCGGCGGTATCGCAGATGCCCCGGTTGTGCAGGTACTTCAGGAAGCGGGCCTGATAGATGCCCATGATCGGCCCGAGGCCCATCGATACGGTCGGGAACTGCCAGAACTCCGGCATCAGCCACGGATGCGGATAGGACGACAGCCCCGGCGCCAGCGCCTCCTGGCGGAAGCGGTGCAGGTCGTCCTTGTCGAGGCGCCGCTCCAGATAGGCGCGCGCGTAGATGCCGGGCGAGGAATGCCCCTGCACGTAGACCAGGTCGCCGCCGTGCTGCTCGTTCGGGGCATGGAAGAAGTGGTTGAAGCCGACGTCGTAGAGCGTGGCGGAGGAGGCGAAGCTGGCGATGTGCCCGCCGATACCGTCGTGCTGCTTGTTGGTCTTCACCACCATCGCCATCGCGTTCCAGCGAATCAGGCTGCGCAGCCGCCACTCCTTGTCCGGATCGCCCGGGCTCTTGGCCTCGAGCTGCGGCGGAATGGTGTTGACGTAGGCGGTCGTGGCGGTGAAAGGGATGTAGGCGCCGGAGCGGCGGGCCTTGTCGACCAGCGCCTCGAGCAAGTGGTGCGCGCGCTCCGGCCCTTCCCGTTCCAGCACCGACTCCAGCGCTTCAAGCCACTCGCGAGTCTCCTGCGGATCCTGATCCTGGCCGTCGGTCATCGGCGCATGCCTCCTGCTCCTGTGGTTGGCGGCCGGGCGCCCGCCGCGGCTGCCGCGCCCCGATGGTAACGCGGGCGAGGCTCGATCGGGATGCGGGCGTTCGCCCTGCCCTGCGGGTGGCGCCCGCGCTATGCTGAACCTCTGCCCGAGCGACCGGTCCAGCCCAGCGTCCATGAGCGAACTCGTCGACAACTTCGGCCGCGAGGTCACCTACCTGCGCATGTCAGTGACCGATCGCTGCGACTTCCGCTGCGTGTACTGCATGAGCGAGCAGATGACCTTCCTGCCGCGCCCGCAGATCCTGTCGCTGGAAGAGCTCCTGGCGATCGGCCGCGCCTTCGTCGGTCTCGGCGTGCGCCGGATCCGGCTCACCGGCGGCGAGCCGCTGGTCCGGCGCAATCTGCTGTGGCTGGTCGAGCGGCTGGCGCAGCTGCCGGGGCTGGATGAGCTGACGCTGACCACCAACGGCTCACAGCTCGCGCGCCTGGCGGGGCCGCTCGCCTCCGCCGGCGTGCGCCGGCTCAACATCAGCCTGGACACGCTGCGGCCCGAGCGGTTCCGCGCGCTGACCCGCGTCGGCGAGCTGAGCCGCGTGCTGGCCGGCATCGAGGCGGCCCGCGCGGCTGGCTTCGAGCGCATCAAGCTCAACGCCGTGATCCTGCGCCATCGCAACGATGACGAAGTGGTCGAGCTGGTGCGCTTCGCGCGCGATCGTGCCCTGGATATCGCCTTCATCGAGGAGATGCCGCTGGGGCAGATGCGTCAGGACGAGCGGGCGCTGGAACTGCAGCCGAGCCGGGCCATTCGCACTGCGCTGGCGCGGCACTGGCCGCTGCTGCCCACGCCGGAGGAGACCGGTGGGCCGGCACGCTACTACCGGATGCCGGACAGCGACATCCGGGTCGGCTTCATCTCGCCGCACAGCCAGAACTTCTGCCACAGCTGCAACCGGGTTCGCCTGACGGCCGCCGGCCGGCTGCTGCTGTGCCTCGGCCAGGAGCACTCGGTGGACCTGCGCGCGATTGTCCGACAGCCGGCGGGGGCGGCGGCCCTGCCCAAGGCGATTCGCGGCGCCATGGCGATCAAGCCGGAGGGGCACAGCTTCGATCCGGCCGGCACCACGCAGATCGTGCGGTTCATGAACCTGACCGGTGGCTGATCCGCAGGCGGCACCACCGGTCAGGGCAGCGATCACCGGGGTGATCCTCGCCGGCGGCGCCGGCCGCCGGCTCGGTGGCGTCGACAAGGGTTGGCTGATGCTCGCCGGCCAGCCGCTGATCGTGCGGGTGCTGGCGCGGCTGGTACCGCAGGTCAGCGAGGTGCTGATCAGCGCGAACCGGCAGCTGCCAGACTATCGGGCGCTGGGCTGGCCGGTGGTCACCGACACCTCGCCGGACGCCGGCCCGCTGGCCGGTATCGCGGCGGCGGCGGCCCGCGCGCCCGGGCGCTTCCTGCAGATCGTGCCGGTGGACGCGCCGCTGCTGCCGATCGACCTGGTGACACGGCTCGCCGCGCGCTGGTCGCCGCCGGCGGTGTATGCGCACGACGGCCAGCGCGCGCAGCCGGCCTTCGCCCTGCTGGAGACCGCCCGGGCGCGGGGTGCGGGCGCCGCGCTCGCCGCCGGCGAACACGCTCTCGGACGCTGGTTGACCCGGCTCGGGGCCCGGCCGGTGACGCTCGGGCCGGCGACGGATTTTCTCAACGTCAACACGCCGCCGGATCGGCGCGCCGCACTGGCCCGGCTGGCCGCCGAGGAGGGCAGATGAGCCGCCCGCAGGCCGATGACCTGCCGCTGGCCGAAGCGTTGGCGCGGGTGCTCGCTGCCACGGCGCCAGTCGCCGGCCGGCAACGGCTGGCGCTGACCGAGGCGCACGGCCACGTGCTGGCGGCGCCGGCCTGCGCCGGCTGCGACAGTCCGCCCTTCGCCGCCTCCGCCATGGACGGCTACGCGCTGGCCGCCGCCAGTGGCGCGGCCGGTACCGAGCTGCCCGTTGTCGGGCAGGCGCTTGCCGGGCATCCCCACGCAGCGCCGGTACCGGTGGGCGCCTGCGTGCGGATCACGACCGGCGGGCCGGTACCGGCTGGCTGCGATGCCGTCATCCCGCAGGAGGATGTCGAGCGGCGGACCACGGCCGTTCGCCTCGGCCGGACGGTCCGCGCCGGCGAGAACGTGCGGGCGCGGGGTGAGGAGTGCACGGCCGGCGAGGTGCTGTTCGCGGCCGGGCATCGGCTCGACGCCATGGCGCTCGCCACCCTGGCCGGCGTCGGCGTGGCCGAGGTGGAGACCGTCCGGCCGCTGCGCGTGACGATCGCCTCCAGCGGTGATGAGCTGACCGCCGCCGGCGCGCCGCTCGCGCCCGGGCACATCTACGAGCGCAACCGGCCGCTGCTGCGGGCGCTGCTCGCTCCTTACGGCGTGCAGCTGCGCGATCTGGGCGTGCTGAGCGACCGCCCGGCGGCACTCGAGGCGCTGGTTGCGGCCGGCGCCGAGGCCGACCTGCTCATCACCACCGGCGGGGTGTCGGTGGGCGATGCCGACCTGCTGGTGCCGCTGCTGGCACGGGAAGGGCAGATCGGCTTCTGGCGCGCTCGAATCAAACCCGGCCGGCCGGTGCTGTTCGGTCGTCTGGCCGGGGCGCACTACTTCGGCCTGCCGGGCAATCCGGTGTCGGCGTTGGTGACCTTCCTGCTGCTGGTGCGCCCGGCGCTGCTGCGCCTTTCCGGCGCCGCCTACCGGCCGCCGCCGCGCTGGCCGGCCCGACTCGAGGCGCCGCTGCGCAAGCGTCCGGGGCGTCTCGAACTGCAGCGCGGCCGGCTTCGATTCGACGCCGGCGGCGCGTTGCCGACCGTCCGCCCGCTGGGCGGGCAGGGCTCGCACCTGCTGCGCGAGGCTGCCGAGGCGGACTGCCTGATCCAGCTGGAGGAGTCCCGCGGCGAGCTGGACGCCGGCGAGATCGTCCCCGTGCTGTCGCTGCGCCAGCTGCTCGCGCCGTGAGGCGACGCGGCCCATCCGCCCCAGAGCGCGCCACCATCGGTTCCCGAAGTGGGCGCGGTGGCGTTACCATGTCGCCACACCTCGCCGTGACTACCGTCACGCCGGCACCAGCCTCCGTACAAGGACGGCTCGCTTGCGACACAGTCCGCAACAGCGCCAATTCGATCGTCCGCGCCCGGCCGTGTGCGCGGCGCCGGGTGCGGTTCGTGGCGATCGCCGCCGGTTCGCGCGCCCCTGGTGGCCGGCAGGCGCCTGCCCGGCCATGATTCCTTTCCCGCCCGTGCATCCGCCCTGGGGGCGCCGCCGCCCCTGACAGCCGAGTAGCGCCACGCCATGTCCGACGAACTTCGCGAGAAATATCGCACCTCGCCGCTTTACGGCGGCAATGCCGCCTTCATCGAGAGTTTCTACGAGGACTTTCTGCGGGATCCGGATTCGGTGACCGATCCGCACTGGCGTGCCTACTTCGAGCAGCTCGCGCAGAGCCAGGGCGATGCGGTGCGCGACGTACCGCACCGGCCGATCCAGGCATCGTTCGCCCGTTATGCGCTGGAGCAGGCCGGTGGCGCCCGCGCGGTGCAGCCGATCTCGCCGGAGGGTGCCTCGCGGCAGGCGGCGGTCCTGCGGCTGATCAACGCCTATCGGGTGCGGGGCCACCAGGCCGCGCACCTCGATCCGCTGGGGCTGTCCCGGCCGGCGCCGGTGCCGGATCTGGACCCGGGCTATCACGGCCTCAGCGAGCGCGACATGGAGGCGGTGTTCGATACCGGTTCGCTCTACGCCGAGCAGCGTCTGCCACTGCGCGAGATCATCCAGATCTGCAAGCGCACCTATACGCAGAACATCGGCTCGGAGTACATGCACATCACCGATACCGAGCAGAAGCGGTGGATCCAGAAGCGCCTGGAGGGTGGGCTCGGCCGGCAGAACTTCACCGACGAGGAGCGCCGCCGCTTCCTGCTGGACCTGACGGCGGCCGAGGGCATCGAGAAGTATCTGCACACCCGCTATGTGGGGCAGAAGCGCTTCTCGCTGGAGGGGGGCGATGCGCTGATCCCGCAGCTCGATGACCTGATCCGCCAGGCCGGCGAGCAGGAGGTGGAGGAAGTCGTGATCGGCATGGCCCACCGCGGCCGGCTGAACGTGTTGGTGAACATCCTCGGCAAGTCGCCCAAGGAGCTGTTCGAGGAATTCGAGGGCCAGCACGCCCATCATGTCTCGGCCTCCGGCGATGTGAAGTACCACATGGGCTTCTCCTCGGACGTGGCCGCGGGCGACGAGCGCCGGATCCACCTGGTGCTGGCCTTCAACCCCTCGCACCTCGAGATCGTGAACCCGGTGGTGCTGGGCTCGGTGCGCTCGCGGCAGGAGCGGCGCGAGGACGGGGAGGGCAGGCGCATCCTGCCGATACTGATCCACGGCGATGCGGCCTTCGCCGGCCAGGGCGTGGTGATGGAGACGTTCAACATGTCGCAGGCCCGCGGCTTCGCGGTCGGCGGCACGGTGCACATCGTCATCAACAACCAGGTCGGCTTCACCACCTCCAACCCGATGGATGCGCGGTCCACGCCCTATGCCACCGACGTGGCGAAGATGGTGCAGCCGCCGATCTTCCACGTGAACGCCGACGATACCGAGGCGGTGGTGTTCGTGACCCGGCTGGCGCTCGAATTCCGCATGGCCTTCCGCAAGGATGTGGTGATCGATCTGGTCTGCTATCGCCGGCACGGCCACAACGAGGCGGACGAGCCGGCGGTGACCCAGCCGCTGATGTACCAGACCATCGCGCAGCACCCGACCTGCCGGGCGGTCTACGCCGGCCGGCTGGTCGCCGAGGGCATCGTCAGCAGCGAGGAGGCGGAGTCCTACATCGACCAGTACCGCGACGGGCTGGACGAGGGCGTCAACGTCATCCGCCCGACCGCGCGCATGATCGGCAACGAATACACGGTCGACTGGACGCCGTACCTGAAGGCGAACTGGGACGATCCGGTGGAGACGGCGCTGCCGCTGGCGCGGGTGCGCGAGCTGTCGCAGAAGCTGCTGGAACTGCCGCCGGGCTGGGAACTGCACCCGCGCGTGGGTCGCATCATGGACGACCGGCGCAAGATGGCTGCCGGCGCGGTGGCGGTGGACTGGGGCTTTGCCGAGACGCTCGCCTACGCCAGTCTGCTCAGCGAAGGCATGGACGTTCGGCTGTGCGGCCAGGATTCCGGTCGCGGCACCTTCTTCCACCGTCACAGCGTGCTCTACAACCAGCAGGACGGCACGCCCTATGTGCCGCTGCGCCACGTGGCAGAGCGGCAGGGCGACTTCTGGGTGATCGACTCGCTGCTCTCCGAAGAGGGCGTGGTCGCCTTCGAGTACGGTTACGCCTCCGCCGACCCGGCCACGCTGGACATCTGGGAAGCGCAGTTCGGTGATTTCGGCAACGGCGCCCAGGTGGTGATCGACCAGTTCATCAGCTCCGGCGAGGCCAAGTGGGGCCGGCTGTGCGGGCTGACCATGTTCCTGCCGCACGGCTACGAGGGGCAGGGCCCCGAGCATTCCTCGGCACGGCTGGAGCGCTATCTGCAGCTTTGCGCCGAGCAGAACATGCAGGTCTGCGTGCCGACCACGCCGGCGCAGATGTTCCACATGCTGCGCCGGCAGATGGTGCGCCCCTACCGCAAGCCGCTGATCGTCATGACGCCGAAGAGCCTGCTGCGCAAGCGCACCGCGATGTCGGCCCTCGACGAGCTCAGCGCCGGCACCTTCCGCTGCGTGATCGACGACGACGCCGACACCGCGCGCAGCAAGATCCGCCGGGTGATCATCTGCACCGGCAAGGTCTACTACGACCTGCGCGAGCGGCGCGAGTCGGAGGCTCATGCCGATACCGCCGTGCTGCGGGTCGAGCAGCTCTACCCGTTCCCGCGCGAGCAGTTGCGGGTGCTGCTCGAGACCTACCCGCGCGCCCGCGAGGTCGTCTGGTGCCAGGAGGAGCCCAAGAATCAGGGCGCCTGGCACTTCGTCCAGGTGCGGTTGCAACGGCTGCTGCGTCCGAGCCAGACGCTGCGCTACGCCGGCCGGGCCGCCTCGGCGTCCACCGCGGCGGGCTATTTCGAGCTGCACGCCCAGCAGCAGCGCCGCCTGGTTTCCCAGGCGTTCGGTGAACACCTCGCAGAACTCGCCTCCGCCGAGGCGGAGCAAACGGAGCAACGATGAGTATTGAAGTGAAGGTGCCGCAGCTGCCGGAGTCGGTGGAGGACGCGACGGTCGTCACCTGGCACAAGCAGGCCGGCGATCGGGTCGAGCGGGACGAGAACCTGCTGGACCTGGAGACCGACAAGGTGGTGCTGGAGGTGCCTGCGCCCCAGGCGGGCGTGCTGGGCGAGCTGAAGGTGGCCGAGGGCGATGTGGTCACGCCGGGCACGGTGGTGGCGGTGCTGGAGCCAGGCGAGGGTGGCGGCGCCGAGTCGGCCGGCGAGGCCAAGCCCGGCGCTGACGAGGCCAGCGCCGGCAAGGCGGCGCAAGATGCACCGGCGCAGGATGCCTCACAGGCCAGCCAGGAGTCCGACTCCGAGTCGCCGGCCATGGCAGCCGCCGAGCCTGCCGCCGAGGCGGCCAGTGCGCTCAGCCCGGCGGTGCGTCGACTGGTGGAGGAGCATCAGCTCGATCCGGCGGCCATCAAGGGCACCGGGCGCGGTGGGCGCCTGACCAAGGCCGACGTGCTCAACACCCTGGAACGGGGTCCGCAGACGCAGGACAGGCCGGCGCCGGCCGGCGAGGCGCCCGCGGCGTCGGCCGAGCCGGCGGCGCCGGCCGCCGCCGAACCGGCCTCGGGCGAGCGCCCGGAGCAACGCGTGCCGATGACCCGGCTGCGGGCGCGCATCGCCGAGCGTCTGGTGCAGGCGCAGCAGAGTGCGGCGATGCTGACCACGTTCAACGAGGTCGATCTGACGGAGGTCAACCAGCTGCGGCGCCGGCACCGCGATGCCTTCGAGCAGGCACATGAGGCCCGCCTCGGCATGATGTCGTTCTTCGTCAAGGCGGCGGTCGAGGCACTCAAGCGCTATCCGATCATCAACGCCTCCATCGACGGCAAGGACATCGTCTATCACGGCTACTTCGACATCGGCATCGCCGTGGCCTCGCCGCGCGGGCTGGTCGTGCCGATCCTGCGCGATGCCGACGGCATGAGCTTTGCCGATGTGGAGAAGGGCATCTCGGCCTACGTGGACAAGGCCAAGAGCGGCAGCCTGTCGATGGACGACCTGACCGGTGGCACCTTCAGCATCACCAATGGGGGCGTCTTCGGCTCGATGCTCTCGACGCCCATCCTCAATCCGCCGCAGAGCGCCATCCTCGGCATGCACAAGATCGAGGACCGCCCCCGTGTGATGGACGGCGAGATTCGCATCCGCTCGATGATGTATCTCGCGCTGAGCTACGACCATCGCCTGGTCGACGGCAAGGACGCGGTGCAGTTCCTGGTCGCGATTAAGGAATTCCTGGAGGATCCGGCCCGGCTGCTGCTGCAGGTCTGAGGCTGCGGACGATCGACATGAAGACAACGCGAGCAAGGGTGAGCGATGGCGAAGTATGACGTAGTGGTAATCGGCGCCGGGCCGGCGGGCTATGTGGCCGCCATCCGGTGCGCGCAGCTGGGCCTGCGGACCGCCTGTGTGGACAGCTGGCGCAACCACGACGGCGGCCACGCCCTCGGTGGCACCTGTCTGAATGCCGGCTGCATCCCCTCCAAGGTGCTGCTGGAGTCCTCAGAGCTCTATCAGCAGGCGCAGCACGGGATGGCCGAGCACGGCATCACCGTGGGCGAGGTGAAGCTCGATCTGGCGCAGATGCACACGCGTCGGCGGGAGGTGGTCGAGGCGCTGACCGGCGGCATCGCCGGGCTGTTCAAGACCAACAAGATCGATGCCTACGCCGGCCACGGTCAGCTGCAGGTCAATAACCGGGTGCAGGTCACGCCGCTGGACGAGGGCGAGCCGCAGGTGCTGGAGGCCGAGCATGTCATCCTCGCGTCCGGCTCGCAGCCGGTCGACATCTCCGTGGCGCCGATCAACGGCGAGCAGATCGTCGATTCCTGGGGCGCACTGGAATTCCCGGAGGTGCCCAAGCGCCTGGGGGTGATCGGTGCCGGCGTGATCGGGCTCGAGCTCGGCAGCGTCTGGCGGCGCCTGGGCGCCGAGGTGGTGCTGCTCGAGGCGCAGCCGGACTTTCTCTCGCTGTGCGATCAGGACGTCGCCGCCCAGGCGCTCAAGTCCTATCGGCGCCAGGGGCTGGACATCCGGCTCGGCTGCCGGGTGACCGGCAGCCACGCCACCAAGCGCGGCGTGACGGTGCAGTATCAGGACGCCGAGGAGCAGGCGCAGGAGCTCAAGGTCGATCGGCTGATCGTCTCGGTCGGGCGCCGGCCCTGCACCGAGGGCCTGGCGGCGGGCGACGTCGATCTGGAGCTCGACGAGAAGGGCTATGTCGACATCGACGCCAACTGCCGCACCAGCCTGCCGAAGGTGTGGGCCATCGGCGATGTGGTGCGCGGTCCGATGCTCGCACACAAGGGCTCCGAGGAGGGCATCGCGGTGGCCGAGCGCATCGCCGGCCAGCCAGGGCACGTCAATTACGACGCCATCCCCTCGGTGATCTACACGCACCCCGAACTCGCCTGGGTGGGACGCACGGAGGCCCAGCTGCAGCGGGCAGGCGTGGACTATCGCGTCGGCACCTTCCCCTACGCCGCCAGCGGGCGAGCCCTGGCCTTGGGCGAGAAGGAGGGGCTGGTCAAGATCCTGGCCGATGCGGCCACCGATCAGCTGCTCGGCGTGCACATCTTCGGGCACAGCGCCAGCGAGATGATTGCCGAGGCCGTGGTGGCCATGGAGTTCGGTGGCAGCAGCGAGGATCTGGCGCGCACGGTGCATGCGCATCCGACCCTCTCCGAGGCGGTGCACGAGGCCGCGCTCGCGGTGGACCGGCGGGCGATCCACATCCGCAACCGCCGCTAGCGGGCACCGGGCCCGCGTGGCGCCGGCGCCGGGCCAGGACTCGGCCCGGCTGCGTCAGGATCAGTTCAGTCGGCTCGCCGAGATCACGTGCGGCAGCCGGCTGAGGCGGTTGAGCACCGAGCTGAGCTGGGGGATGTCCGCGATTTCCACGCGCAGGTCCATCCGCGCGATGCCGGACGCCGCGGTGTCGGTATTCGCGCCAAGCACGTTGATGTGCGCTGCACTGAGCATGTCGGAAATGTCCCGCAGCAGTCCCTGTCGGTCGTAGGCCTCGACCCGGATCGTCATCGGATAGCTCTGGCGCGCCGGCCGGGCGCCCCACTGCACCTCCAGGCGGCGCTCCGGCGCCTGCTGCGTCAGTCGCAGCAGGGCCGCGCAGTCCTGCCGGTGCACGCTGACCCCGCGCCGCCGGGTGACATAGCCGGCGATCGGCTCCGGTGGCAGTGGTCGGCAGCAGCCGGCGATGCTGGTCAGCAGTGTGCCGACGCCCGGCACGAACACATCGGCACCCGGTACGGCGCGGCGCCCCGTGAGGGGCGGAGACGGCGCCAGCGCCCGCTCCTGTGGCAGCCGCCCGATCACCTGCGCCAGCGACAGCTGGCCGCTGCCAAGGGCCGCGTGCAGTTCGGCGGCATCGTCGTGGCCGCAGGCGGCGGCGAGGGTGGCGGGCGTGACCTCGTGCAGGCGCAGACGCTGCAGTTCCCGGTCGAGCAGCGCGCGGCCCGCGAGGATATTCCGCTCGCGATCCTGCTGGCGGAAATACTGGCGGATCCGGGCGCGGGCGCGGGGCGTGACCACATACCCCAGCGAAGGTGTCAGCCAGTCGCGGGAGGGACGTGGCTCACGGCCGGTCAGGATTTCGACGCGATCGCCTTGGCGCAACGGCCGGGTGAGCGGCGCGATCTCGCCGTTGATGCGGGCGCCGCGGCAGCGGTGGCCGACGTCGGTATGCACGGCGTAGGCGAAGTCGACTGCGGTGGCACCCTGCGGCAGGTCCAGCACATCGCCGCCGGGGGTGATCGCATAGACGCGATCCTCGCCCATCTCCGAGTGCAGGCGTGCCAGCATGTCCTCGGCCTCGGCCTCATCGCCTGCCTCGAGCAGGCGCCGCAGCCAGGCGATGCGCGCGATGCTCTCGCCGCGCCGTTCGCTGCCGCCCTCCTTGTAGCGCCAGTGGGCGGCCACGCCGAGTTCGGCCTCCTCGTGCATCTGCTGCGTACGGATCTGCACCTCCAGCGTCCGCCCGCGCGGGCCGATCACCGCCGTATGCAGCGAGCGGTACTGATTCTCCTTCGGCGAGGCGATGTAGTCGTCGAACTGACCGGGAATCGGCTGCCAGCGCCCGTGCACGACGCCCAGCGCGGCGTAGCAGGCCGGCACGTCGGCGACCAGCACGCGGACGCCGCGCACGTCGAACAGCGCATCGAAGGCCATGGCCTTGCGCTGCAGCTTGCGCCAGATGCTGTAGATGTGCTTCGGCCGTCCGCTGACGCGGGCGTCGATGCCGGCCGCGCGCAGGGCCTGATCGACGGCGGCCACGGCCTGTTCGATATAGCGCTCGCGGTCGGTGCGCCGCTCGTCCAGCCAGCGGGCGATGCGGTGATAACCCTCCGGCTCGAGGTAGCGCAGGCAGTAGTCCTCCAGCAGCCACTTCAGCTGCCAGATGCCGAGCCGACTGGCCAGCGGCGCGTACAGATCCAGCGTCTGCTGCGCCAGCTGCCGGCGGCGGGGCTCCGGCCAATGCTTGGCGGCAGCGAGTTCATCGGCACGGTGGCACAGCTTGATGACCACCACGCGCACGTCCTCGGCGATGGTCAGCAGCATGTTGCGCACCCGTTCGAGCTGCGCCGGACCGTGCAGGCCCTCGGGGTTGGGTTGCAGGTCGTCGATCACGCGCAGGCGGGCGATCGCCTGGACGAGAGCGAAAGCCCGCGGCTGCTCCGCCGCCAGGATGGTCTCGTCCACCACACCGGCCTCCCACAGCGGGTACAGCGCGGCGGCCCGCTCGGCGTCGGCGCCGAGCTGGAGCTCGGCGACCCGCGCGGCGCTCCGGCGGGCCAGCGCCGCAACCTGATCGGGTACCTCGAACTGCCCGAGCAGCGCGGCAACGGCGTCGTCGGCAGGAGCTGGCGGCGTGGGATTCACAGGCGGACCGCTGTCGCGCGAAGGCGTTGTCGCTATCATACATCGGCCCCGCCGGGAGATCGGCGGGCGACAGCAGGGAGAGTCATGAAGCAAAACATCATCTGGGGCCTCACCGCCCTGTGCATCGCCGGCCCGGCGCTGGCGGAGATCGCCGTCGACGTCAGCGACGACACCGCGCACGTCGGCTACACGCAGGTGCTGCGCACCGATGCCCGCGGCACGCTGCAAGCCGATGCCACGGCACTGCACAACGGCGACGAGGGCACGCTGGCCGCCGCCGGCCTGTTCGTGCAGGGCGATGCGGGAGCCAGCCAGGCGAACGTGCTGGCGAGCCTCGGCGGGCGCGTGTACTACGTTGACAGCGACGAGGCGGATGCGCAGTCGGCGGCGCTGGGTCTCGGCGCGCGTGTGCGGGCGACGCTGCCGGCCTACGATCGACTGGGGCTGGTCGGCGAGCTGCACTGGGCGCCTGAGGTGCTGAGCGCGCTCGACGGCGAGGGGCTGGTCTGGGCCAGTGTCCAGGCGGAATATCAGGTACTGCGCAGCGCCACGGTATATGCGGGCCTGCGTGAGCTGGAGGCGGATTTCGACGCCGACGAGGGTTCGGTCACCATTGATGACGGCTGGTTCCTTGGCCTGCAGCTCGACCTCTGACCCGGACGCTGACGACGGACGGCGAACATGGCAGGACACAGCAAGTGGGCGAACATCCAGCACCGCAAGAACGCACAGGATGCCAAGCGGGGCAAGGTCTTCACCAAGCTCATCCGGGAGATCACCGTCGCCGCGCGCATGGGCGGCGGCGATGCCACCGCCAACCCGCGCTTGCGCCTGGCGATCGACAAGGCGCTGGCCGCCAACATGACCAAGGACACGGTCGAGCGGGCGGTCAAGCGCGGCAGCGGTGAGCTCGACGAGGCCAACTACGAGGAGATCCGCTACGAGGGCTACGGGCCCGGCGGCGTCGCGGTCATGGTCGATACGCTGACCGACAACCGCAATCGCACGGTCGCCGAGGTGCGTCACGCCTTCAACAAGTCCGGCGGCAATCTCGGCGCCGAGGGCTCGGTCGCCTATCTGTTCCAGGCTGCCGGGGTGCTGGTGTACGAGCCACAGACCGACTACGACGCCCTGCTCGAGGCAGCGCTCGAAGCGGGCGCCGAAGACGTACTGCGCAGCGACGACGGCAGCTTCGAGGTGCTCACCACGCCGGAGGAGTACGAGCAGGTGCGCGATGGCATGCGCGCCGCCGACCTGCCGCCGGCGAGCGCGGAGCTGACGCAGCGGCCGGCGACGCTGATTACCGTCGGCGGCGAAGAAGCCGCTGCCGTCCTGACGCTGCTCGAGCGCCTCGACGAGCTGGACGACGTGCAGAACGTCTACGCCAACGTCGATTTCGCGGACGATGCCGTGGCGGCGGGCTGAGGGTGGCGGCGGTCCGGATCTTCGGTATCGATCCCGGATCGCGGCTGACGGGTTTCGGCGCCGTCGAATGCGACCGGCACGGGCGCCTGCACTACCTGACCAGCGGCTGCATCCGGCTCGCGTCGGCGCGCCCGCTGGCCGAGCGCCTGCGGGAGCTGCATGCCAATCTGGCCGACCTGCTGGTCGAGCTGGCGCCGCAGGAGGTCAGCGTCGAGCGGGTCTTCATGGCCCGCAATGCCGACAGTGCACTGAAGCTCGGCCACGCCCGCGGCGTGGCGATGCTGGCCGCCGCGCAGCGGGCGGTGCCGGTCGTCGAGTATTCCGCCCGGCAGATCAAGCAGGCCGTGGTCGGCCACGGCGGCGCCGAGAAGTCCCAGGTTCAGCACATGGTGGCGGCGCTGCTCGGCCTGCCGGCGCGGCCGCAGGCGGATGCTGCCGATGCGCTGGCCGCGGCGCTGTGCCATGCCCACTGCCGGGCGCTGGCGGCACGGTTGGCCGGATGATCGGCTCGCTGCGGGGTGTGCTGCGCGAGAAACAGCCGCCGGATCTGCTGGTCGAGGTCAACGGCATCGGCTATGAGGTGCAGGCGTCGATGACCACCTGCGCCGCGTTGCCGGCGCCGGGTGAGCCGGTC
>JAASSS010000146.1 GCA_021767745.1 Pseudomonadota bacterium
GGCGATCTGGAGGCACTGCTCGGTGGCGTTGCGGTGACGCCGGTCTACGATGAGCGTGGCCGCCTCGCCGGCTATCGCCTGATGCCGCAGATCGACGATGCCATGCTCTCGCAGATGGGCATGACGCGTGAAGAGCTCGAGGCCGAGGCCGAATTGGTCACGGCCGAGGGCGATCCCGAATTCGTTGCCATGCTGCAGCAGATGCGCGGCGACCCCGCCACTGGCGGCGCCGGCGCGCCATGATCCCGACTTTACCTGCGAGGCCCGCCGTGTCCGCCCGACTCTCCCGCCGCCTGTTTCGCCCGCTCGTGCCGTTGTGTGCGCTGCTCCTGCAGCCGGCCGCAGTCTTCGCCGAGGCGGTGACGCTGAATCTGCAGGAGGCCGACATCCGTGCGGTGATCGATACCGTCAGCCGCATCACCGGCCGCAACTTCGTGGTCGACCCGCGCGTCAGCGGCGAGGTGACGGTGGTATCGGCCGAGCCGCTCGAGCCCGAGCAGGTTTACGAGGTGTTCCTGTCCGTGCTCGAGGTCAACGGCTACGCCGCGGTGCCGCAGGGCGCGGTGATCAAGATCGTGCCGGACGTCAACGCGCGCCAGAGTGCCACGCCGGTCGTCGGGCAGAGCACGCGGGCGGACAGCGCCAGTCTGGTCACCAGCGTGATCGAACTGCGCAACGTGCCGGCCGCCCAGCTCGTGCCGGTGTTGCGGCCACTGGTGCCGCAGAACGGCCACGTCGCCGCCTATCCGGAAGCGAACGCGCTGATCGTCAGCGACACGGCGGCCAACGTCGAGCGGCTGCGGCAGATCGTGCAGCGGATCGATCGCAGTGGCTATGACGATGCCGAGATCGTGCGGCTGCGCCAGGCCTCGGCGAGCCAGGTGGCGCAGACCCTGCAGGCGCTGACGGGCGGAGATGGCCAGGGTCTGGTAGCGGACACGCGCACCAACAGCATCGTGATCGCCGGCCCGCCGAGCACCCGCGCGCGCCTGCGCCAGTTGATCGGCGAACTCGACGCCGCCGGGCCGAGCGAAGGCAACACGCAGGTGGTGTACCTGCGCTACGCCAGCGCGGAGGATCTGGTGCCGGTGCTGGCGACATTGCTGGCGCCGGAGGAGGGTACGTCCAGCCCACCGACGCCGATTGCCGCGCCCGCCGGCGAGCTGGAAGGTGCGCCGACGCCGGTGCCGGCTGCCGTGGTGGCGGCCGATGGCTCCTCCGTGCAGGCGTTCCCGGCGATCAACGCGCTGATCCTGCGGGGCAATCCGGAGCAGACGCGGGGTCTGCGCAGCGTGATCGAGCAGCTCGATATCCGCCGCCCGCAGGTGCTGGTGGAGGCCATCATCGTCGAGATCGCCGCCGAACGTACCGAGGAACTCGGCCTGCAGTGGCTGGTGAACGGGCTGAACGGCGAGGGCGTGACCGGTGTCACCAACTTCACCAACGGTGGCATCAGCGCGCGTGACCTCGGCGCCTCGATCCTGGCCAACGAGGTGCCGCCCATCGGCGCCGGTCTGTCGCTGCTCGGCGGCGAGTTCAACGGCGGCACGGACTTCGGCGTGTTGCTCCAGGCGCTGATCAGCGATACCGAGACCAACGTGCTGTCCACGCCGACCCTGCTGACGCTCGACAACCAGGAGGCGGAGATCGTGGTTGGCCAGAACGTGCCGTTCGTCACCGGTTCGTTCGCCACTGACACCTTCGCCGGCGGCAACGACGGCGTGAACCCCTTCCAGACCATCGAGCGCGAGGATGTGGGTGTGGAGCTGCGGATCCTGCCGCAGATCACCGACGGCGGCGCCATCCAGCTCACCGTGGAGCAGGAGGTCTCGAATATCGCGCAGACCACGGTGCCGAACGTGGCCGACATCATCACCAACAAGCGCCAGATCAAGACCGCCGTGCTGGTCGACGACGGCGCGGTGATCGTGCTCGGCGGGCTGATCGACGACCAGGCCCGCGAGCGCATCCAGAAGGTACCGGGGCTCGGGGACCTGCCGGTCCTTGGCACCCTGTTCCGCTTCCGCGACGTGGACCTGCTCAAGCGCAACCTGATGGTCTTCATCCGGCCGCGCATCCTGCGTCTGCCCGTCGACAACAACCTGATCTCCAACCAGAAGTACAACTCGCTGCGCCGCCAGCAGCTGGAGTTGCTGGACGAGGAAGGCCAGGATCTGCTCGCCACGCCGCCGCTGTTGCCGCCGCTGTCCCCGGGCAATGGACCGGCGGGCGGATTGCCGGAGCGAGGCTTCGATGGCGATCTCGACTGAGTCGGCACCGCCGGCCGGGCGCGTCCAGCTGCCGTTCGCCTTCGCGCGCCGTCACGGCGTGCTGGTGCATGAGATGCACGAGGATGGCGCCCGGATCTGGCATCGTCCCGGCATCGGGCTGGAGGCGCTGACTGCGCTGCAGGCCCTGCTGCTGTGCCCGCTGCGGCTGCAGGAGATCCCGGCGGCCGAGTTCGATCAGGCGCTGGAGCGGCGCTACGCGGGCGAGGGCGGCGAGGCGGCCGCCGCGGCCGATACGCTCGACGCCCAGCCACTGGAGGATCTCAGCCAGGCGCTGGGCGAGCCGCAGGATCTGCTGGAGAGCGCCGACGATGCGCCCGTCATCCGCTTCATCAACGCCGTGCTCGGCGAGGCGGTACGTGAGGGGGCCTCGGACATCCACATCGAGCCGGCCGAGCGCGACGTGCGCGTGCGCTTTCGCATCGATGGCGTGCTGCGCGACATCCTGCGGCCCCGCGGCGGGCTGGCGCCGGTGATCATCTCGCGCATCAAGGTCATGGCCCGGCTGGACATCGCCGAGAAGCGGCTGCCCCAGGACGGTCGCATCTCGTTGCGGATCGGCGGCCGCCCGGTGGACGTGCGAGTCTCGACCCTGCCCAGTGCGCACGGCGAGCGGGTGGTGCTGCGGCTGCTGGACAAGCAGGCCGGCCGGCTCGACCTCGCCCAGATCGGCATGATCGAAGGCGACGCGCAGCGTCTGGCGCGAATCATCCAGCGCCCGCACGGCATCGTGCTGGTCACCGGACCCACGGGCTCCGGCAAGACCACCACGCTATACGCGGCCCTGACCCGTCTGAACGAGTCCTCGCGCAACATCATGACGGTCGAAGACCCGATCGAGTACTTCCTGGATGGCATCAGCCAGACGGCGGTCAACCCGCGGGTGGACATGAGCTTCGCCCGCGGCCTACGGGCCATCCTGCGGCAGGATCCGGACGTGGTGATGGTCGGTGAGATCCGCGATCTGGAAACCGCGCGGATCGCCGTCCAGGCCAGCCTGACCGGGCATCTGGTGCTCTCCACGCTGCACACCAACACCGCGGTCGGCGCCGTGACCCGGCTGATCGACATGGGCATCGAGCCCTTCCTGCTCTCCTCCAGCCTGCTGGCGACGCTGGCCCAGCGGCTGGTGCGCCGACTGTGCCTGGACTGCCGCGAAGCCTACGTGCCGGACGCCGCCGAGCGTGCGCTGGTCGGCCTCCCGGCCGAACAGGCGGTCACCTTCCATCGGCCGGTCGGCTGCAGCGCCTGTCAGCACACCGGCTATCGCGGGCGTATCGGCATCTATGAGCTGGTGGAGATCGATGAGCGTCTGCGCGGCCTGATCCATGATCGCGCGGCCGAGGCGGCGCTGGAGGCGCAGGCTCGTCGTCAGGCGCCCTCCATCCGCGAGGAGGCGGTCGGCAAGCTGTGCGCCGGCATCACCTCGCTGGAGGAGGTGCTGCGGGTCACCCGCGAGGGCTAGATGGCGGCCTATCAATACGTTGCGCTCGACGCCAGCGGGCGGCGCCGCAAGGGCATGGTGGAGGCCGATCACCCGCGGCAGGTCCGCGCCCGCCTGCGCGCCGAGTCGCTGACGCCGCTGCAGGTCGAGCTGGTGGCGCAGCGTGGCCGCCGGCCCGGCTTCACCTGGCTGGGCCGGCGCATCGGCGTGGCACAGCTTGCGTTGATGACCCGCCAGCTGGCCACGCTGCTGCGGGCGGCGCTGCCGGTGGAGGAAGCGCTCGCCACCGTCGCCGAACAGACCGAGCAGCCGCGGGCTCGGGCACTGCTGCTCTCGCTGCGTGCGCAGGTGGTGGAGGGCCGCGCGCTGGGGCAGGCCATGCAGGCCCATCCGGCGGTCTTCGGCGCCGACTACTGCGCCACGGTCACTGCCGGCGAGCAGACCGGCCGGCTGGACGTGGTGCTGGAACGGCTCGCCGA
>JAASSS010000035.1 GCA_021767745.1 Pseudomonadota bacterium
GCGGCTCGGCAGCAGCACCCTGCCGCCGGCCGACGTCCAACGCACGCTGACCGAACTGACCGCGGTGTCCGTGGCACGGGCACTGCAGCGGCAACAGCCCGCAACCGAGCTGCTGCTGGTGTGCGGTGGCGGCAGTCGCAATCGTTTCCTGCTCGAGCGGCTGGCGGCGCAACTGCCGGACCAGCAGCTCGCCTCGACTGCCGCCTACGGGATGGATCCGGACATGGTCGAGGCCGCCGCCTTCGCCTGGCTGGCCCACCGCCGCCTGCGGGGCGAGCCCGGCAACGCGCCGGGCGCCACTGGGGCCCGCCGGTCCGCACCGCTCGGCGCGATCTACCTACCTAGCTGTTAGCACACCCGGCGCAGGCGAGGGGTTCAGACGGAGAACGAAGAGCCGCAGCCGCAGGTGGTCGTGGCGTTGGGATTACGGATGACGAAGTGGGCGCCCTGCAGGCCGTCGCTGTAGTCGATCTCAGCGCCCTGCAGATACTGGATGCTGGTGGGATCGATCAGCAGCGTCACCCCGCCGTTCTCGACCGCTGCGTCACCGTCGAGGATGCTCTCATCGAAGGTGAAGCCGTACTGGAAACCGGAACAGCCACCGCCGGATACGAACACGCGCAGCTTCATGTCCTTGTTCGGCTCTTCCTCGAGCAGTTGACGCACCTTGCCGGCGGCCGCATCCGTGAAGGTGACCGGCGTATTGTCGCTGGACTGCATGGCGTGATGCTCCCTCATGAATCGGATGCCCCATTGTAGCCGACGGGAGGCTCAGCCGAGATCACCTGCCCCATATGCGCCAGACGCTCCCAGTCGAACGCCCGGCTGACCCGCCCACCGCCGGGCGACTTCAGCACCACCTCGACCCGTTCCGGTCGAAAGTTCGGCGGCAGCGTGAACGTCCCCTGGAGCTGCTGGTAATCGCGCAGGCGATAGGTCTGTGCCCGCTCCAGCAACCGCTCGCTGCGCAGCTCCGACTGGCCTTCGTTCCACCCATAGGCGGTCAGCGTCATTTCGCCGCTGGCCGCCTCCGCGTCCAGGCTGCTGCGCATCAGGCTCACCTCGAACTGCCAGCCCTGCGCCGCCGCGGCCGGCTGCAGCGTCATATCGAGGATGCGGATTCCTGGCGCCGGCCCGGCATCGACGACCTCCCGGTAGAGCGTCAACTCCCGATCCAGCACCAGCAGCTGTTCCTGCAGTTCGGCATAGTCCTGCTGCAGCGCCTGGAAGGCGGCCTGATCCACCGCATAGGCGGTCTGCAGCCGGGCGAGCGCCTCGCGCAGGGCGGGTGCCGATCGCAGGGCCTGCGCGTCACCGGCGCTCGCCTCCACGCTGGCACGCCCGAGCAGAAAGGCGCCCGCACCCACCCCCGGTACCACGAGCAGCAGCAGCAGCAGTCCGCGCCAGAGGCCGCCCATGGCCGCTACGGCACCAGGCCGGTGACGGCGAGGCCCTGCGTTTCCGGCAAGCCGAACATCAGGTTCATGTTCTGCACCGCCTGACCGGCCGCGCCCTTCACCAGATTGTCGATGGCGCTCAGGATCACGACTGTCTCGCGCCCCTGCGGACGATGCACGGCCAGGCGGCAGACATTGCTGCCACGCACGTCGCGCGTAGCGGGCACGCTGCCAAGGGGCAGCACGTCCACGAATGGCTCGTCCGCGTAGACCGCGTCGAAGCAAGACTGCAACTGCGCCTCGGAGACCGGCTCGCGTAGCCGGGCGTACAGCGTGGCATGGATGCCCCGTGTCATCGGCGCCAGATGTGGCACGAAGGTCACCGTCGCCGATCCGCCGGCAAACGCCGCCAGCTGCTGCTCGATCTCCGGCAGGTGGCGATGCCCGCCCACGGCGTAGGCCGACAGGCTCTCGCCCGCCTCGGTGAGCAGCGCCCCCAGCTTGGGCACGCGGCCAGCACCGCTGACGCCGCTGGCAGCGCTGGCGATCAGCGAATCACGATCCACCCAATCGGCGTCCAGCAGCGGCAGCAACCCCAGCTGAATCGCGGTCGGATAGCAACCGGGGCAGGCCACGAGCCGCGCCTGCCGGATCGCAGCACGATTGCGCTCGGGCAGGCCGTACACCGCCTCCGCCAGCAGTGTCGGCGCCGCGTGCTGCTGACCGTACCACTGCGCCCACTGCGCCGGATCGCGCAGGCGGAAGTCGGCCGACAGATCCACCAGCCGGCTGCCCGCCTCCAGCAGCGCCGGCGCCAGTGACATGGCAGTCGCGTGCGGCGTGGCAAAAAAAACCACGTCACATTGCGCCAGGACCGCGGGATCGGGCGCGCTGAACGTCAGGTCCAGCGCCCGACGCAAGCTGGGGAACAGCTCGCCGACGCGGGTGCCGGCCGCACCGCGGGAGGTGATCACGCGCAGCGACACGTCCGGGTGTGCGGCAAGCAGCCGCAACAACTCCACACCGGTATAGCCGGTGCCGCCCACGATGCCCGCCGTGATCATCCTCGCGCCTCCCTTACTGTCGACTGCGGCGGATTATGGCAGAGCCGGCCACCCGTGCCGCGAAAACCACCGCGGTCGCTCTGGCATACTGGCCAGGATGTCTGCCGCTGCCGCGCTCCGCTCCCGCCTCACCCAGTCGCTGGAGCAACTGCGGCTGCGGCTCGCCAGCCCCGACGTTTCGGTACAGCTGGCGCTGCTCGGGCTGTTGTGTGGCCTGCTCACGGCGTTGGTGGTGGCTGCCTTCCGCCTGCTGATCGAGCTTTCCCAGCAACATCTGATCGGCATGAGCCGCCCAGACGACTACGTCAGCCTGCCCGACTGGGCGCGGCTGGCGCTGCCGGTGCTGGGCGGGCTCGGCTGCGCCCTGGTGCTCTACCGGCTCGGGCCGCGGGAGCGCGAGGTCGGCATCAATCACGTACTGGTGCGGCTGGGCTATTACCAGGGCCGGCTGCCCGCCTCGCACCTGCTGGCGCAGTTCGCCGGCGGCGCGCTGGCGATCGTCTCCGGCCACTCGGTTGGCCGTGAGGGCCCCGGCGTCCATCTCGGCGCCGCCACCAGCAGTCTGCTGGGTCAGTCGCTCGACGTACCGAACAACACGTTGCGCAGCCTGATCGCCTGCGGCACCGCGGCCGCCATCGCGGCCTCGTTCAACACGCCACTTGCCGGCGTGGTGTTCGCGATGGAGGTGGTGATGATGGAATACACCATCTTCGGCTTCGTGCCCGTGATCCTGGCGGCGGTCACCGCAACGGTGCTCATCCGGCTGATCTTCGGCAGCGCCGCAGTGTTCGCGGTGGGCGATCTCGAGCTCGTCTCGCTGCTGGAGCTGCCCTACCTGCTGCTGGTCGGGCTGGCGTTCGGCGCGCTCGCGGGCACCTTCGTGCTCTCGCTGCAGTACGTGACGCGCCGCGCGCAAGGCCGGCCGCTGTGGCTGCGACTGCTGCTCGCCGGCCTGACCGGCGGGCTGATCGGCCTGTGGCTACCGCAGACGATGGGCATCGGCTACGACAGCCTGAACCAGGCGCTGGCCGGCCAGCTCGGCATCGGACTCGCGTTGGCACTGCTGGTGGGCCGGCTGGTGGCCTCGGTCGCCGCCGTTGGCCTCGGCATCCCCGGCGGTCTGATCGGCCCGACGCTCGTCATGGGCGCAGCGGGCGGCCTGCTCTGCGGCAGCCTGGCTCAGGCGGTGGCGCCCGCCCACACCTCGGCTCCCGGCTTCTACGCGCTGATCGGCATGGCGACGATGATGGGCGCGGTGCTGCAGGCGCCGCTGGCGGCCCTGATCTCGATGCTCGAGCTCAGCGGCAATCACAACATCCTGCTGCCGGGCATGCTGACGGTGGTGACCGCGATGCTGGTGAACCGCCGCGTCTTCGGCCGCCCACCGGTGCACGTCGGCCTGGTGCAACTGCTGGGCATGGACTATCGCAACGACCCGGTGTCACAGTCGCTGCGCCGTATCGGCGTGGCCAGTGCCATGGAACGCTCCCTGCAGCTGACTGGCCCGCGGCTGACGCGTGCCGAGGCGCAGGAGATGCTGAGCCACAAGCCGCTGTGGTTGCTGATACGCGACGGGGAGCGGCGCGACAGCGTGCTGGCCGCTGCGGACCTCGCGCGGCATCTGTCGGAGACTGAAGGCGCGCCGGATGAGTCCATCGACCTGCTGAACATCCCCGGCACGCGGCTGCAGGCGGTCAGTGTCAGCCTACTGGCGAGCCTACAGGAGGCGTACGAGGCCCTCGGCGGCGGCAAGTTCGACGCCGCGGTGGTGCAGAACGAAGTGGCGCCCGGGCGCCTGCGTGTCTATGGCGTGCTCACGCGCGAGCAGATCGACAAGGCCTACCGCTAGGCCGACCGAGGAGAATCCATGCTCTGGGTGAAGGGCCTGCACATCGTCTTCATGGTGACGTGGTTCGCCGGACTGTTCTATCTGCCGCGGCTATTCGTCTACCACGCCGAGACGAGCGACACGATCAGCATTAGCCGGTTCATCACGATGGAGCGGCGGCTCTACACGATGATGACGATAGGCGCCACGGGCACGGCCCTGTTCGGCGGCTGGCTGCTCATCGATTACGCCTGGGCGGCGTATCGCGGGATGGGGTGGCTGCACCTGAAGCTTGCATTGGTGGCGGCGCTGCTGGCCTACCACGTCTATCTCTGGCAGCTGATGCGGACCTTCCGCGCCGGGCGCAACCGCCACGACAGTCGCTTTTACCGGATCGTGAACGAGGCGCCCTCGCTGCTGCTGATCGCGATCGTGCTGCTGGCGGTGGCGAAGCCTTTCTAGCGGCGCCTCAGCGCTCGAGCAGCTCCAGCTTGCCGGGCTTGCCGTCCCATTCCTCGGCGTCGGCCGGCGGATCCTTCTGCTCGGTCAGCACCGGCCATTTCAGCGAGAGCTCCGCGTTGAGCTCGAGGAACTTCGCCTGATCCTCCGGCAGGTCATCCTCGGAGAAGATGGCCTCGGCCGGGCACTCCGGCTCGCAGAGGGTGCAGTCGATGCATTCCTCCGGATCGATCACCAACATGTTCGGCCCCTCATGGAAACAATCCACGGGGCAAACCTCGACGCAGTCCGTGTACTTGCACTTGATGCAGTTTTCGGTGACGACGTAGGTCATTGGGACACTCCGGCAGCCCGCGCTGTCGTTGGTCCGGCGGGCGCCAGAAGGGAGCGACAGGATACGAGCGGATCGAGAAGTTGGTAGCTAGGGGCGGGCTCGAACCGCCGACCTCATCATTATGAGTGATGCGCTCTAACCAGCTGAGCTACCTAGCCTTGGGTCTTCCCGGCTATCGAACCGGGGCGCGCAATTCTCGGAGCAGGGCCCGGAATTGTCAAGCTAGACGTTGAAACGGAAGTGGATCACATCCCCTTCCTGCACCACGTATTCCTTGCCCTCCAAGCGCCAGCGGCCGGCATCGCGCGCGCCCGTCTCGCCACCACAGCCGACGTAGTCGTCGTAGCCGACGATTTCGGCACGGATGAAGCCCCGCTCGAAATCCGTGTGGATCACCGCCGCCGCCTGTGGCGCCGTGGCACCCCGCCGCACCGTCCAGGCCCGGACCTCCTTCGGTCCGGCCGTGAAGTAGGTCCCGAGGCCCAGCAGCTCGTAGCCCGCGCGGATCAGCCGGTCCAGCCCCGGCTCCTGCTGGCCGATGCTCTCGAGGAAAGCATCCCGATCAACGGCATCGAGCTGAGCGATCTCGGCCTCGATCGCTGCGCAGATCTCGACCACCTGGGCGCCTTCCGCCGCCGCCCGTGCCCGCACCGCCGCCAGCTTCGCGCGGTCCTCGCCGGCCTCGTCGACATTGGCGACGTACATCACCGGCTTTGCGGTCAGCAGGTGCAGTTCGTGGAGATCGGCACGCGCCTGTGCATCCAGCGGCAGGGCCCGCACCGCGCGCCCCTGGTCGAGCTCCGCCTCGACCTCGGCCAGCAACGCCTGCATGTGCCGGGCATGCTTGTCGCCAGACTTGGCCTGCTTCTCGTAGCGCTGTCGGGCCCGGCCGACCGTCGCCAGGTCCGCCAGCACCAACTCCGTCTCGATCACGTCGATATCGGCGAGCGGGTCGACGCGCCCGGAGACATGCGTCACATCCGCGTCTTCGAAGCAGCGCACCACGTGGGCGATGGCGTCGGTCTCGCGGATGTGCGAGAGGAATTGGTTGCCGAGCCCTTCGCCGGCTGCAGCGCCGGCCACCAGACCGGCGATGTCCACGAACTCCACCGTCGTCGGCACCACGCGCTCGGGCCGGACGATGCCCGCCAGTGCATGCAGCCGCGGGTCCGGCACCGCCACCACGCCGACATTCGGATCGATCGTGCAGAACGGATAGTTCTCGGCCGCGATCTCGGCCTTGGTCAGGGCGTTGAACAAGGTCGACTTGCCGACGTTCGGCAGGCCGACGATTCCGCATTTGATGCCCATGGCGTTAACTCGCTTGCGTGTGCAGTTGCTGCATCGCCCGCTCGAACTCACCGCGCAGCAGCCAATCGGTGCAGGCCAGACTGCGATCGATGGCGGCCTCGATGGCCGCTGCCTCATCGGCCGGGGGACGCGCCAACACGTAGCCGACCACGGCTTCGCGTTGGCCGGGGTGGCCGACACCCAGCCGCAGCCGTAGATAGTCGGGACCGAGGTGACGGTGGATGTCGCGCAGGCCATTGTGGCCGCCGTGGCCACCGCCCTGCTTCAGCCGGACCGTGCCGGGCGGCAGGTCGAGATCGTCGTGCACGACCAGCAGCCGCGCCGGCGCGATGTCGAAATAGCGCACGAGCGCGGCGACCGGACCGCCACTGTGGTTCATGAACCCCGTCGGGCGCGCCAACCGGATCGGCCCGATGCCGGGCACGCTCCAGGTCGCCACCGCGACCCGGAGCTTGCGATCCTCGCGCCATTGCAATCCGTGGCGGCCCGCCAGCCGGTCCACCCACCAATAGCCGGCGTTGTGCCGGGTGGCGGCATATTCCGCGCCGGGGTTGCCCAGCCCGACGATCGCGCCGACGCCGGCCTGTCCGCTGGCCACAGCGACGCTCGTCGCGAGGCCCTGCTAGGGCGCGGCCTCGCCTGCGCCCGGCTCGCCTTCCGCCTCCGGGGCCTCGGCCTCCGGCAGCCGCGGCGGCACGATGGCGACCACGGTGCGATCGTGCTCGCTGTCCTCCGCCAGGTTGACGAGCGTGATGCCCTCCGGCACCCGCAAATCGCTCAGATGCAGCGAATCACCGATGTCCAGCCCGCTGATGTCCACCTCGATGAACTCGGGGATGTCACGCGGCAGACACCGGACTTCGACCTCCGTGATCTGACGGGAGACGATGCCGCCGCGCCGCACGCCCTCGGCCTTCTCCTCACCGACGAAATGCAGCGGCACCTGCACGTGCAGCGCCTCGCCGGCGACCACGCGCTGGAAATCGACGTGCCAGATCATTTCCCGGTAGGGATGACGCTGCAGATCCTTGAGGATCACCTGCTCGCTGGCGCCGTCGAGCTTGAGCTGCAGCACGTGCGAGTAGAATGCCTCGTGCTCCAGATGCTGCTTGAGTTCGCGATACTCCAGCGTTACGGGCACGGGCTCACCATGACCGCCATAGACGATCGCTGGCACCTTGCCGGCCCGACGCAGGCGGCGGCTCGCACCTTTCCCCTGGTCCTGCCGAAGTTCCGCGGTCACCTCGAAGGTTTCCACACTCATCTTTCACTCCTGCCGCCCACAGCGGGCGGGCTGATTGCCAGGCCCCGCGACCAGGGCCGGAAAACGCCGCTGCTGCGGCGCCTACAGAAACTCACGCATACATGGAGCTCACCGACTCATCGGTGGTGATGCGCCGGATGGTCTCGGCCAGGATCTGCGCCACGCTCAGCTGGCGGATCCGGTCGCAGCGGCTCGCCGCCTCGTTCAACGGGATCGTATCGGTCACCACCAGCTCGTCGAGCTCGGAGCCGAGCAGATTGTCGATTGCCCGCCCCGACAGCACGGCGTGGGTGGCGTAGGCGACCACGCGGCGGGCCCCCTGCCGCTTCAGCGCGCCGGCTGCCTGGCACAGCGTGCCGGCTGTATCGACGATGTCGTCCAGCAGCACACAGAACTTGTCCTCGACATTGCCGATGATGTTCATCACCTGCGCCTCGTTGGGCCGCGGCCGGCGCTTGTCGATGATCGCCAGATCGGTATCGTCCAAGCGCTTGGCGACGGCCCTGGCCCGCACCACGCCGCCCACATCCGGGGACACCATGACGATGTCGCGCTCGTTGCGGGCGTGGATATCGTGCAGCATCAGCGTGGAGGCGTAGATATTGTCGACCGGGATGTCGAAAAATCCCTGAATCTGGTCGGCATGGACGTCGATCGTGACGACATGCCGCACGCCGGCCGCCACCAGCATGTTCGCCACCAGCTTGGCCGTGATCGGCACACGCGCCGAGCGAACCCGGCGATCCTGCCGGGCGTAACCGAAGTAGGGGATGACCGCGGTGATGCGACGGGCCGAGGCGCGCCGCAGCGCGTCGGTCATCACCAGCAGTTCCATGAGGTTGTCGTTGGTCGGCGCGCAGGTGGACTGGAGCAGGAAAATCTCGCGGCCGCGCACGTTCTCGCGGATGTCGACGTTGATCTCGCCGTCACTGAACCGGTCGACCTGCGCCTGCCCGAGCGCCAGGCCCAGCCGCTCGGCCACCGCGGCGGCGAGCTGCGGCGTTGCCTGCCCCGCAAACAGCATGTACTTGCTATCGCCTGACGACATCATGGCCGCGCTCCGCTCGTATCAAACCGCCACAGAAACAAAAATCCCGCCGCGCTCGGGCGACGGGATCGATCCGGTCTGGCTGGGGTGGCAGGATTCGAACCTGCGCATGCGGGGATCAAAACCCCGTGCCTTACCACTTGGCGACACCCCAAGATTCGGGATTCACCGCGTCACGAACCTGCCGCCGCCCGCAACGGCGAGACATTCAGGCCCCGCACCAGCCGCGGCGACCACCTCGCCGGCGCCCGAGCACGCAGCGACGCGGCCGAGGGGCCCGAGACACGGGCAAACACGCAGGCGCCCGTTCCCGTCAGCTGCGCCTCCCCGGCGTGCTGACGCAGCCATTGCAGCGCCGCACCGACCTCGGGGTGCAACAGGGCAACGACCGCCTCGCAGTCATTGCGCGTTCGTCCAGCCATGAAGTCCTCCATTGTTGCGGGTGGGCTGTTGCGTGTCAATCTGCCATCCCGGAACACGGCGCCGGTGTCGACGTGGACGGGCGGCACGAGCAACAGATACCGCATCTCGGGCGGCTGCGCCGGCCGCAGGCGCTCACCGACGCCCTCGGCCCAGGCACTGTGGCCGGCGACGAACACCGGCACATCGGCGCCCAGCGTCAGTGCCAGCGCCAGCAGGTCGGCCTCGCCGAGTCCCAGCGACCACAGCCGGTTCAGCGCCACCAGTACCGTGGCTGCGTCCGAGCTGCCCCCGCCGAGGCCGCCGCCCATGGGCAGCTGCTTGTCGATGCGGATTTCTACGCCCTGCCGGCAATCGCAGTGCCGCTGCAGCAGGCAGGCGGCGCGCACGGCGAGGTCCGCGGCGGCCGGCACACCGGCGGGGCCGAGCGGCCGGCGCACCTCGCCACCGGCCAGCGGACGCAGCCTGACGACATCGCACCAGTCGATGAACTGAAACAGGGTCTGAAGTTCGTGATAGCCGTCGGCGCGCCGGCCGCGCACGTGCAGGAACAGGTTCAGCTTGCCCGGCGCCGGGTAGCGCAGCTCCCCGACCGCGCTCATTCGCGGCTGCCGCCCATCTGGCAGGGGGCTGCCAGCAGTTCCCACGCATCGATCAGCAGCGTCAGCCGCAGCGAGGGCCCCTGCACGGTCAGCCGTTGTGGGAGCGCCGGCGTGGCCGGCACCGCCTGCCAGCTCTCGATGTCGATCCGCCAGCCGCCGCCCGAGAGCCACAACGGTCGACCGGCGCCGTCCAGCGCGCCGACCTCGGCCGGGCCGGCGGGCAGGCCGAGCACCCAGCGCCGCAAGGCCTGCACCGGCACCTGCAGGCCGAGCTGCTGCGCCAGCACCTCGTCCGGCGAGGCCGCGAACACCTGCTCACCCCCGCCCTGCTGCAGCACGACCCGCTGGCCGTCGCCGTGAAGGCGTGCGCCGCCACCGAGGTTCAGCGGCGCCGAGAGTGCCATCTCGAAGGCCTCCTGCCGCTGCAGCCAGCGCAGTCGCAGCACCCGGCGTTCTCCCTCGGCGAGGATCGACAGCCGGCCCTGCAGGCGCCAGGCATCAAGACATTCGAGCTGTGCCTGGCGCAGCTGCCATGCCTGCTGCACCTGGCCCGGCGCCAGCGCACCCTGGCGCGGCGGCGCCGGCGCGCAGGCACTGAGCAGCAGCACGAGCACGAGCAGCCCGCGCCTCATCGCGCCAGATCGACGTCCAGCCGCTCCAGCGTGCGGATCAGCAGCGGATCGTCGGGCGCCTGCTGCAGTGCATCCAGCCAGATGCGGCGAGCCTCGTCGGGCCGCCCGGTGATCCACAGCAACTCGCCGAGGTGAGTGGCGATTTCCGGGTCCGGCTCCCGTTCGTAGGCCTCACGCAGCAGCACCTCGGCGCGCGCGTACTCACCCTGCTGGAAGTGCAGCCAGCCCATGCTGTCCAGCACCGCCGGATTCTCGGGCGCCAGCGCCAGCGCGCGGCGCAGCAGTGCCTCGGCCTCATCGAACCGCTCGGTGTGCACCACCAGCATGTAGCCCAGCGCGTTGGCGGCCTCGGCATCGTCCGGATCATCCGCCAGCATCGCCCGCAGGGTCTGCTCGGCAAGTTCGAGGCGACCGATCTGCTCGGCTGCCAAGGCATAGAGATAACGCAGCGGCCGGACCTCCGGATGCTGCTCGAGCGCCTCATCGAGCAGCTCGAAGGCGCCACCGGCCTCATTGGCACGCAGCAGCAACTCGGCCTCGCCGACGTAGAGCACCGGCGCGACCTGGGGATTGTCCTCGCGCAGGATCCGCAGCCGCGTCAGGGCCTCGTCGAGCTCGCCGCGCTCCCGCAGCAGATCGGCGATCTGCAACTGCGCCGGAATGAGCTGCTCACCGCCCTGGATCTGCGAGAACCAGCGCAGCGCGGCCTCCGGCGCGCCCCGGCGGCGGTCGATCAGGCCGAGATAGAAGTAGGCCTCGTCCCGATGCCGGCCGCTGGCCAGCGTCTGCAGCAGGTAACGGCGCGCTTCGTCGAAATCTTCGGTCTGGAAGGCCAGCAGCGCGAGCGCGTAGGTGACCTCGCCATTGCCCGGATCGATGTCGAGCAGCTGCTCGAACTGTCGCCTGGCCTCCTGCGGACGCCCGGCGTCGATCAGCATGCGGGCATAGCCGAGGCGCAGCTCGGGCACCGTCGGGTGCGCGCTCAGCAACTGCTCCATGCTGGCGAAGGCGGCCGCCTGGCGCCCCTGCGCCAGCAGCACCCGCGGACGCAGCGAGCGGCCCGGCAGCCAGCCGGGCGCACGCTGGCGCACTTCGGCGAGCGCCTCGGCCGCCGCTGCCGGTTCGCCGGCGGCGAGGGCGAGCTCGGCGTAGGCGTAGTGGCTCTCGCGCAGGTGCGGGTATTGCCGCCGGATCGGCTCGAACAGCGCGAGTTCGGCCGGCTGTTCGGCGACCAGCGGGCCAAAAACCGCCGGCAGCTCCATCAACCCGGCAGCGGCGCCTTCCGGATGCAGCCGCACGGTGGCCAGCAGAGCCGTGGTAGCGAGCTCGCCCTCGCCGGCCTGCAGGGCGAGCACGGTCAGCGCCTGCCAGCCCAGACGATCCTCGGGCGCCTGCGCGACCCAGCTGCGGGCCGACCGCAGCGCCAGTTCCGGACGCTGGGCGGCCATCGCCACCCTCGTCGCCTGGGCCGCCACCTCAGGATCGGGCGTGAGCGCCGCCGCACGGGCGTAGGCGTTGACGCCGAGCTCCGACTCCCCGCGCCGGATGGCCGTCTCGGCCAGCAGGATCCAGAACACCGGATCCTCGATCTCGGCCGGCGGTTCGGCCGGAGCCACACGGGGTCGCTGGCCGGCGCAACCCGCAAGCAGGACGCAGAGGCAGCACAGCCACGCGATGGTCAGCACGCGGCGGCGAAGAGCGAGAGGGCCAGACATCGCCGCGACTATAACCGCGCCCGCCCGCCGGCGGCTACATCGGCTTGAGCCCGCGCCGTGCCGTGCCGCAAAATACGCGATCGTCCGTCCGCCCCGCCGCCCATGCCGCTATTCAGCATTGGTCTGAGTCACGAGACGGCGCCCCTCGCCGTCCGCGAGCGGGCCGCCGTGGCGGATGCGGACGTGCCCGCCATCCTGCAGGGCCTGCGCAGCGCCGGCGCCACCGAGGCGGTACTGGTCTCCACCTGCAACCGGACCGAACTGTACGCGCGGGCGCTCGAACCGGGGCCGCTGCTGGCCTGGTTCGCCGGCCGGCGCGAGTACGACCTGACGCGCTATCTGTACCGTCATCAGGACGATGGCGCCGCCCGCCACCTGTTCCGCGTCGCCGCCGGGCTCGACTCGCTGGTGCTCGGCGAACCGCAGATCCTGGGGCAGATCAAGAGTGCCTATCGCCTGGCCGGCACGGCTGGCACGGCCGGGCCGCTGCTGCGCCGGCTCTTCCCGCACGCGTTCGCGGCGGCCAAGCGCATCCGTACGGAGACGCAGATCGGCATGCATCCGGTGTCGGTGGCCTCCACCGCCATCGCGGTGGCGCGGCGTATCTTTGCGGACTTCCCCCGTCACACCGCGCTGCTGGTCGGCGCCGGGCAGATGATCGAGCTGTCCGCGCGGCACCTGCACGAGCACGGTTTGGGGCGGATGATCGTGGCCAACCGCGACGCCGACCGTGCCCGCCGGCTCGCCGCCCGCTACGATGGCTTCGGCATCGAGCTCGCGCAGCTGGAGACGCACCTGCACGAGGCGGATATCCTGGTCTGCTGCACGGCCAGCCCGGTGCCGCTGGTGCGCGCCGAGGCGGTGCGCCGGGCGCTGCGCCAGCGACGTCATCGCCCCATGCTGATCCTCGACCTGGCCGTGCCACGGGACGTGGAGCCGGCCACCGCCGAGCTTGCCGACACCTACGTCTACACCGTGGACGACCTGCAGCAGGTGATCGCCGGGCACCTCGACGAGCGCCAGCAGGCGGCGCGCCGCGCCGACCTGATCGTCGACGAGGAACTGCGCAGCTTTCGCGACTGGTGGCAGGCGCAGGACCGGCTGCGCGTGCTGGGCGAGCTGCACCGTCAGGCGGATGATGCCACCGAGGCGCTGCTGGCCCGGGCCCACCGCCGGCTGGCCCGCGGCGAGGATCCGGCGCAGGTACTCGCCCATTTCGGCCGTACGCTGAGCCACCGCCTGCTGCACCAGCCGAGCCTGGCGCTGCGCCAGGCTGCCCTGGAGCGCGATGCCGACCTGCTACGCGCGGCGCAGCGGCTGTACCGGCTCGACTCGACCCACGAAGACGACGACGAATGAACCCGATACTGCGCCAACGCCTGGATCAACTGCTCGAACGCCACGAAGAGGTCGGCGTGCTGCTGGGCGAGCCCGACGTGCTGGCCGATCAGCAGCGATTCCGCCAGCTCTCGCGCGAATACAGCCGCCTGGAGGAGCTGACCGGCACCTACCGCGAATTCGAGACCGCCGAGCGCACCATCGAGGAGGCCGGCGCGATGGCCGGCGATGCCGACCCCGAACTGCGCGAGCTGGCCCTCGCCGAACGTCAGGCTGCCGAGGCGGCCCGCACAGCGCTGGAGAAGCGCCTGCAGACCCTGCTGCTGCCGGTCGATCCGCGCGACGAGAACGGCGTGTACCTGGAGATCCGCGCCGGCACCGGCGGCGATGAGGCCGCCCTGTTCGCCGGCGACCTGCTGCGCATGTACCTGCGCTACGCCGAGACCCGCGGCTGGCAGTCGGAGATGCTGAGCGCCAGCGAGGGGGAGCATGGCGGCTTCAAGGAAGTGATCGTCCGCCTCAGCGGCGAGGCGGTGTACTCGCGGCTGAAGTTCGAATCGGGTGCCCATCGCGTGCAGCGGGTGCCGGCGACGGAATCCCAGGGCCGGATCCATACCTCCGCCTGCACCGTGGCCGTGCTGCCCGAGGCCGAGGCGCTGGCGGCAATCGATGTCAATCCGGCAGAACTGCGTGTGGACACCTACCGCGCCTCCGGCGCCGGCGGCCAGCACGTCAACAAGACCGATTCGGCCGTGCGCCTGACCCATCTGCCGACCGGCATCGTCGTGGAGTGCCAGGACGAACGGTCGCAGCACAAGAACCGGGCCAAGGCCATGGCGCTGCTGCAGGCACGCCTGCAGGCCGAGCAGGAAGCGAAGCAGACTGCCGAGGAAAGCCAGCTGCGCCGGGCGCTGGTCGGCAGCGGCGATCGCTCCGAGCGCATCCGCACCTACAACTTTCCGCAGGGCCGGCTCACCGACCATCGCATCAACCTCACGCTCTACAAGCTGGAGGAGATCGTGGCCGGCGACCTCGAGCCGGTGCTCGATGCCCTGCGCGAGGCGGACCAGGCCGAGCAGCTGGCCGCCCTGGCCCGCTGAGATGTCAGTGCCGGTGGCCGCCACGGGCACGGTCGGTGGGGCATTGCGCATCGCCACCGCCCGCCTGGCAGCCTGCAGCGATTCGCCGCGACTGGACGCCGAGCTGCTGCTCGAAGCGGTGCTGGAGCGCCCCCGCAGCGCGCTCTACGCCCATCCGGAAGCCATTCTTGCGCCCGCCCTCGCCGCCCGGTTCGGGGCGCTGCTCACCCGGCGGGCGGCCGGCGAGCCGATCGCCTATCTGCTCGGCCGGATCGGCTTCTGGACGCTGACACTCACCGTCACGCCCGCTGTGCTCGTGCCGCGACCGGAAACCGAGCTGCTCATCGAGCAGGCGCTCGCGCGGCTGCCGGACGGCCGCGCCCGGGTGGCCGATCTCGGCACCGGCAGCGGCGCCATCGCGCTGGCGCTGGCGAGCGAGCGTCCCGGCTGGCAGATCCTCGGCACCGACCTCAGCGCTGCCGCATTGGCGCTGGCGCGGCACAACGCCGACGCCCTGGAGCTCGGGCGCGTCGCCTGGCTGCGTACCCGCTGGTGTGCCGGCCTGGCGAGCGACGGCTTCGATCTGATCGTCAGCAACCCGCCCTACATCGCCGCCGACGACCCGCATCTGGCCGCGCTCACGCACGAGCCCGCCACGGCGCTGGTCGCCGGCGCCGGCGGACTGGCCGATCTGGCCGCCATCGCGCAGCAGGCCGGACGCTGCCTGCGCCCGGGCGGCTGGCTGCTGCTCGAGCACGGCCATACCCAGGGCGCGGCGCTGGCGCGATTGCTGCGGGACGCCGGCTGGTGCGAGATCAGCCTGCATCGGGATCTCGGCGATCGCGGCCGCGTCAGCGCTGCCCGCCGACCCGGAACGACGACATGAAGCGCGAGCAGCTGCAACGCTACAGCCGCCAGCTCAAGCTGGCGCAGATCGGCCCGGCCGGTCAGGAGCAGCTGCTGACGAGCCACGTCCTGCTGATCGGCGCCGGCGGGCTGGGCTCGGCCGCCGGCGCCTATCTCGCCGGACTCGGCATCGGCCGGCTGACGGTGCTCGATCCGGACGTGGTCGAGATTTCCAACCTGCACCGGCAACTGCTGCACCGCGATGCCGATGCCGGCCGGCCCAAGGCCGAGAGCGCCCGGCGCACGCTCGGTGCCATCAATCCACAGATCGACATCGTGACCGTACCGGTGCAGGCCGATGCAGCGAACCTGCCGCGCTACGTGCAGGCGGCCGACGTGGTGGTGGATGGCTGCGACAACTTCGCCACCCGCTTCGCCGTCAACGCGGCCTGCGTCGCGGCCGGCAGACCGCTGGTCTCCGGCGCGGCGATCCGCTTCGAGGGCCAGCTCACCGTGCTGCGGCCGGACCTCGGCGGTCCTTGCTATCGCTGCCTGTATCGCGACGAAGACAGCCAGGCCGAGACCTGCGCGGTGAACGGCGTGCTGCCGCCGGTGGTCGGCGTCATCGGCGCGCTGCAGGCGATGGAGGCGGTCAAGGTGCTGCTCGGGCTGGGCACGCCCGCCGCC